>JBIOTN010000073.1:0-35208 GCA_044866005.1 Candidatus Rokuibacteriota bacterium | reverse complement strand
GGCCGGGCGCGCCGGACGACGGGGCCGGGGCGGCGACCCCGCGCGTGAACGGGGGGTGGTCGCTCCCCGCCGCGGCGGGCGCCGCGGGTGCGACGGGCTGGCTCGTCTTCCTGCTGTGGGCCGCCCTCGGGCTCCCCGCGCTCGGTGGTCCGCTCGACGCCCCGTTTCCCGGGCTCTGGCGGTGGTTTTTCGCCCTCGCGCTGCCCGCGCTCTATCTGGGCTTCACCCTGGTCCACCGGCTCTTCTGGCGATGGAGCCGGCGCGGCGAGAGGGCGGCGGCGATCACGGGCGCCGCCCTGGCATGGGACGGATGGAGCTACGGCCTCCTCGTCCTGTTCCCGCTCCTGATGATCGCGGGCAAGGGGCTGGGCGCCTGGCGGGTTCCGCTCGCCGCCCTCTACCTGGGGCTGCTCTTCGGGAAGGCTCTCCTGCTCCTCGTCACGCTCTACCGCGGGTTCTTCCTCTCGCCGGCGGGAGACACCGAGGATGGCGACCCGCCGGCGACCGGGCGTCAGCTCTTCCTCGCCGCCCTCCTGCCGTATCTCTTGCTGACCCCGTACGTCGTGACGGCGGTCTCCACGGCCGGCGACGAGCACAAGTATCTCTTGAACACCCACAGCCTCCTGGTCGACGGCGACCTGGAGATCGCGAACAACGTCGAGCAACGACACTACGCGCGCTTCTACTGGGGCCGGCCGAGCCCCGCGACCTGGACCGAACGGCACGTCGGCTTCCCGATGCTGTTGCTGCCCGGCTACGCCGTCGTCGGCGCGCTGGTCCCGGGCTACCCGCTCGGCGCCCGGCTGGGAGCCACCTGGACGATCGCGCTGGCCGCGGCGCTGCTCGGCGTGCAGGTCTACCGCTTGTGCCGCGACCTGGGCGCCTCGAGACCCGCCGCCTTCTGGGCCTGGCTCGTCCTCGCCTTCACGCCGCCGATCATCGTCAACTCCGCCCATCTCTACCCGGAGATTCCTGGGGCGCTCGCCGCCGTGATCGGGGTGCGCGCGATCCTCCGGCTGGGGGGCCGGCGGTGGCGGGAGTTCGCGATCGTCCTGGGCGCCGCGGCGTTCATGGTGCTCCTCAAGGAGCGCTACGCTCCGCTGGCCGTCGGCCTGCTGGGCTGGGCCATCGGTCGGCTGGCCTCCCACCGGTTCCTCGTCGCGGCGCCCGCCGCCGCAGGCCTGCTCGCGGGGGCCGCCCTGGTGGCCTGGCGCAACCCCTTCCCCCTCGTCTTTCGCCATCTTCGTCGGCTCCCCACGCTCAAGGACGCCCTCCTGTACGGCAATGCGTACATTCCGTTCGCCGCCCTCGGCCTGTTCGTGGACCAGGAGTTCGGCCTCTTCTTCTACGGTCCGCACTGGGTCCTGGCCGTCCCCGGCGTCCTCCTCCTCCGCCGCCGTCAGCCGGCAGCCGTGCGCGGGCTGCTCGTGTGCGTCGTGCTGTACCTCGCGGTGCTCCTCAAGGTGCGCTGGGCGCAGTGGGACGCCGGCTGGACGCCTCCGCCGCGGTTCATCCTCGGCGCGACGCCACTCCTCGCGCCGTTCGTGGCCGAGGTGTTCGATCGCTGCCGCGGCCGCGCGCTCGCCACCCTCAACACGGTGTGGCTGGTGTGGAGCGTGGGCGTGGCCTTCCTGCTCGCGCTGGTCCCCTTCTGGCGCTACAACGACCTGGATGGCCGCTCCACCCTGGTGCAGGTGGCCGGGGCCTGGCTGGAGCTCGATCTCAGCCGCTTCCTGCCCTCGCTGCGAGCGCCGACCCCCTGGACGTGGGTCGCGCTGGGGCTCGGCGGGCTCGGGCTCCTGCTCGCGTCGATCCGGTGCGCCCGGCGCTCGGCCCCGCCCCCGCCCGGCTGGGGACGCGGGGCCGTGCTCGAAGGTCCCGGCCGGACGGCGGCCGTCCTGGCCAGCCTCGCCGTGCTCTGGCTGGGCGCGGCGTTTCTCGTGCCGACCTCCTCGCTCGAAGCCGAGGGGATGCGTCACTCGGCGGGCCTCGAATTCGGCTCGCAACAGGACCAGCCGATCCTGTGGGTCATGACCCAGGAGGGAGAGGTGTCGGAGCGGGTCGTGACCTGGCCCGGATCCACCGAGATCCGGATCGTGGCGGGAGGGTTCACGACCACGGGCCTCGCGCCCCGGATGGCCCTGTGGCTGGACGACCGCCCGATCCAGGTGTGGACGCTCCGCGCCGGGCGGGGGGAGTGGGTCCGGGAGGAGTACGTGGCGCGGGTGCGGACGAGCTTCGCGCACCCCGTCCTCGTGCTCCGGTTCACCGAGGTCCTGGACCACCGGGGAGCCGGGCGGGTCCAGCACGCGTACGTGGACCGGATCCGGCTGCGCCGGGTCGGCGGTCCCTGAGCCCCGGGCGGCCTTTTCTCTTGACAGCCCCGGACGAGTTGTTCAATCTTTGAACGCCGTGGATTCGGGGGCTCGGCGCGAACTCGAGATCCTCCAGACGATCGCCGAAGGGCGCCCGTTCACGCAGCGGGCCCTCGCGCGACGGCTCGGCATCGCGCTCGGCCTGACGAACCTCTACCTGAAGCGGCTCACCCGCAAGGGCTACATCAAGATCCGGACCATCCCGCCTCACCGGATCCGGTATCTCGTCACGCCCCGGGGCGTCGCGGAAAAGACTCGCCTCGCGTACGACTACCTCCGCTACTCGCTCCGGCTCTACGGGCAGGCGCGCGAGACGCTCCGGACGACGCTCACGCCGCTGGCGCAGGACGGGGTCAAGCGCATCGCGCTCTACGGCACCGGGGAGGCGGCGGAGGTCGCCTACCTCACGCTCAAGGAGCTCGGGCTCGAGCCGGTGGGCGTCTTCGACCGACAGCCGGCCGCGAGCTTTCTCGGCATGCGCGTGCGCCCCGCGCGGGACCTGGCGGAGGAGCCGCACGATCGCATCATCGTCGCGACGTTCGAGGAGCCGGCGCGCGCCCTCGCGGAGCTCGCCGGTCTCGGGCTTCCGCGCGAGCGGTTGATCTTCTTGCGGGACGAGCGGGTGGTGTGGCGGTCCCGCCGACGGGCTCGATCGCGTGGCGCGTGACGGCGCGATCCTGCGGCGGCTCCTGGGTGCGGCGATGCCGACGTTCCTCGGCATCGGCGCCGGGCGGGCCGGGACGACGTGGCTCTGGGAAAACCTGAGGCGGCATCCCGCCGTATGGACGCCGCGGACCAAGGAGCTCAAGTTCTTCGACCACCGCTTCCACAAGCGGCGCGTCCCGTTCCTCGGGTCCGAGCTCGAGGCCCGGCTTCGGTACGCGAGTCGGTTCGCCGTCGGCGCGCTGCGGGGGAAGGTGACCGGGGAGATCTCGCCGTCGTACGCGGTGCTGCCCCTGGCGCAGATCGCCCTCGTCCACGCCTGGATCCCGGAGGGACGCATCCTGTACATGATGCGCGATCCCGTCCTGCGAGCCTGGTCGCAGGCCAGCCGGAGCTTTCCGCGGATCAACGGGAAGCCGGTGGACCAGGCCTCCCCGACCGAGCTGGTCCGCTTCTTCGAGCTGCCCCAGATCGCGCGTGCCTCTGACTACTTCACCTGCCTGACGAACTGGCTCACGTTCTACGACCGGCGACAGCTGTTCGTGTGCGTCACCGAAGATCTGTCGACGAACGCCGTGGGGGTGCTGCGGGAGCTGTACCGGTTCCTGGGGGTGGATCCCGACCTCCGGCTGGACGCCGAGAGCGTGGCCGCGCCCGTGCATCCCGGCGCCCCTCCGCGCATCCCGGAGGGAATCCGGGAATACCTGGTCGAGACGCTCTACGAGCAGAAGCGGGGTCTCGAGTCGCTGATCGGGCGGAAGCTGCCGTGGGGCTGAGCGGGGCCGGGGACCGACAGACGAGCGCCGGGAGCGGTCCGGGGCTGTCCGCGTCGGAGGCCGCCCCGCCGGACGGTCGCGTGGACCTGTTGATCGTCACGGGAATCTTTCCCCCGGACGTCGGCGGCCCCGCCACGTATGTCCCGGCGATCGCCGGCCAGCTCGCGAAGCGGGGACACGGGGTCACCGTCGTGACGCTCAGCGACGGCGCCGCCCACGACGACGGGCGCTATCCCTTTCCCGTCATACGGGTCGCGCGCGGCGGGTTCAAGCCCGTGCGGCTCCTGCGTACCGTCCTGACCTTGCTTCGTCTGGGACGACGGGCCCAGGTGCTCTTCGTCAACGGCCTCCCGCTCGAGGCCGCCCTCGCCAACGCCCTGCTGCGGAAACCGCTCGTGCAAAAGGTGGTGGGCGACTGGGCCTGGGAGCGCGCCAGGAACCGGCGCCGCGTGACCGAGAGCTTCGAGGCCTTCCAGGAAAACGTCCACGGTCCCGGGCTCGAGATCGCCAAGGCCCTCCGGAACTTCTGCCTGCGTCGGGCCGACCTCGTCATCGTCCCGAGCCGGTATCTCGCCCGCTGCGTCGAACGGTGGGGGGTGCGGGCCCGCAAGGTGCGGGTCATCTACAACGCCGCGGCGCCCCCGGAACCCGTCCCCCCCCTGCCGCCGCCGCTGGAGACCCGCTACACGCTGGTCACCGTCGGGCGGCTCGTGTCCTGGAAAGGACTGGACGGGCTCCTCCCCGTGCTCCGGGCGCTCGGGGACGACGTGGGGCTGCTCGTGGTCGGCGACGGCCCCGAAGGCGGCCGGTTGCGCGAGCTGGCCCGGAGCCTCGGGATCGAGCACCGCGTGCGCTTCCTCGGGCGGCTCGACCAGCGGCAGGTCCCCGCGGTGCTGGCCGCGTGCGACCTGCTGGTCCTCAACTCGAGCTACGAGGGCCTCCCGCACGTCGTCCTCGAGGCGATGCGGGTGGGGGTGCCGGTCGTCGCGACCGACGTGGGCGGCACCGACGAGGTGCTGGCCGAGAAGGGGATCGGTCTCCTGGTCCCACCCGGGGATCCCGGCGCGCTGGAGCGGGCGATCCGACAGCTCCTGACCGACCCGGACCGGCGGCGCGAGCTGGCCCGGCTCGGCTGCGAAGCCGCCGTCGAGCGCTTCAGCATCGAGCGGATGGGGACGGAAACGGAAGCCGTGCTCGTGGAGGCCGTCACCCAGGGCGCGTGGTCCTGGCGGGCCGACCTCGGCGGGCTCGCGACCC
Source organism: Candidatus Rokuibacteriota bacterium (assembly GCA_044866005.1). Classification (GTDB taxonomy): domain Bacteria; phylum Methylomirabilota; class Methylomirabilia; order Rokubacteriales; family DASRDR01; genus JBIOTN01. The sequence goes on along the minus strand of JBIOTN010000073.1, from coordinate 30,137 downwards.
GGGCGCGGCGACGGATCTCGCGCGGCTTCCTCGCCAACGTCGCGGCGCTGACCCTGGCCAACGTCGTGAGCAGCGCCCTGGCGCTGGCCCAGGCGATCATCGTGGCGCGCGCTTTGGGGCCGCAGCTCTACGGGGTGGCGGCCCTCATCATGACCTATCCGGGCTTCCTCTTCGGTCTCCTGGATGCGCGGTCGGGACAGGCCTCCCTCAAGTACCTGGGCGAGTTCGGCACGCGACAGGAGGCCGCGCGCGCCCTCGCGGTGTGCCGGGTCGGCTATGTCCTGGACTTCGTCATCGCGTCGCTGACGTTCCTGGCGGCGGCCGCCACCGCGGGGTGGGCCGAGGAGCACGTCGTCCGCACCCCGGGCGTCGCCGGGCTGGTCGTCCTCTACGCCGCCGCGTTCCTGCCCCGATCCCTGGTCGCGACCTCCCGCGCGGTGCTCGCGACGCTGGGGCGGTTTGCCCTGCTGGGCTGGCTCCGCGCGCTCACCGCCGCCCTCGAGGCGGTGCTGGTGATCGCCCTGGTCTCGGCCGGGTACGGCCTGGCCGGGGTCATCTGGGGCAACGCCGTGGCGGCGGCCGCGGAGGGTGTCCTGGTCGCCGTGCCCGCGCATCGCCTGATCAAGCGGACGTGGCAGGGTTCCTGGCTGCAGGGGTCGTGGGCGGCGCTCTCCGGGCGGCGGCGGGAGCTGCTGAGGTTCCTCTTCTACAGCGACCTGAGCGAGCTCCTGGCCGTCCTCACGCGGCAGCTGGACGTGCTGGCGCTCGGCTACTTCCAGGGCCCCACGGAGACCGGCTACTACCGGCTGGCGAAGTCGCTCTCCAAGAGCGAGCGGTTCGTGGTCGAGCCGCTGCAATCGGTGGCGTATGCGCGGCTCGCCGCCCTCTACGGCACGGGGGACGATCGCCAGCCGAGACGGTTCGTCTTCCGGCTGGCGCTCGGCGTCGGCGTCCCCGCCATGATCGTCGCCCTGGCCGTTCCCTTCGTGGTCCCGGCCGCGGTCCGGGCGTTGTTCGGGGACGCCTTTGCCGGCGCCATCGTGCCGGCACAGATCGCGCTGGTGGGTGGCGCGATACAGCTCGGCCTCTTCTGGATCCGCCCGCTGTACCTCGCCGCCGGCCGGGTCGCGTCCTGGTTCGCGATGGGCCTGCTGAACGCCGCCATGGCCGTCATCGCCTACCCGGTCTCGGCGGCCCTGTGGGGCGCGACGGGCATGGCGAGCGCGCGGGTCGTCGTGAGCTTGCTGCGGTACGGCATCGCGTTCATCCCGATGCGGTCGGCGAGCTGGCGAGCGGCGCAGGCGCGGTGAGTCGGAGCGCGCGAACCGTGAGCCCGGGCCACGTGTCGGAACGCCGGCCGGCGCCGTTTCCCGTCGAGCCGCTGCGTCGACTGAAGCGGGCGGCGTTCGCCCTCGCCTGGAGGCCGTGGTACCGGTGGGTCGGGCGCCGTGCGCGGCTCGCGCGTCCGATCTTCATCGTCGGGATGCCGCGGTCCGGGACCACCATCCTGGCTCGTCTGCTCGGGCAGCACCCGGACCTCGCGCAGTGGAGCGAGGCGAACGCCGTCTGGGACCCGGCGTACTACCACCGGCGGCCCTATCTGATGGGGCGCGACGTGTACAGTCACCGGTTTCGACCCGAGGCCCTCACCGAGGCCGATCGGCGTCGCATCCACGGCATGTTCGGCTTCTACACGCGGGTTCAGGGCAAGCGCCGCTTCCTGAACAAGGCGCCGGCGAACTCGATGCGGCTTCCGTGGGTCAAGGCGCTCTTCCCCGACTGCGTGTTCGTCCACGTCCGGCGCGATGGCCGCGCGGTGGTGAGCTCGCGCAAGCAGCAGCTCCAGCGCCACGTGCGGCGCGGGCGGTACCGGTGGCCCCTGGCCGACCCGGAGACGGTCATCCGGGGCATCGCCGAGACCTGGGTGCTGATGACCCGCGAGGTGGAGGACGCCGCCGCGGGTCTCAAGCCCGAGGACGTCGTCACCCTGAGTTACGAGGCGTTCTGCGAGGACGTGCACGGCAGCCTGCGAAGGCTGCTCACGTTCTGCGACCTCGATCCCGACCGGTACGACTGGTCGAAGGCGCCCCGGACGCTGGAGAACCGGAACTACAAGTGGCGGGAGATGCTCACCCCGCGGGAGCAGGCGGTCATGCTGGAGACGATCCGTCCACGCCTGCGAGAGCTCGGGTACGCGGATGCGAGCGACTGACGGCTGGAGGGCGGGCGGCGCCCTCGCCGGCTGAGGCCGCGGCGGATCCCGGCGATGCCGAGGAAGTGGCCCCCCGCTGCGATCGGCCCGTCGCGCCCGGCGAAGGCGATCCTGCTCCGGACGTGGAAGCCGTGGTACCGCCTCGTCGGCCACCGGCGCCCCCTCGACCGCCCCGTGTTCATCGTCGGCGCGCACCGGTCCGGGACGAGCCTGCTCGCGCGCCTGCTCGGCCACCACGCGGATCTGGCGCACTGGAGCGAGGCGCCCGAAGTCTGGGATCCGTCCCACTGGAACGGGCGCTCGGATCTCCCTTACTTCATCGGGCGGGACGTGCACCGGTACCGCCGCGGGCCCGAGGCCGTCACGGAGGCCGACCGGCGGCGCGTCCACGGACTGTTCGGCTTCTACGTCAGCGTGCTGCGGAAGCGGCGCCTGCTGAACAAGAGCCCCTACAACTCCATGCGGATCCCGTGGGTGAAGGCCCTGTTTCCCGACTGCCGCGTCGTCCACATCTATCGGGACGGCCGCGCGGTCGTGAGCTCGTGGAAAGGCAAGGTGGAGGGACACGTCGAGGGAGGACGCTACCGGAATCCGCCCCGGGACGCCGACACCTTCATGCGAGCGCTGGCGGAGACCTGGGTGGAGGTCACCCGGCAGATCGAGACCTCGGCCGGGCGCCTGCGCCCCGACGAGTTCCTGGCGCTCACCTACGAGGCGCTCTGCGACGACGTGCACGGGGAGCTGCGGAAGCTCTTCGCGTTCTGCCAGCTCGACCCGGCGCGATACGACTGGTCACCGATCCCCCGGCGCTTCGAGAACCGGAACTACAAGTGGAAGCAGGCGCTGTCGCCGCGGGAGCAGGCGATCATGCTCGAGACGATCGGCGCCCGGCTCGCCGAGCTCGGGTACGAGGCGCCGACCGCGTGAGGGCGCGGGCCGGTGGGCAGACGGCGGTCCGAAGGGTGGCCGGCCGGTGACGGGCGATCGGGAGCGGCGGAGGGACCGGGCCTGGCTGGCGAAGAAGTCGGCACGCCTGGCGTGGCGGCCCTGGGGCTGGACGGTCGGCCGGCGCTTCCGGCTGGAGCGGCCGATCTTCGTGATCGGGACCCGATGGTCGGGGGTCACCCCCTTGGCCGAGCTGCTGGGCGCCCACCCGGACGTCGCGTACTGGGGCAAGGGGAACACGGTCTGGTATCCCCGCTTCTACGCGGAGCCCGTCGACTTCCCCGGCCAGGACGTGCACGGGCCCTTCGGGTCCCTGGCGCCGACCGCCGCGGAGCGCCGGCGCATCCGTGGCATGTTCGGCTTCTACGCGCACGTGCTCGGGAAGCGGCGCTTCCTCAGCGAGACGCCGGAAAACGCCATGCGGCTGGATCGCGTGAAGGCGGTGTTTCCGGACTGCGTGTTCGTCCACGTCCGCCGCGACGGGCGGGCGGTGACCAGCGCGCGTCGGCAGAAGGTCGGCGTGCGGCTCCGGGAGGGCCGATATCCGAACCCGCCCCGGAACGACGACGAGTGCATGCGCGCGGTCTCGGAGGCCTGGGTCGTGGTCACCCGGCACATCGAGGAATCCGCCAGACGCCTCGGAGCGGGCGAGTTCTGCGAGATCACGTACGAGGCGCTCTGCGAGGACGTGCACGGCGCCCTGCGGCAGACCCTCCGGTTCTGCGATCTGGACCCGGACCGGTACGACTGGGCGCGGACGCCGCGACGGCTCGAGAACCGGAACCACGAGTGGCGGCAGACCCTCTCCCCCCGCGAGCAGGCGATCATGCTCGACACGATCGGCGCCCGGTTGAGGGAGCTGGGGTACGACGATTCCGGCGCGGGCGCCGCCGGCGGCCCGGCGACCGGGTAGTGTTCATCCCCGCGCAGGCCGTGGAGCCCGGGAGCGTCGTGCGGACCGACGTCTGCGTCGTCGGCGCCGGCGCGGCGGGCCTCACGCTGGCCCTGGAGCTGCTCTCGGCGAACCGCGCGACGTGCCTGCTGGAAGGCGGCGGGCTGGAGGCCGATCCCCAGGGTCGGTCGCTGTGCGAGCTCCCGACCGACGGCCTGCCCGTCCGGAGCGAATCCCGGATTCGGTCGTTCGGCGGCACCACCACGGTCTGGACCGGCCGGTGGAAGCCGCACGACGCGATCGACTTCGTCCCCCGGCCGTGGGTGCCGTGCTCGGGCTGGCCGCTGTCCCGCGCACGGCTCGACCCGTATTATGCGCGCGCGGCCGCGCTGCTGGCGGCGCCAGACCCGGGAAGCTTCGACCTCGCCACCGTGGAGCCGATCGTGGCGCGGAGCAGCCACGGCCTCCTGCACACTGCGGCGATCGACACGACGCTCTTTCGGTGGCTGCGCCGCGCCGACTGGGACTTCGGGAAGCGGTTCCGGCCGGCGCTCTCCGCCGCCCGCTCCGTGTCCGTCTATCTGAACGCCAACGTGGTGAACCTGGAAGCGGACGACGCGGTCTCCCGGATCCGCCACGTCGATGTCAAGACGTTTTCCGGAAACCGGTTCCGGGTGGAAGCGAACGTGTTCGTGCTGGCGTGCGGCGGGATCGAAAACGCGCGCCTGTTGCTCTGTTCCGACCGGCAGGCCGAGGGCGGACTGGGGAACGGGCACGACCAGGTCGGACGCTGGTACATGGACCACCCGAAGGGCGTCGCCGGCCGGGTCCGGCCGTACGGGCGCCTCCACCTGCCGCTGTACTGGGGCTTCGAGAGCCCGGAAGGGATCGGCCGGGCGGGGATCCGACTCTCCGACGAGCGGCAAGCCGAGCTGGGGATCCTCAACAGTTACGTGCTGCTGGACCCGGTCTTCGAGCCGGGCCGCGTCCGCAAGCTGGCGGCGCGACTGCTGGCGCGGCCCCGGCGGGTGATCGCCCTGGCGGTCCGCAACTACATGGAGCAGGCGCCGCGCCCGGAGAACCGCGTGTACCTGACCGGAGAGCGCGACGCGCTGGGCAATCGCCGACCCCGACTGGACTGGAGCATCGGCGAGCTGGACAGGCGGACGATGGTCGAGGTGCACCGGGTGCTGGCGCAGGAGCTGAAGCGGCTTTCCATCGGCGAGCTCTCGAGCCCCTTGCTGGAGGAGGGCCGCGCGGAGTGGCCGATCGACCAGGACGCGTCCCACCACATGGGGACGACGCGCATGGGATCGGATCCGAAGAGCTCGGTGGTCGACGCGGACTGCCGGGTGCACGGCATCGGCAACCTCTTCGTCGCCGGCAGCTCCGTCTTCCCGACCAGTGGCTACGCCAACCCCACCGCGACCATCGCGGCGCTCGCGATACGGCTCGCCGATCTCCTCAAGGCGCGGACGTGACGCACCGTGTCGAGACGTAACGTCCTCCTCGTCGGTGCGGGAAAGCGGGCGGAAAGCGTGGTCCTGCCGGCGCTCTACTGTCTGGAAAAACACGTCACCCTGGCGGGGATCTATTCCCGTTCGGTGAAGCGGCTCGTCGTCGGTGGCGGCTTCGAGCTCACGACGACGACGTCGCTCGACGGCATCGATTTCGGGTCGATCGACGTGATCATCGTCGCGATCCCGCCGGAGCGGGTGGCGTCGCTGCTGGGAGCGCTCGCGCGACGGGATACCCGGCACATCACGCTGATGCTGGACACGCCCGTGCTCCCGCCCCGGCACCTCGGGGCCCAGCGGCACTTTTCCAGATTTCGGCGGGTCGTGGTCTCGGAAGACAACTTCGCCCTGCCGCCGATCCGCCTCGCCAGGCGTCTCGTCGAGCAGCACCGGATCGGCCGGATCAAGCAGATCCAGCTGTTGCACAGCGGGTACAAGCACCACGCGTTGGCCATGTTGAAGCAGCTGACCGGCGCCCGCCACGTGTCGGCGATCACGCAGCACCGGTGGGCACGGCGGTTCATGGAGAAGCGCGTTCGTTTGCCGGGAGGGATCACCGCCACGCTCGTCGAGCCGCGAGACTACGGCGTGGGGCGGTTTCTGATCGTCGGCGAGACCGGCGCGATCGCGGATTACGGGCTGGAGGGCGAGGACGTCCATCGGATCGGGTACCGCCTGGACGCCGGCCGGTACGCGGGTCTGGCGCTGAACGGCGAAGCCCACCCTCGCGATTCGCTGGACGAAGCGTACTTCGCACACATGAGCGGCTCGGCCGGCCAGGGGTCATTGATGGATTCCCTGAAGATTCGCGGCCTGATGGAGCTGATCGTCGCCTCGACCCCGGGAGACCCTGGTGTGAGCTACGGGGCCCGGGACGGGCTCTACGACGTGTGGGCCATCCGGCAAGTCGAGAAGATCGGATATTTTCGCGATTTCGCCGTGAGCGCGGGCGGACCATCCGTCGTCCACGGGATGATCAGGCTGCTCGGGCGTGTCCTGGCGAGTCCGGCCTGATGTCGTGCCGCCCGGGGGCCGCCGCCTGACGGGCCGCGACGGCCGTGGAGGGCCCATGAGAGTCCTGAACATCGGGTTCGACAAGACCCTCGTGGGCGGCGTGGGATTCGGCGATGCGGTGACGCGGCACCGGGAGTACGGCCGGCACATCGAGGCGCTGGACATCATCGTCGCCACCACCAGGCGAGAGGCGCTCTCGCCGTACGTGATTTCGCCGAACGTCACGGGTCATCCCACGAACTCGGCCAACAAGCTCGCCTTCGTCTCCGATGCGCTGCGGATCGCCACACGCCTGCACCACGAGCGCCCCATTGACCTGGTCGTCGCCCAGAACCCGTTTCTCGCCGGGCTCGTGGGGTTCCTCCTCAAGAGACGGCTGGGCCTCCAGCTGCAGGTCAACTTCCACGGCGACTTCTGGGGGAATCCCTGGTGGCTCAAGGAGCGCTGGTACAACCGCGTCCTGCTCGTCGGGTCGCACCTGCTCGTGCCGCGCGCCGACGGGGTCCGCGTCGTCAGCCAGGCGCTGAAGCGGAAGCTGGTGAGCGCGGGGATCGATCCGGACAAGGTGCGCGTGATCCCCACGCCGGTCGACATCGGCCGATTCGAGCGCTTTCCGGTGGAGAGCCGGGAGAACCGCGAGCTCATCGAGCGTCTCTCGCCCTCGGACGGCACGAAGATGATCGTGATGGTCGGCCGGAAGGACCGGGTCAAGGACTTCGACACCCTGTTCCGGACGATGAACCTGGTGCACGAGCGGAGCCGCGCCGCCACGCTCTGCCTGGTCGGAAACTACACGGCCCACGAGGCCTACCGGCTCGGGCTCTCCAGGGAGGTGGAAGTCCTGGGGGCCGGCATGGTGGACGCCCCCCAGCTGCCCGCGTACTATTACGCCTCGTATCTCGCGGTGCTCACGTCGACGTCGGAAGGGTATTCGAAAGTGCTGGTCGAAGCCAATGCCTGTGGGCGGCCCACCATCTCGACCGCGACGAGCGGAGCGCAGGAGATCATCCGCGACGGCTACAACGGGTTCGTGGCGCCCATCGGGGATCCTCATGCGCTGGCGGCGCGGATCCTGGAGCTCCTGGCGGATCCGGCGAGAGCCACGACGATGGGGGAGAACGGCCGGACGCTGGTCCGCCAGATCGTCGGCAACAACACGGAGAAGATCGTGGAGTTCTGGCGGGCGATATGTGGCGCCGGCGAGCGCGAGGGGGCGGCGGGCCGGCGCCCCTGATGAGCTGACGCGGTCGGACCCGGATCGAAGACGCCTCCTGATTCCCGCGGACGGGACATGGATCTGTTGATGATCACGCGCAAGATGGATCTGCGGGACCCGGCGCGGGGACACAGCTACGAGTGGGCGAACGCGCTCGCCAGGCGGCTCCGAGCCGAGGATGGCAGGCTCGCCGTGATCTGTTGGGACCGGAGGCGGGTGGAGGGCCTGGAGCACGTGGCGGTGTACTCGTTGAAGAAGGAGGTCGGGGCCGGGAAGCTGCGGCGGATCTGGCGGTTCCACCGCATCGCGGCGAGGATCGTCAAGGACGTCGACGGCGTCTTCTGCCATCAGAGCGCGCTGTACGCGCTGGCCGTCTTTCCCTGGGCGCGCCTGTATGGAAAGCAGATCATCAGCTGGTATACGCACAAGGCCGTGACCTGGAAGACGAGAGCCATGCTGGCCGTGTCGCGCAAGGTGCTCACGGCCTCCGAGGAGAGCTTCCGGCTTCCGTCGCCGAAGGTCGCGGCGGTGGGTCACGGGATCGACACGGACCGGTTCCGTCCGACGACTCGGGCGGGACCCGGAGAGCGGCAGACGCCCGGCCTCAACATCGTCACGGTCGGCAGGATCTCGCCGGTGAAGGATCTGGAGACCGTGATCCGGGCGCTCCAGGTCCTGGTGCACGAGCGGCGTCGGGACGACGTCCGGCTCGACATCGTCGGAGACGTCGGCCGTGCGAAAGACGCCGACTACCGGGGTTCGTTGCAGCGGCTGGTGGACGGGGCGCGCTTGACCCCGTACGTCCGCTTCCGCGGGCCCGTTCCCCACGACGTGGTCCAGGGCGTGTATCAGAGTGCGGACCTCTTCGTCAACGTCTCGCACACGGGGAGCCTGGACAAGGCCGTCCTGGAGGCCATGGCGTGCGAGTGTCCGGTCATCACGTCGAACGAGGCGTTCCGGCCGTCGCTGCGGCCCTTCGAGGAGCTCCTGTGCGCGGCTCCCGGCGACCCCCTGGGCCTGGCCGAGCGGATCGAGCGGCTCTGGGCGCTGGATGCCGCGACCCGGAGGGCCATGACCGCGCGGTTGCGGGCGTTCGTGGTCACGCAGCACGGGCTCGACCGCCTGATCGGGAAGATCGTCGGGGCGTTCCAGTCGTGAATCACCTGCTGATGATCACGCGGCGGATCGACCGCGAGGATTGGCTGGCCGGTCACGGGTACGAGTGGGCGAACGCGGTGGGCGCCCGACTGGCCCGTGGGGGCGGGAAGCTCTCGGTGATCTGCCTGGAGCGGGGGAACGCCGACGGCCTGCCGCACGTGGGGGTCTTTTCGTTGAAGAAGGAGCTCGGCGTGCCGCGGTGGCGTCGGTTCTGGACGTTCCAGCGGCTCGCCGCGCGGCTGGTCCCGCGGGCGGACGCCGTCTTCTGTCATCAGAACCCCGCCTACGCGCTGGCCGTGTCGCCGTGGGCGCGGCTGTGCCGGAAGCCCGTCGTCAGCTGGTATGCCCACAAGACCGTCACCTGGAAGACGCGAGCGATGCTGGCGGTCTCGGAGAAAGTGCTCACCTCGTCCGAGGAGGGCTTCCGACTTCCGTCCCCCAAGGTCGTGGTCGTCGGGCAGGGGATCGACACCCGGCGGTTCGCGCCGACGGAGAGGCCGCCGGACCGTGACGGCCCGCCGGGCCTCCGGCTCGTGACCGTGGGGAGGATCTCGCCGATCAAGCAGCTGGAGACGCCGATCCAGGCGGTGGGTCTGCTGGCGCACGAGCGTGGCCTCAAGCATGTCCATCTCGACATCGTCGGAGACCTCGGCCTGCCGAGCCAGGCCGGGTACCGCGAGACGCTCCGCCGGCTGGTGCGGGAGGCGAGGGTCGAGGAGCAGGTGAGCTTTCGTCCCGCCATCTCGCACGACCGGGTCCACGCGGTCTACCAGTCGGCGGACGTGTTCGTGAACACCTCGGGGACGGGAAGCCTCGACAAGGCGGTGCTCGAGGCCATGGCGTGTGGCTGCCCCGTCGTCACCTCCAACGAAGCATTCTCGCGGCTGCTCCGCCCGCTCGCGGAGATCTCCCTCGTCGCGCCGAGGGACGTGCAGGGGCTCGCGGACCGGATCGAGCGAATCGCCGCGCTGGACAGTCCGGCGCGCCGGGATCTGGCGGCGACGCTGCGGGAGCTCGTGGTGACGCACCATAGCCTCGATGGCCTGGTGGGGAAGCTTTTGGAGCACGTGCAGGGGTGAGGGCCGGAGTGCGAGGGGAAGGTCTGGCCCGATGAGGGTGATCCTCGTCACGAACGCGCGGCTGCCGGCCGAGAAGGCGCAGGGGATCCAGGTCATGAAGATGGCCGAGGCCTTCGCCCGGCAAGGCGTGGACGTGATCCTGACGCATCCGCGCCGGGCTCAGACGCGGCGCATGGGCGAGGTCCACGACATCTGGGCGTACTACGGCATCGAGAAGTCCTTCCAGATCAAGACGCTGCCGAGCCTCGACCCCGTGTGGCCCCGGGCGCTGTTCCGCCGCCCCAGGACGCGCCTCCGCCTGTACGTCCAGGCGATCTCCTATGCGTTCGCGGTGTGCGTCTGGCTGCTCTTCCGTCGCTCCGGTCAGCGAGAGCTGATCTACAGCCGGGACCGGTATTCGCTGATGCTGTTGACGGTGCTGCGACGGCTCATCCCGACGCCGATCTTCTTCGAAGCCCACGGGGCCTCGAGCGGGTTGGCGCGGCTCCGGCGCCGCTTTCTGGGCCTCGTCGTCATCACCCCCTCGCTCCGGGACCTGTATGCGGCGGCGGGCGTGCGGCCGGAGCGGATTCTCGTCGCCGCCGACGGCGTCGATCTCGGGCGGTCCGACGAGCCCATCGAGAGGGCGGAGGCGCGGCAGCGGCTCGGGATTCCCCTCGACCGGAAGGTCGTCTGCTACACGGGTCAGCTGTTCGCGTGGAAGGGAGTCACGACGCTCGTGCGGAGCGCCCGGCACCTCGACCCCGACACGCTCCTGCTGATCGTCGGCGGGATGGAGCACCATGTCGAGCGCACCAAGCGCCTGACGGAGGTGGAGGGGCTCGCGAACGTGCGCTTCGAGGGGTTCGTCGCCCCGACCCGCGTTCGCGAATATCTCGCGGCGGCCGACATCCTCGTCCTGCCGAACTCGGCATCGAAGCCCATCTCGGCCTCGTACACCTCGCCGCTGAAGCTCTTCGAGTACATGGCCGCCCGTCGCCCCATCGTCGCCTCGGACCTGCCGTCCTTGCGGGCGGTCCTCACGCCCGGACGGAACGCGGTGCTGGTGGCGCCCGACGACCCGATGGCCCTCGCCACCGGCGTGAAGTCCGTGCTCGACGACGCGACGCTGGCCTCCCGGCTCGCCGACCAGGCCTTCCGCGACGTGAGGCAGTACACGTGGGACGAGCGGGCGCGGCGGATCCTCGAGTTCGTGGCGAAGGTCCAGGCGGCGGGCGCATGACGGACGGACCCGGCGTGGAGACGACGGGGGCTCGGCCCGAGGCCATGGCCGGGGCGCGGCGGGTCCTGCACGTCCAGAAGGTGAAGAGCATCGCGGGATCGGAGACGCACCTGCTCAGCCTGCTCCCGGCGCTCGATCGCCGGCGGTTCGACGTCACCTTCCTGATCCTCGTCTCGCCAGAGAACCCCGTCGAGGAGTACTTCCGGCGCCTGGCCGACGCCGGCGTGAGGACGCGCCGGATCGTGATCCGCGCGGACGTGGACCCGGCCTGTCTCGCGGCGATCTACCGACTCCTGCGCCGGGAGAAATACGAGCTCCTCCACACCCACCTCGTCCACGGCGATCTGTACGGAGGGCTCGCGGGACGCCTGGCCGGCGTCCGGCCCGTCGTGTCGACCAAGCACAACGAGGGCATGTTCCGACGAAGTCGCTGGCTCGCCGCGCTGGTCCGGGCCGCCGACCGACGCTGTAGCCGCGTCATCACGATCTCGCGCCACCTGGCCGATCTCGCCCACGGCGCGGGCGGGATGCCGCGGGGGAAGGTCACGACGATCCACTACGGCCTCGCGCCCCGGCCGCGCGGCGACGGGCCCCGCATCCGCGCGGAGCTCGGCATCCCGCCGGATGCCCCGCTGGTCGTCACCGTGGGGCGACTGATCGAGGAGAAAGGCCACCGCTACCTCCTGGACGCGTGGCCGGGCATCGCCGCGAGGCACCCGCGGTCGCGCCTCCTCGTCGTCGGCGACGGCCCTCTGCGGGATCGTCTGGTGGCGCACGCGCGGCGGATCGGACTCCCCGGCGAGACCACCTTCACGGGCTGGCGGCGCGACGTTCCGGATGTCCTCGACGCGGCCGACGTCTACGTGCAGCCGACCTTGTGGGAGGGCTTCGGGCTCGTGCTGCTCGAGGCCATGGCCGCGAGGAAGAGCGTCGTCGCCTCGCGCGTGAGCGCGATCCCCGAGATCGTGGCCGATGGCGAGACGGGCCTGCTGGTCCCGCCGCGCGATGGCGGCGCGCTGGTCGAGGCGATCGACGCCCTCCTGCGGGCGCCTGAGCTCCGGATGCGGATGGGCGAGGCCGGACGGCTCCGGGTCTGCCGGGAGTTCACGGTCGAGCGGATGGTCCGCGCGACCGAAGCCGTATACGACGACGTCCTGGGCGCGACGGACCCGACGGCCCAGCGGCTGCCGGGCGAGGCGGTCGGTCGACCGTGAGCGAGCGTATCCGGGTGCTGCGGGTCATCGCGCGGCTCAACGTCGGCGGCCCGGCGCTCCACGCGACCCTCCTCACGGAGCGACTCGTTCCGGAGCGCTACGAGACCCGGCTCGTCGCCGGGACGGAAGCGGCCGGCGAGGGCAACTATCTCGCGCTCCGTGGCCGGCCGCTCGAGGGGTTGCACGTCCTGCCCGCGCTGGGCCGGGAGATCCGGGGCGGGCACGACCTCGCGGCGCTCGTTCAGCTCACCCGGCTCATCCGGGACTTCGCGCCGCACGTGGTCCACACCCACACGGCCAAGGCCGGGACGCTCGGCCGTCTGGCCGCCGTGCTGGCGAAGGTGCCGGTCGTCGTGCACACCTACCACGGCCACGTGCTCCACGGCTACTTCACGCCCGCCGTGAGCCGCCTGTTCGTCGCCATCGAGCGGTGGCTGGCCCGGCGGAGCGATCGCCTCATCGCGGTCAGCGAGACGGTGGCGGCCGAGCTGCTCGCGCGCGGCATCGGCACGGCCGAGCGGTTCGCGGTCGTGCCGCTCGGGCTCGACCTGGAGCGCTTCCTCCACGCCGAGCGGGCGCGGGGCGAGCTCCGCGCCGAGCTGGGCCTGGCCCCCGGGGTGCCGCTCGTGGGGATCGTCGCGCGGCTCGTGCCGGTCAAGGCGCACGAGGTCTTCCTCGCCGCCGCCGCGGGCGTCGCCCGCACCGTGCCCGAGGCGCGCTTCCTCGTGATCGGGGACGGGGAGCGGCGACCGGCCCTCGAGGCGGAGGCCGGCCGCCTCGGGCTCGGCGGGCGCGTCCGCTTCCTGGGCTGGCGCCGGGACCTCGAGCGGGTCTACGCGGATCTCGACGTGGCCGTGCTGAGCTCCCGCAACGAGGGCTCCCCGGTCTCGCTGATCGAGGCGATGGCGGCCGCGCGCCCCGTGGTCTCGACCCGCGTCGGCGGCGTCCCGGACCTCGTCGAGGACGGCGTGACGGGGTGCCTCGTCCCGCCCGCGGACGGGCCCGCTCTGGCCGAGGCGATCCGCGACCTGCTCGCGAACCCCGAACGACGGCAGACGCTCGGCCTGGCGGGCCGGAAGCGGGTCTTTCCCGCGTTCGGCGCCGAGCGGCTCCTGTCCGACATCGACCGACTCTACACCACGCTCTTACGACACAACTGCGGGAGGACTCACGCGTGCGTGAACACCTGATCACTCCTCACGGAGGGACCCTCGTCAACCTGCTCGTCGACGCCGAGCGCGCCGGCGCGCTCGCGGCCGCGTCACGGGACTGGCCCTCCTGGAGCCTGACTCCGCGACAGCAGTGCGACCTGGAGCTCCTGGCGAACGGGGGCTTTTCCCCCTTGCGGGGTTTCATGACGCGCGCGGAAGCCGAGGCCGTGTGCGGCTCGATGCGTCTCGCGGACGGGACGCTCTGGCCGATCCCCATCGTCCTGGACGTGCCGGAGGAGTTCGCGCGCGCGCTCGGCGCGGGGACCACGCTGGCGCTGCGCGACCCCGAGGGCGTGATGCTCGCCGCGCTCCACGTGGCGGAGGTATGGCGGCCCGACCGGCGGGCGGAGGCCGAGGCCGTCTACGGGACCACGAGCCGCGAGCACCCCGGCGTCGCCCACCTCCTCGACCGCACACACCCCTGGGCCGTCGGCGGCCGGCTCGAGGCCGTCCAGCTGCCGGCGCACTACGACTTCCGCACGTTGCGGCTGACCCCCGCCGAGCTGCGCGGCGAGTTCGCCCGCCTCGGCTGGCGGCGGATCGTCGCCTTCCAGACCCGGAACCCCATGCACCGGGCACACCAGGAGCTGACCCTCCGGGCGGCCAAGGAGGTCGAGGCGAACCTCTTGATCCATCCGGTCGTGGGCATGACGCGGCCGGGGGACGTGGACCACTACACGCGGGTGCGCTGTTACCAGGCGCTCCTGTCCCGTTACCCGCTCCACACGGTCAAGCTCGCCCTCCTGCCGCTCGCCATGGGCATGGCGGGGCCGCGCGAGGCGGTGTGGCACGCCATCATCCGGAAGAACCACGGCTGCAGCCACTTCATCGTGGGCCGGGACCACGCCGGCCCGGGCAGCGACGGCGGCGGGACGCCGTTCTACGAGCCCTACGCCGCCCAGGAGCTCCTGCACAAGCACGAGACGGAGCTCGGGGTCACCATGGTGCCGTTCCGCATGATGGTGTACCTGGAAGACCGGGACCGCTACGTGCCGGAGGACGAGGTGCCGGCCGGGGCGCGGGCCCTCAACCTCTCCGGCACCGAGCTGCGCCGGCGTCTGGCGGACGGCCGGGAGATCCCGCGCTGGTTTACCTTTCCCGAGGTGGCGCAGGAGCTCCAGCGGCGGCACCCGCCCCGGCACAGCCAGGGATTCACCCTCTTCTTCACGGGACTCTCCGGCGCGGGGAAGTCGACCATCGCCAACGTGCTCCTCGTCAAGTTCCTCGAGATGGGGGGCCGCCCGGTGACCCTCCTCGACGGCGACATCGTCCGGAAGCATCTCTCGTCCGAGCTCGGGTTCTCCAAGGAGCACCGCGACATCAACATCCGGCGGATCGGGTTCGTCGCCTCCGAGATCACCAAGAACGGCGGCATCGCGATCTGCGCGCCCATCGCGCCCTACGACGCGGTGCGGAAAGAATTGCGCGCCATGATCGAGCCGCTCGGCGGCTTCGTGCTGGTACACGTCGCGACGCCGCTCCCGGTATGCGAGCAGCGGGACCGGAAGGGGCTCTACGCGAAGGCCCGCGCCGGCCTCCTCAGCGAATTCACCGGGATCTCGGACCCCTACGAGTCCCCCGCGGATGCCGAGGTGGTCATCGACACGACCGACCTGACGCCCGAAGAGGCCGCGCAGCAGATCATCCTCCACCTCGAGCGCGAAGGCTACGTGGGCGCGAATCTCGGCCGCTGACGGAGGGGTGCCGGCGCCCGCGGCCCGGTATTCCCTCTAAAGGATCATCCGCAACGGACCCTGACTACTTGACCCCTCGCGCGTCCGGGCGCTAGGCTGGGGGCCGTGCGCGGCCAGGCCCACCGTGACGTCTCGTCCTGCGCGGGGCTCGGCCGCCCGGCGGTGGTGCCGTCTGCCCGACGACCGGTCCCCGCCCGCTGGACGTCTCGTCGCCGGGGCGCCCCGGCTCGCCGACGCCCGGCGTCCGCTTCATCGCGACCGACCAGCGAGGCCAGTCGCCCGTGCTGGCCCGCTCCCGGCTCGGGGGGTCATACGCCGTGGCCATGAGGCCCGTGTTCATCGGCGGGTGCCACCGCAGCGGCACGACCATGCTGGGGGCGATGCTCGGCGTGCCGCCCGCGTCCCTCTGCGTGCCCGAGATGCCGTCGAAGTTCGGGATGCTGCGGCTCTGGGAACGCCGCGGCGGCGCCGCCGACCCTGGTGCGGTCCTGACCCAGATCGCGCGAGGCTGGCGGTTCCAGATGTGGGGAGTCGAGATCGACCGCGCTGCGGTGGAGGACGCGGCGATCGCGTCGCCGCGCGAGCTCGTGGAGTACCTCGTGAAGAGCTACGGGCGGAAGCTCGGGCGATCGGACCCCGACGTGTGGATCGAGCATTCGCCGCGGAACGTCCAGTGCGCCGCGACGCTCTTCGCGCTCTTTCCCGAGGCCCGGATGGTCCACATCGTGCGTGACGGCCGGGGTGTGGCGGCCTCGATCATGCCGCTGGACTGGGGGCCGAACGAGATCGAGGGGGCGGGACACTTCTGGGCGGAGAAGGTCGGGTACGGCCTGGGGGCCGAGTCGGCGCTCGGACCCGAGCGGGTCGTCCGGGTTCGCTACGAGGACCTCGTGCTGGACCCCGAGAAGACGCTCCAGGCGCTCTGCCCGGCCCTCGGGCTCGCCTACGACCCCGCGATGGTGGAGGGGAGCGGCTTCCGGCCGCACCGCTACAGCGCCCGCCAGCATGCCCTGGTCGGCCACCGGCCGGAGCCGGCCCGGGTGGACGCCTGGGAGCGGGAGCTCACGCCCCGGCAGGTCGAGATCTTCGAGCACGTCACCGGGGATCTCCTCTGCTATCTCGGCTACGTGCCTCGCTACGGCGCGCGGGCGCGCCGCATGTCGCGCGGCGAGCGGCTGACCATGCGGGTGCGGGAGCTCGCCAAGGGGCTCGTCAATCAGGTGCGGGTCCGCCGGCGGACTTGGCGGGCGAAGGCCGGCGCCGACGGCGATGGGGACCGCGAGGGGTGAGCCGGATCCGCCGGCCAGGGTCCCCACCGTGAGCGTGCGCAGCGAGCCGGCGGCCGGCCCCGGAGTGGCGCGGCCATGATCCGGGTCGCGGCGCTGTTCGGCCTCGGCTTCGCCCTGACCCTGCTCGGGACGCTCGCCGCGGAGCGCCTGGCGCGTCGGGGCGGGCTCGTGACCGAGCCCCGGGAGGATCGCTGGGACCCGCGCTCGGTCCCGCTGCTCGGCGGGCTGGCGGTCATGGTGGGCGTCGTGGCCCCCGTCCTGCTCGCCGGAAGCGGAGTGCTCCGGTTCGCCCCGCTGCTTCTGCTCGCCCTCGGGGTGGGCGCGGTGGGACTCTTCGATGACGTGCGTCCGATCCGCCCCCAGGCGAAGCTCGTGGCGCAGATCATCCTCGCCGCCGTCCTGATCCAGCTCGGCGCGGGCCTGCGGGTGACGCCATACCCCGAGCTCAACGTGGCGCTGACGCTCTTCTGGCTCGTGGGGCTCACGAACGCGTTCAACCTCCTCGACAACATGGACGGCCTCGCGGCCAGCCTGGCCGCGATTGCGGCGGCCTTTCGCCTGGCGTTCTTCGTGATGGACGGCGACCTCGAGGGCGCGGGGCTGATGGCGGCCTTCATCGGCGCCGCCCTCGGATTCCTCGTCCGGAACTTTCCTCCGGCCAAGATCTTCATGGGGGACGCCGGGAGCCTGTTCATGGGCTTCTTCCTCAGCGGCGCGTGCCTGATGGGCCGCTACGCGTACTCCCGCGGGGTCACCGCGGTCCTGATCCTGCCGGTGCTGCTCATGCTGATCCCCATCTTCGACACCACGTTCGTGACGCTCACCCGGTTCGTCACCGGTCGCCGGGTCGATCGCGGCGGGCGGGACCACACCTCGCACCGCCTGGTCGGCCTGGGGGTCACGGAACGCCAGGCCCTGGCCTTCCTGTGCGCGGCCTCGGTCGTCTCCGGCCTCCTCGCGGTCGCCTCGTACCAGTACGGCTTCAGCCACACGATCGTCCTCATGGCGCTGCTCCTGGTCGGGCTCGTGCTGATCGGCGTGCATCTGAGCCGCGTGCAGATCGTGGTCCAGGGCGGCGCGTCACCCGCCGGCGCGGTCATCCCGCTCGTCGCCGACTTCCCGTTCAAGCGGCAGGTCGCCACGGTCGCGATCGACCTCGTGCTGATCCTCGTGGCGTACTACTCGGCCTACCTCCTGCGGTTCGAGGGCGCGGTGGAGAGCCATCGGACGATCTTCCTGCGGACGGTGGGCCCCGTGATCATCCTCCAGGTCGCCTCGCTGGCGCTCTTCGGGAGCTACCAGGGCCTCTGGCGCTACACGAGCCTGCCGGAGATGCTGAGGCTCGTGAAGGGCGCCACGGTCGGCGTCGGCGCGAGCGTGCTCTACTTCGTCTTTGCCGCGCGGTTCGGGAGCCTGTCGCGGGCGGTCTTCATCCTGGACTGGCTCGTGCTCGTCATGCTCCTCGCCGGGAGCCGCGTCTCGTTCCGCCTGCTCGGCGAGCTGCTCCGTCCGGCGCGCGCGCAGTTCCGGCGCGTCCTGATCTACGGCGCAGGTGACGGCGGCGAGCTCATGCTGCGCGAGCTTCGGAACAATCCGGCGCTGGAACGCGAACCCGTCGGCTTCCTCGATGACGACCGCTCGAAGATCGGCACGCGGATCCACGAGGTCCCGGTACTCGGCGGGTTCGACCGCGCGGCCGAGCTGCTGGTCGCCCACCGCATCAGCGAGGTCATCGTCTCGTCCGCGAAGATCCCCGGGGAGCGCATGCGGGCGCTCGAAGCGCTCTGTGCCGGCCGGCACGTCGCGGTGGTCCGCGCCGTTCTGCGCATCGAGTGACGGGGGCCCGTCGGGCGGGCGGGCCCGGGCCCCTCGGGGCTGCCGACGGCGGGCGGGCCGACGCCTCCCCGGACCCGCCGGGTCGCCCCATGAGGGCGTCGGGGGCTGCCGACCGGAAGGACTCGCTGCCGATCTACCTGACCGCGGGCCTGCTCGTCCTCGTGGTGTGCGCCTGGCAGTTCCGGCTCCTCGCCATCCGCGGCTTCGACCTGGACGAGCTCGAGCACCTCCATGCCGGCTGGGCCATGGCCAGGGGGCTCGTGCCCTACCGCGACTACTTCGAGCACCACACGCCCTGGCTCTACTTCCTCCTGGCCGGGCTCGTCATGGGCTTCGACGTCGACGGAAGCGGTGACGACGCGGTCGCGTTCATCCTCCTCGCGCGGCGGTGGATGTGGGTCCTCACGGGCGCCATCCTCGTCACGACGTTCGCCCTCGGCCGGCTCTGGCGCGGCCCGCGCGCGGCGGCGGTGGGCGTGCTGCTCCTCGCTCAGACCGTGCTCTTCCTCCAGAAGGCCCTGGAGATCCGGCCCGACGTCCCGGCGGCGCTCTTCTGGCTGGCGAGCCTGCTCCTGCTCCTCTCCGGAGTCCGTGCCGAGGGGCCGCGACATCGGCGCGCCTGGCGATTCGCCCTGAGCGGGGCGTGCTTCGGTGCCGGCCTCATGTGCACGCAGAAGCTGCTCCTGGCGCTGCTCGGCCTCGGACCGACGATGCTCTGGTATCTGCTGGACCGCCGCGGGCCCGACGAGCTCACCGGACGAGCCCGTGACGTCGCGCTCGCGCTGGGCGGGCTGGCCGTGCCCCTGCTCGCCACGCTCGGCTGGTTCGCCGCCCACGGGGCGCTCGGGCCCTTCCTCCACTTCAACCTCGTGCTGAACCTGGGGTGGCGTCGCACCATCGCGCCCGGGGACTTCCTGTGGCGGCTGGTAGGCCAGAATCCCCTGCTCGTCGCGCTGGCCCTCGGCGGACTGGCGCGGTCGGTCGCCGGGATCGCTCGGGCGGAGGTGCTCCGGCGGGGCGACTACGTCCTGGTCCTGAACACCCTCGGCCTCCTGGCGGGCGTGTTCATCATCCCGGTGCCGTACCCCCAGTACTTCCTGACGTTCCTGCCCCTCCTCGCGCTCCTCGGGGGGACGTTCCTCCTGGACGTCGTCGACGCCGCCGTGGAGGTGATGCGTCGGCGCCGCGCCTGGCGCTGGGCGTCGGACACCGAGTGGGCGGTGGCCGCCGTCCTCGCCGCGGTCGCGCTCGGATATGCCCTGCGGGTGGCACAGCCACCCGTCCTCGCCCCGGTCCTCTCGATGGCGCTCTGGGCGGGCGTCCTGGTCCTCGCGGTGCCGCTGCTGCTCGGTCGCGCGCGCCAACTCGCCCTCGCGCTCGTCCTGGCGGCCGCGAGTGTCCACCCGCTGCTGCGACTGGCCCAGACCTCGCCCGGCTGGACGAACAGCGCGCGACTGGGCGCGATCCGGTACGTGCTGGCGCAGACCACGCCGCAGGATACCGTCATGGACGGCTGGACCGGTGTCGGCGTCTTCCGGCCACACGCCTATCCCTACTTCTTCCTGCACCGGGAGATCCAGGCCACGCTCACCGACGCGCAACGGCGCGCGCTGCTCGCGGATCTGCGAGCCGGGCGCATCGCCCCCACGCTCATCTTCTACGACCGGTTCCTGCGCGCCCTGTCCTCCGACTTCCGCGCGTTCTTCGAGGAGCGTTACGCGCCCGTCGGTTACGGACCGATCTGGCGGCGCAAGGCCGCGAAGGTCGATTTCCTTGACAGGCCGAGACCAACCGTCAATAATGACGGGGCTGTCGCCTGTCGTCCGGAGGGCCGCCTGACATGATGGATCGCCTGCGGAGTCGCATCGACGATCGGAGCGCCGTCGTCGGGGTGGCCGGGCTCGGCTACGTGGGGCTGCCGCTCGCCGTCGAGTTCGCTCGGGCGGGCTTCCGGGTCGTCGGCATCGAACCGGACGCCGCGCGCGTGGCGAGCGTCCGGCGTGGCGAGAGCTACGTGGGCGACGTGCGCTCGGAGGAGGTCGCGTCCGCGGTGCGGGCGGGCCGCCTGTCGGCCCAGGCCTCGTGGGACGGAGCCGAGGCGCTCGACGTCGCCATCATCTGCGTCCCCACGCCGTTCAACGCCAATCGCGAGCCGGACCTCTCGTACGTCCGCGCGGCCGTCGAAGGGATCGCGGGCCGGCTCCGGCCGGGCCAGCTCGTGGTGCTCGAGAGCACGACGTATCCGGGCACGACCGAGGAGGTGCTGCTCCCGATGTTGAGCCGAGGCGGCCTCCGCGTCGGGCGCGATTTCTCGCTGGCCTATTCACCCGAGCGGGTCGACCCCGGCAACCGCGACTACCAGATCGCGAGCACGCCCAAGGTGGTGGGCGGCGTGACGCCCCTCTGCACCTCCCTCGCCGCCGCGCTCTACGAGAAGGCGGTCATCAAAGTGGTCCCCGTGTCCTCGCCCAAGGTCGCGGAGACGGCGAAGCTCCTCGAGAACATCTTCCGGAACGTGAACATCGCGCTGGTCAACGAGCTGGCGATGCTCTGCGACCGGATGGGGATCAGCGTCTGGGAGGTCGTGGAGGCCGCAGCCACGAAGCCCTTCGGCTTCATGAGCTTCCAGCCGGGCCCGGGCGTGGGCGGTCACTGCATCCCCGTGGACCCCATCTACCTCTCCTGGAAGGCGAAGGAGTACGACTTCTACACGAACTTCATCATGCGCGCGGCGGAAGTCAACGCGAACATGCCCTACTTCGTGGTCCAGAAGCTCTTCCGTCTGCTCGCGCGTCAGGGCGGGCGGGTACTGGGCAGCCGCGTGCTGCTCCTCGGGGTGACCTTCAAGCGGAACGTCGCGGACGTGCGCAACTCCCCGGCGGTCAAGATCCTGGAGCTCCTGCGCGAGCAGGGGATCGAGGTCGGCTATCACGACCCGCTGATCCCGCGGCTCGGCCTGAAGGACGGGGAGCTCTCGTCGGTGCCGCTGACGCCCGCGGCGCTGGAGGCGCCCCACTGCGTGATGATCCACACCGACCACTCGGTGTTCAACTACGACTGGATCGTCGAGCACGCCCGGCTCGTCTTCGACACGCGCAACGCCACGCGCGACGTGAAGGTCGGGCGCGACAAAGTGGTCTGGCTCTAGCCAGTAGGATGCTTGACTACCTGGCGGCATCCCGACGGCCCGCGCGCTCCGGACCGAAGCCGCCGAGCGCCGCCTTTGCCGGCAGAACCAATCCCGGGGCGAGGCATCGGTAGGGGGGCAGAGCCCCCCGCCGAGAATCCAGACGCGGTGCGGGCGGTCATCACCGGCGGCGCGGGCTTCATCGGCTCTCACCTGGCGGAGGCCCTTCTGGCGGCCGGCCACGAGGTCGTCGTCCTCGACGACCTCTCCACCGGCCGGGTCGAGAACCTCCAGGCCGTCCAGGGGCATCCGCGGTTCACCCTCGCCGTCGGGTCGGTGAAGGACGAGGCGATCGTCCAGAAGCTCGTCGCCGACGCCGACGTCGTCTACCACCTGGCGGCGGCCGTCGGGGTCCGCCTGATCCTGGAGCGGCCGGTCGAGACGATCGCCACCAACATCGTCGGCACCGAGGTCGTCCTGCGCGCCGCGGCGCACACGGGGGCCCGCGTCGTCCTCGCCTCGACGTCCGAGATCTACGGCAAGAACGACCGGGTCCCCCTCTCGGAGGAGGACGACCGGCTGCTCGGGCCCACCACGAAGAGCCGCTGGAGCTACGCGTGCTCCAAGGCCATCGACGAGTTCCTCGGCCTCGCCTACCATCGAGAGCGCGGCCTCCCGGTCGTGATCCTCCGGTTCTTCAACACGGTCGGTCCGCGGCAGACGGGTCGCTATGGCATGGTCGTGCCGCGCTTCGTGCGGCAGGCGCTCGACGGCCGCCCGATCACGGTCTACGGCGACGGCCGGCAGTCGCGCGCCTTCACGGACGTGGAGGACGCCGTCCGGGCCACGATCGCGCTCTCCCTGAGCCCCCAGTCTCCGGGGGAGGTCTTCAACGTCGGGACTCCCGAAGAGGTCACCATCGGCGACCTGGCCACGCGCGTGAAAGCGCTTGCGGCGAGCGCCTCGGCGATCGTCCACGTCCCCTACGACCAGGCGTACCAGCCGGGGTTCGAGGACCTCCGCCGGCGCGTGCCGGACATCGGCAAGGCGGAGCGCGCGGTGGGCTACCGTCCGCGGATCCCGCTCGACGAGACCCTCCGGCGGGTGATCGGCTTTTTTCGCCAGACCGAGCGCCAGTAGCCGAATGCGGAGACACGACGCGGGCCGGGGAAGCGGGCCTCGCCGTCCGGACCGAAGCGCGCCGAGCGCCGGCTCGGCCGGCGCAACGGCCGGGGGGGAGGCATCGGAGGGGAGCCCCGCCCCCCTCCGAAAGCGGTAATGGCCACGCTCGCGCTCGTCACCGGCGGGGCCGGCTTCATCGGCTCGCACCTGGTCGAGGCGCTGCTCGCCCGCGGCCGTCGGGTGCGCGTACTGGACGACTTCTCGGCCGGCCGCCGGGAGTTCCTCCCGTCGCACCGAGACCTGGAGGTCGTGGCCGGCGACATCCGCGACCCCGCGGCGGTCGACCGCGCCCTCGCGGGGGTCGAGGTCGTCTTCCACCAGGCCGCGCTGCGCTCGGTTCCGCGGTCGGTCGAGGAGCCGTTCGCCTACCACGACGTGAACGTCACCGGGACGATGCGGCTCCTCCTCGCGGCCCGCGCCGCCGGCGTCCGTCGGCTCGTCTTCGCGTCGTCCTCCTCGGTGTACGGCGACCAGCCGACGCTGCCGCTCCACGAGGAGCTGCGCCCGCTGCCGATCTCCCCCTACGGGGCGTCGAAGCTGATCGGCGAGCACTACTGCGCGAACTTCGACCGGCACTACGGCCTGGAGACCGTCTCCCTGCGCTACTTCAACGTCTTCGGGCCCCGCCAGGACCCGCAGTCGGAGTATGCCGCCGTCGTCGCGCGGTTCATCCTGGCGGCGCGGAAGGGCGTTCCGCTCGAGGTCCACGGCGACGGCGAGCAGACGCGGGACTTCACGTACGTCCAGAACGTCGTGGACGCCAACCTGGTCGCCGCGGAGGCGCCGAAGGTCGGCGGCGACGCCTTCAACATCGCCTGCGGGGACCGGCGCTCGGTGCTCGACATCGCCCGCGGGCTCGAGGAGGTCCTCGGCCGGCCGCTGCCGGTCCGGCACTCGCCGGCGCGGCCAGGCGACGTGCGCGACACGCTCGCGGACATCTCGCGGGCGCGCGAGCGCTTGGGGTACGTGCCGGCCGTGAGCTTCGTGGAGGGCCTGCGCCGCACCGTCGCCGCCTTCTCCGCCTGAACGCCGCTCCGGGCCGGAGCCGGGCGTGATCCGCGACCTCGTCGTCTCCCTCCGGCCCGGCCAGTGGACCAAGAACGCTCTCGTCTTCGCCGGACTGATCTTCTCGCAGAACCTGCACCGCCCCGCCCTCGTCGGCCGGGTCCTCGTCGCCTTCCTGATCTTTTGCGCGCTGTCGGGCAGCATGTATCTCATCAACGACGTGCAGGACGCCGAGCGCGACCGCAGTCACCCCCGGAAGCGGTTCCGGCCCGTGGCGTCGGGCCGGCTCCCGGCAGCCGTCGCGCTGGGCGTGGGCGCAGCCCTCCTCGGGCTCGCCGGCGTCGCCGCGTTCGCGCTCTCCCTGCGGCTGGGGGTCGTGGCGCTCGCGTACGCGACCCTGCTCACGGCGTACTCGGCCGGGCTCAAGAACGTCGTCATCCTCGACGCGCTGATCATCGCGGCGGGCTTCGTCCTGCGCGCGCTGGCCGGGGTCGTCGTCATCGGGGCCGAGTTCTCCCACTGGCTCCTGCTCTGCACGATCCTCCTGGCCCTCTTCCTCACCTTCGGGAAGCGGCGGCACGAGCTACTGCTGCTGGAGCACGCGGCGGTGGACCACCGGCCCATCCTGTCCGAGTACTCCCCCGAGCTGCTGGACCAGATGATCGCGGTGGTCACCGCCTCGACGCTCATGGCGTACGCGCTCTACACGGTCGCGCCCGAGACGGCCGCCCGGCTGGGGACCACGCAGCTGCCGCTCACGATCCCGTTCGTCCTCTACGGGATCTTCCGCTATCTCTATCTCCTTTACCGGCGGGACCTCGGCGGGAACCCATCGGAGCACCTCTTGACGGATCGCGCGCTGCTCCTGGACGTCGCCCTCTGGGCGGGGACGGTGATCGTCCTGCTCTACGGCACGCACTAGGTTTTTCTCGGGGGGGTCTCGGAAGACCCCCCCGAGGCCCTCCCTTTTCGGGCTGGGGGGGTGGGCCGCCGGCGAAGCCGGCGCGCGGAGTGCTCCGGCCGCCGCGCGAGGTGCCTCGATCTGTCCGCGACGGAACCCTGTCACGGGGGCGGTGGTGTGGAAGCGGGGCGGGCGCAGCGCCTAGGACGCTGTCAGGCTACGAGAAAACGTCAGGCGGGCCGGCGTCCGAAGAGGTCGGCGAGCGCGTTCGCGGCGAGCTTCAGATATTCGCTGGCGAGGCTCAGCGCCATGCGGTCGTCTTGCCACCACCGCTCCGGGTCGAAGCGGTCGTAGGGGCTGGGGTGGCAGATCACGCGCGCCGTGCCGCGCAGGATCCGCCGGAAGGTCCAGCAGGCTCGTCGGGCGTGGAACTTCGACGTCACCACGATGACCGCGGACCACCCGCGCGTCTGGACCAGGCGCCGCACGGCCAGCGCCTCGCCGAGCGTGTTCTCGGTCGGCGGCAAGAGCTCGATGGCCGCGTCGGGCACGCCGGAGCCCGTGAGCACCCGGTGGCTCAGATCGTGTCCCAGCCAGACCGGGATCCCGAGGTGCTCGATCCGGTCCGCCAGCCAGGGCCGTGGCTCCTGGGAGAGGATGACGCGGCCGGCCCAGCCCGCCCGATAGACGTCGCGCGTCGCGAACGCGCGCTCACCCAGCCGCTCCCCGGCGAGGGAGACCACCGCATCAGCCGGGACGAGCGGATCCGCCACCACCAGGAAGCGGCCGACCGGGGCCAGGACGAGGGACGGTCGGACGACGAGCAGGGCGCCGAGCACCAGAAACATGACGGCCGTGAGCGCGGCGGTCTGCCAGCGCGCCTTCGTCCGGCGCGTCACGCCGCTCACGAGACCCGGATCACGTCCGCGGCCTCCCCTCGACCCATCGTCCACGTCCGGATCGGCAATCACCCTAGCACATGGCGGACGCGCCGGCACGCGGCCCGCCGGGCTCCGCCGGCTGGCGCGAATCTGATCGGGCCGGCCGCCCAAAACCCGACCGCTCCGGGGCCGCCCGGCGCCGCTCGCGCGTAACCCCTGGCGAACGCGGCGGGAGCCGGCGGTGCCAGCCGGGTATGCCGCCTGCATGCACCGCCTGATGCAGGCGCCCCGGCGCCACTCCGTGGGGGAATACCCCTCGGGCTCATTCGTTTCTTGACAGCGGTTGGAACGAGGTGAAATACTCCGGCGCATTTTCAAGGATGACCCGCTGATGAGGCGCCCGGCTGCCTCGCTCTGCCTGATCGTCCTGATCGGCCTGCTCGGGCTTCCCATGGCGCATTCGGCGCCCGGGGCCCCGGCGGTCCCGAACGAGGCCGTCGTCACCGGCGAGGCGCTCGCGGTCGCCGCCGTCGACTCGTCCACGGTGAGCATCAGCCCGCCGCAGCAGCTGGTCCGGCTGACGCTCCGCCTCCTCGCCGTGCGGGAGGTGCCACGGAAAGCGAACCTCCTCACGGCCGGCCCTGGCGACACGCTGGAGGTGTACTCGCGGGAGGCTGTGTCCGCTCGGCTCGTGGGGAAGGTCGTCACCGGCCGGGTGACGTTCCGCGGTGACGAGCGCGGCGGTCGCTACTGGATCTCCGACGTGAGCGAAGCGGCACCGTCCTAGGGCGAGCGAGCGTGGGTTACGGGAGGGCGTAACCGCATGCCGGGGAAGTCGTGTCCGCCGGGGAGGGGCTGGCTGGGCCTCTGCTTCCTCCTCGTCGCGATCCTGACGCTGCCCGCCGTGCCCGAGCGCGCGGGCGCGGCCCCCGCCCGTCCGGCCCTCGAGCTCGTCCACCAGCCCGACGGCACGCCCATCTGGCTGCAGCAGGTCGGCGACGAGCACGGCAACGGGCTCCGGACGCACGACGGCTACACGATCGTCCCTGACCAGGCCACGGGCTTCTGGCATTACGCCGAGCCGGCCCCCGGGGGCGGTCTCCAGCCCTCGTCGGCGGTCGTGGGGCACCACCCGCCCGCCGTCCCCAAGCGTCTCCCGGTTCCCAAGCGCCGCCTCGCGGCCGGCCCCGCGGCCGCCTCCGGCCCGGACGGCGCCGCCTCGGGTCCGGCGCCCGCGCCGCTGCCGGCCGGGGCGCAGGCCGCGACGGCGAATCTCGGGAGCCAGCCGGTCCTCGTGCTCTTCGCCGACTTCACCCCCAGCGCGCGGGTCGGCAGCACCGGCGCGAGCCTCGCCGGCAAGTTCTTCGGCCTCTCGGGCAGCGTGAAGGACTACTACGAGGAGGTCTCGTACGGGCTCTTCACCCTCGCGCCGGCGACCGAGTCGAACGCCTCCCTGAGCGGCGCGCTCGACGACGGCGTGGTGAGCGTCACCCTCGCCTACCCGCACCCGAACACCGGCGCCGCCATCGACGACCGGAACCGGTCGATCACCCGGGACGCGCTGATCGCGGCGAACGCCTTCGTGAACTTCGCGGCGTTCGACGGCGACGGGGACGGCGTGATCTCCGCGACCGAGCTCCACGTCGTCGTGATCGTGGCCGGCTACGAGCGCTCCTTCTCGGCGTTCCCGTGCGGGCCGAGCGTGTGGGGCCACCGGTGGGGCCTCGGCGGCACGGTCCCGGCCCCGGTCCTCGACGGCAAGGTCGTCGGGGCGACGTACGCGCAGTTCGGCGAGTGGCACTGCGCGAGCGGCAGCCCGCCGGGCCACGCGGCGACGATCGGGATCATGGCGCACGAGCTGGGCCACGACCTGGGGCTGCCCGACCTCTACGACACCGACGGCTCGTCCGAGGGCATCGGCGCCTGGGGCGTCATGGGCGGCGGGAGCTGGAATCAGGCGAGCCTGCCGGGGGACTCGCCCGCGCACATGGACCCGTGGAGCAAGCTCTTCGAGGGCTGGATCGCTCCGCGCCTCGTCACCGGCACGCTCGTCGACGAGCCGATCGACCAGGCGGCCACGAGCCCGGCCGTCTACCAGCTCCTGGCCGGCACGGCGACGTCGGGCGAGTATTTCCTGGTGGAGAACCGCCAGAAGGTGGGATACGACGCGGGGCTGCCGGGCGCCGGCCTCCTGATCTGGCACGTCGACGCGAGCCGGACCTCGAACACGGCGGAGTGTTTCCCGGGCGGCCCGTCCTGTGCCGTGAGCCACTACCTGCTGGCCGTGATGCAGGCGGACGGCCTGTTCGACCTCGAGAAGGGCAACGACCAGGGTGACCCCGGCGACCCCTGGCCGGGGTCGACGGGGAACCCGACCTTCGGGGCCACCTCGACCCCGTCGAGCCGCCTCTACGACGGCCGCGCGAGCAACGTGACGGTGACCGGCATCAGCCCCTCCGGCCCCACGATCTTCGCCACCCTCTCGGCGGAGCCGCCGGTGCCGGACCTGGTCATGGCGGCCGTCTCGGCGCCGGCCGTGGCCGCGCCCGGCCAGACGATCAGCGTCACGACCACGGCGACGAACCAGGGCGCGGGAGCGGCGGGCGCCTTCCGCGTCGGGATCTACCTGTCGGCGACCGACCCGAGCCCGGGCGCGGGCTCGCTGCTCGGGTTCCGGGACGTGACGAGCCTGGCGGGCGGCGCCAGCTCGACCGCGACGACGGTGGTCGCCATCGCGGCCGGCACCGCGCTCGGCACCTATTACCTCTCCGCCCGGGCCGATACCGGCGGGAGCGTGGCCGAGTCGGACGAGACCAACAACGGGCGGACCGCGGCGAGCCAGCTCACGGTCACCCGGCCCGAGCTCTCCGTGAGCGCGGTGTCCGGGCCTTCCGTCGGATCGCCCGGGCACACGGTCACCGTGACCACGACCGTCGCGAACACCGGCGCCGTGAGCAGCGGGAGCTTCCGCGTCGGGATCTACCTGTCGGCCGATCCCGCGTTCGACGGCGCGGACCGCTTCCTGGGAAGCCGGACGGTGGCGGCGCTCGCCGGGGGCGCGACCTCGACCGCCGCGACCACGGCGACGATTCCGGCCGACGTCCCCTTCGGGCCGTACCATCTGATCGCGGTGGCGGATGACCTGGCAGGGGTGACCGAGCTCGACGAGACGAACAACGCGCGGGCGACGGCGGGCGCCATGACGCTCACGGAGTTCCTCCCCGACCTCGTGATGGTGTCGGTGTCCGCCCCGTCGACCGGGTTCGCCGGCCAGAAGCTCGCCGTGCGGACCACCGTGTCGAACGCCGGCCCCGCCGCGGCCGGCCCCTTCACCGTCGGCATCTACCTCGGCGCCGAGGGCGCGCCGCCGGGCGCCGGCTCGCTCCTCGCGTCCCGTGCGCTGACCGGGCTCGTGGCGGGCGCGACCTGGAGCGCCACCACGAAGGTCACCCTGCCGAGCGCGACCGGGTCGTACTCCCTGTCCGCCGTCGCCGACGTCGGATCCGTGGTCACCGAGCTCGGCGAGGCCAACAACGGGCTCACGGCCGCGAGCGCCCTGAGCGTCCAGCCGTTCCTGCCCGATCTCGCCGTGACCGCGGTCTCGGCCGCGACGACCGTGGGGGCGGGCCAGGCGCTCTCGGTGCGGACGACCGTGCGGAACCTCGGCCCGGTCGCGGCCGGAACGTTTCGCCTGGGCATCTACATGTCGGCCAGCGATCCGACGCCCGGCGCGGGGGACCTCGTCGGATCGCGGGTGCTCACGGGGCTCGCGAGCGGAGGCAGCGTGAGCCCGACGACGAGCGTGACCGTGCCGGCCGCCTTCGCAGGGCTCTACTACCTCTCCGCGAAGGCCGACGTCGACGCCGCCGTCGCCGAGGCGGACGAGACGAACAACGGAGCCACGGCCTCGGGCCAGGTCCAGGTGACCGGCTCGACCTCGCCCTGACCGCGGGCGCCGCGCCGGGTGTCCCGCGGCCGGCGCGGATCAGGCACGCACCCTCGGGACCCTGCCCGGCGACCCGGGCGGGCGCGCGCCCCGTGCTAGAATCGACGCCATGACGCGGGCGACCGTCGCCGTGCTGCGGACGCGGCCGGAGACCGTGGTCGCGGACTACGGGCGCCTCCTCCGCCTGGCCCGCTACGACCAGGTCCTGCCGCGGGACGGCGAGCTCCTCCTCAAGCTCAACCTCTCCTGGACCAAGTACTTCCCGGCCTGCTCCACCCAGCCCTGGCAGCTCGAGGGCGTCCTCCGCACGCTCCTCGAGGACGGCTACCAGCGCGAGCGGCTCCACCCGGTCGAGAACCGGACCGTCGTGACCAACCCGCGCAAGGGCGCCGTAGCGAACCGCTGGATGCCGATCCTCGAGCGCGCGGGCCTGCCCTTCATCCCGCTGACCGAGGTCGAGTGGACCGCCTACCGCTTCCAGAGCCCGCTCCTCAAGCTGAACGACATCTTCCCGGAGGGGATCGAGATCCCGAAGATGTTCGTCGGCGCCAGCGTCTGCCACCTGCCGACGGTCAAGGTCCACGGGCACACCGTGA
>JBIOTN010000072.1:0-6585 GCA_044866005.1 Candidatus Rokuibacteriota bacterium | reverse complement strand
AGGGGGGGCCCCGGGGGGGGCTTCCGAGACCCCCCCGAAAGTCAAATCAGGGCCGATTCCAGGACGATCCCCCGGTCGAGCGCGCGCGCGGCGGCCCGGGCCGCCCCGGCCACGGGCTCCGGAACCTCCGGCGCCTCGCCCAGCTGGCGGAGGAGATCGATCAGCCGCCGCATCGCGCGGATCAGGTCGCCTTCGTGCCCGCCGAAGGCCTGAGCGACCACGCGGGCCCAGTCCTCGTCTCCCGAGGCCCAGCGGTGGACGGCGGCGACGAAGCCGGTCTGGACGGTCGCCGGCCGGTGGAGCCCGACGCGGCGCTGGACGGCGAGGATGGCGCTCGCCGCCTCCTCCATCTGCCGCACGCGGCGGCGCAGCTTCGGCCGCTGCTTGAGGAAGAGCCGCGACGGCCCTTCCTCTCCCGACCGCGCCTCCTCCGCGAGGCACGAGGCCAGCGCCGCCATCTCGGCCGGGCTCGCCTGGTCGAAGACCCCGCGGTGGACGACCTCGGCCACCAACAGCTCGTTGTCGTGCCGGAGCGCCGCCACCAGCCGGCCCTTCGGGCGCAGCTCGCCCTTCTGGACGGCGTCGAAGGCGTCGAGGACCTCCATGACGCGCAGGAACTCCTGCCAGAGCGCGTTGCGGAGCGCGTCGAGCGTGGTCTGGCGCTGATCGCGCCGCGCGCGCTGCTTCTCGATCGCCTTCCAGGCCGCCTCGCAGCGCGGCGTCGCGCCCCACGGGCAGGCGTGACACTCGATCCGCTCGAGCGCGTCCTCGGGGGCGTCGCCGCGCTCGCGCTCGAGCAGCGCCCCGAGCTCGAGCTCCTGGAGACGCCCCAGCAGGGTCCCGCCGTCGCGCGCCAGCACCTCGCGGAAGTCCCGGCCCCAGCCGCGATGGTGCGCCGAGAGGCTCCGGATGGCGTGCGGCAGGAGGAGCGGCGGCGTCGCCCAGAAGACCCGCTTGAGGTTCCCCGGCTTCGTCCGCACGACCGAGCCATGCGGCAGGAGCGCGTCGACCAGGAGCCGGTTCCCGCGGAGGCGGTGCGTCCCGAGCACCACCCCGAGGCCGCCGCCCCCGCGCTGCCGGAGGAGCACGAGCCGTCCCGGCTCCACGTCCTCCAGCGCACGGGCCCGGGCCTGGCGCGAGCGGGCTCCCAGCGCGCGCCGGCGCGCGTCCGCCTCGGCCCGCAGCGCCCGGTAGCGGCCGATGCGGCCGAAGTCGCCGCAGGGGGCCGCGTACCGCTCCGCCTCGGCGAGCGCGCCGGTCGCCTCCGCGACCTCGCGCTCGAGCCGGCGGATCTCGCGAAGGTTCTGGAACTGGCCGAAGGAGGACTCCACGATCCGCCGGATCGCCGACTCGTCGCGCACCGTCTCGAGGAGGAGCCCGACCGAGCCGTACCCGAGGCGGAATCGGCTCTCGATCGGCTCCGGCGGCCCGTCCACGACCGCCAGGACGTCCTCGACGCTGTCGCGCGCGTCGAGCGCGATCACGCACTTGCCTTCCGGGTCGATCCCGCGGCGGCCAGCCCGCCCCGCCATCTGCGTGAGCTCGTTGTGGCTCAGGAGCCGGAAGCCGCGGTCCGTGCGCTTGGTCAGCCCCTGGAGCACGACGCTCCGGGCCGGCATGTTGATGCCGAGGCTCATGGTCTCGGTGGCGAAGACGACGCGGACCAGGCCCCGCTCGAAGAGGAGCTCGGTCAGGCGCTTGAGGCTCGGCAGGATCCCGGCGTGGTGGACGCCGACGCCGAGCGTCATGGCCTGGAAGATGGTCTGGTTCAGCTCCGAGGCCCCGAGCACCGGGTTCTCCTCGACGGCCTCCCGGATCGCCTGCTCGACCTCGCGTCGTCGGGCTCGGTCGAGGAGCGGCCGGCCCTCGCCCAGCACGTCCTCCAGGGCCCGCTCGCAGCCCACGCGGCTGAAGATGAAGTAGATCGCCGGCAACCACTGCCGGGTCTCCAGCTCCTCGATCAACGCGGTGGCGGACGCGACCCGCCGGGCGTAGAGGCGACCGCGGCCGTCGCCATCGCCGCCGCCCTCGATGCCGACGAGCCGCGCCCGGTGGCTGCGGACGGCGTCCAGCGCGTGGACCTCGGCCGCCAGGTCGGCCACCAGGTAGGCCAGCGGCACGGGTCGCTCCGGATGGATGATCGGCACGATGGGCCGGTGGACGAGGCTGATCCACTCGGCGATCTCGCGGACGTTCGCCACGGTCGCGGAGAGCGCGACGAGCGTGACGTCCTTGGGCGCGTTGACGATGATCTCCTCCCAGACCGTCCCGCGGCCCTCGTCGCCCATGTAGTGGCACTCGTCCAGCACCACGTGCGCGAGCCCCTCGAGCGTGCCCGTGTAGAACATGTTGCGGAGGATCTCGGTCGTCATGACGAGGACCGGGGCGCGCGGGTTCACCTTCACGTCCCCGGTCAGGATCCCCACCTCGGCCACGCCGAACTGCCGGCAGAAGTCGGCGTACTTCTGGTTGGAGAGCGCCTTGAGCGGCGTGGTGTAGGCGATGCGCTTCTTGCGGAGGAGCGCCTCGTGGATCGCGAACTCGGCGATGAGGGTCTTGCCCGCGCCGGTGGGGGCCGAGACGATCACCGAGGAGCCTTCGAGGATGGCCAGGATGGCCCGCACCTGGAACTCGTCCAGCGGGAAGGCGTAGCGACGCTCGAAGCCGCGGTAGAGGTCCAGGGCGTCCAGGGAGATCCGGCCCGCGTCGTGGGCCGCCTGGACGAGCGGATGTGCCTGATACGTCAACGGCGGGCTGTCGCCCTCCTTTTATCCCGCATTGTACACCGCCGGCCCGGCGCCGCCCGTCGGCCGGCGCCTTGACGGCGGCGCCGGCGCCGTGGTACGCCCTCGCCATGTCCGGGCGCGCTCGGGTCCGGGACTGGCTCGGCGGCCTCGGGGCACTCGCGCTGCTCGCCGCGATGCCCGCCGCGGCCACCCACGCGCCCGACCACCGGTTCATCGTGCTGGGCTTCGTCACCGACGCCCAGGGGCAGCCGCTCGCGAACGTGCCCGTCGCCCTGACGCGGGTCAAGACCGGGCTCGTCTACCGCGCGCGGAGCGAGCGCGACGGGCTCTACCTCATCGTCGTGCACATCCATGACGAAGACGAGGGGGAGAGCCTCGAGCTGGCCGCCAACGGCGTGACCGGCCGGATCCGCGCCCGCTTCGACCCGCGCGACCGGCGGGTGGAGCGCGGAACGCGGGCGGACGTCCGGGGCCGTGACCTCGTGGAGGACCGGGCGAGCTTCGCGGAGACCCTGCGCGCGTTCCTGGCGCGCTGAGGCCGGCGGCCCGCGCCGCGTCCGCGGGCCGGCGGCTTGACAGCGACGCGGCGGTCCGGCTTTAATGGCCCCGCATCGGGGAAGCGCCACGGAGGTGTGGCCATGAAGGCCTACGTCCTCGTCGAGACCAGCGCGGGCAAGACCAAGGCGGTCAAGAAGGCGCTGGCGAAGGTGAAGCCGGGGAAGTGCCGCGTGGAGTCGCTCGACGCCGTCACGGGTCCCTTCGACTACATCGCCGTGGTCGAGGGGCCCACCCTCGACGACATCGGTCAGCTCGTGACCGAGGGCATCGGGGCGATCGACGGCGTGACGCGGACGACCACGTGTCTGGCGGTCGCGATCGGGTGACGCCCGCCCCCGCGCAGGCCCCACGCGCGTCAGGCCTCGAGGGGCGTCCTCCCCGACCGCGGCCGCGACGGCCCGGTGGCGGGCTCGCGAGCCTGGCGGGCGTCCTCGCCGTGGCCGGGACGCTCGCCGTGGTCGGCTCGATCGACGCGCAGGCCGCCAAGCCGAGCTATCTCGGGTACGCCGAGTTCGCTCCCGACGACACGGCCCAGGCGGTCGCCCTCAAGCAGGCCTACAATCGCGCCGCCCAGCGCTACAACCAGGCCCTCTACGAGTACCTCGTGACGCTCGATGCCCACGACCGCCTGGTGGACGCGCACAACGCCTCTCACGACCCGGCCGCGAAGAAGCAGGCGCGCGACGCGGCTCAGCCGCTCCGGGCGAAGCTCGCCGATCTCCGACGCCAGGTGACGAGCCGGGCCGCCGCCGTCGACGAGGCGGCTCGCCGCGCCGCCGCCGGCGGCGTCGTCATCGAGCACTGAGCCGCGCTGGCGCGACCCGGCTGCCTCCGAGTCGCCCCAGGGAGGGGGCGCCGGCCCCCTCCGAAAAACGTCAGAGCCGGCGCCCGCGGCGCACCACGACCGGCGAGCCGTCGGCCAGGCACGCCGACACGGGCGGCGCCCCGAGGCTGTCCACGAACGGCGCGCCGTAGAGTGGCGCGACCTGGCAGTCCAGCAGGGACTCGCGGGCGCGCCACACCCGCCACGTCGGATGCTCGACCCGGTACTCGACGGTCCCGCCATCGCGCTGCGCGGTGTAGCCCCAGTAGCGCTCGGTGACGAACGCCTCCTGCGAACCGGCAGCCGGCGGCGCCCCCAGGCCGGCCGTGACGACCCGTAACCGGTTCCAGCGTCCCGCGTGGCGCCAGGCGTACTCGACGCTCGCCCCTTCCATCGGAGAGCCGCCGTCCACGCGGTACCGCATCGGCATGGCGACGTACGGTTCGTTGTACGCGGCGCGCGCCACCAGCGCGACCGCCCGCCGCGGGACGATCTCCTTGATGAAGACGATGCCGCCCCGCCAGCCTTCCGCGGCCTGCCGCCGCACGTAGAACCGGAGGTTCAGCTCGGGAAAGGTGCGATGAAAAGGGACGGGCACGCCGTGGAGCCGGGTGCGCCGGAACAGGAGACCGACCACGCTCGCCAGCGCCCGGCCCTCCCACAGGTCGAGCTCGGTGCCGCAGGGGACGTAGGGCCGGAGAACGGCCGGGTCGACCGCGTAGGTGAGCATGGCGACGAATCGCCACTCCGCGGTGAGGAAGGAGGGCGCGATGTCGATGGCCGGCGGGCGCGCCATCCGAGCCTCGGCCCCTCAGTGTTCGCCGAGCTCGACGCCCCCCGCGAGCATCCGGTGCACCGGACACTGCCGGGACACGGCGCGGATGCGTGCCGCCT
The DNA here is from genome assembly GCA_044866005.1 of Candidatus Rokuibacteriota bacterium. Classification (GTDB taxonomy): domain Bacteria; phylum Methylomirabilota; class Methylomirabilia; order Rokubacteriales; family DASRDR01; genus JBIOTN01. Next base: position 1,563 of record JBIOTN010000072.1, on the reverse strand, counting down.
GCTCATCGCTGAGGTCGCCCCCCAGGCTCAGGGTCAGCTCGATCCGGTCCTTCCCGGCCTCGGGCGCGCGCTCGTGACGGACATCCACCTCGATCCCTTCGAGGGCCCAGCCCTTGCGCCTCGCGTACAGCGAGGCGGTGATCGCTGTTCAGGTACCGAGGGCGGCGAGGAGGAGCTCCACCGGACTCGGCCCGGCGTCCTCGCCCCCCGCCAGCGCCGGCTCGTCGGCGGTGAAGCGGTGGGGACCGACCCAGACCGTCTGGCGGAGACCTGGGCCGGACTCGACGTGCACGGGACGCGCCATGATGGGACCTCCGCGTTCGGTGCTGATTTGGCATGATATCACGCGGCCTTGGTGCTATATTGCGTCCCATGCCTCGGCCCGGGCCGATTTCCGTGCTGGTGTATCACCCGGCGGAGGCCCAGGCATATGCGAGGCTCGTGCGCGCCCCGCGCGGGCGAGCCCGGATCCGGGTGGCCGCGACGCCTGTCGAGGCCCTGCCCCACGTCGAGGAGATGGACGTGCTCTTCGCCACGCGCTTTCCCACCGATCTCCTCCCTCGCGCGCGACGGCTCCGCTGGGTGCAGGTCATGGGGGCCGGCGTGGACCGGTTCCTCGACGCTCCGTTTCCGCCGAAAGTGCTGCTCACGCGGATCGAGAACCTCTTCGGCCCGGCCATGGCCGAGTACGTGCTGGGGTGGCTCCTCTGGGCCACGCAACGCACGGAGGCCTTCCGCGCCGCCCAGCGGGTGCGGACCTGGGAGCCGGTGGACCCGACCCTCCTGCGCGGCCAGACCCTGGGGATCATCGGCCTGGGCTCGATCGGGCGCGCCATCGCCCGGCTCGCGCGCGCCTTTTCCATGCGCGTCCTCGGCATGACGCGAAGCGGCCGCCCGGTGCAGGAGGCCGAGCGCGTCTTCCGCCGGCCCGGCCTGCGGGAGCTCTTGCGCGCGAGCGACTACGTCGTGCTCGCGGCGCCGCTGACGCCGGAGACCCGGGGGCTCATCGGCGAGGCCGAGCTGCGCGCGATGCGGCCCGGGGCCCGGCTCGTCAACGTCGGGCGCGGCGCCCTGGTCCAGGAGGACGCGCTCGTCCGGGCGCTCCAGGAGCGCTGGATCGCGGGCGCGGTGCTCGACGCCTTCGTCGAGGAGCCCCTGCCCACGCACCATCCGTTCTGGGGCCTCCCGAACGTCGTGGTGACGCCGCACATCGCCGGCCCGAACGATCTGGCCGAGGTCACGGCCATCTTCAACGACAACCTCGAGCGCTTTCTCCAGCGGCGGGCCCTTCGCGGCCGCGTCGACCTCCGGCGCGGTTATTAGCTGTCGGGGGGTCTCGGACCCCCCCGACACCCCGCCGGGGAGCCGACGGCCCTCGCGGCGTCCGCTGGCGGCGTTCTGCTCGATCGGCGGCCGGGCCTGCGTCCCGGCCGTGGCGGCGAACGCAGCGGGCCTGCCTCCCCCCGGGAGCTCTCTTGACCAACTGGACCGCCGGCATGACTACTCGGACGCTTCCGAGCGCCGGCTTCCGCCGGCGCAACCGAGGGGAGGCATCGGAGGGGG
>JBIOTN010000071.1:0-16632 GCA_044866005.1 Candidatus Rokuibacteriota bacterium | reverse complement strand
TGGTGTTGCTGGCGGGGCCGGCCCTCGCGCAGGCTCCCAAGCCCGGCGGGACGCTGAATCTCCGGCTGCGCGAGGACCTGCCGCAGGGCTTCGCCGTCCACGAGACCTCGACGATCTCCAGCGTCTGGCCCGTCGCCCCGTGCTTCAACAACCTCGTGATGTTCGATCCCGCCAAGCCGGTGGAGAGCATCGACACGGTGGTGCCGGAGCTGGCCGAGAAGTGGTCGTGGCAGGACAACTACCGCAACCTCGTGATGTTCCTCCGCAAGAACGTGAAGTGGCACGACGGCCAGCCCTTCACCTCCAAGGACGTCAAGTTCACGTTCGACATGGTGCGCGGCGCCGCCGACGCGCCCGGCAAGCTCCGCATCAACCCGCGCAAGGACTGGTACGCGAACATGGAGGCCGTGGAGACGCCCGACGCGCAGACCGTGGTGTTCCGCCTCAAGCGGCCGCAGCCCTCGTTGCTGCTGATGCTCGCCTCCGGCTACACGCCGATCTACGCGGCCCACGTCCCACCCGCCAACTATCGGACCGGTTGCGTGGGGACGGGCCCCTTCAAGCTCAAGGAATGGCGGAAGGGCGAATTCGTCGAGTACGTGAAGAATCCCGACTACTTCGTCAAGGGCCGGCCCTACCTGGAGGGGCTCCGCTACCTCGTCATCGCCGAGCGCGGAACCCGGAACGCGGCGCTCCAGGCGGGGCAGGTGGACGTGTCGTTTCCCGGGGAGACCTCCAAGACCGTGGCCGAGCAGCTCAAGAGCGCGGTGCCCCAGCTCGTCGTCACGCCCTACAGCCAGAACGTCAACGACAACATCATCATGAACGTCAAGAAGCCGCCCTTCGACAACGTCAAGGTGCGGCTCGCGGTCAGCCACGCGATCGACCGCCGGGCGCTCGTCCAGGCGGTGCACCAGGGCGGCGCCGCCATCGGCGCCTCGCTCGCCCCGAAGCCCCATGGGATCTGGGGTCTCCTCGACAAGGACCTCGCCGGCCTGCCGGGGTACGGCAAGCCGCCGGACGAGAAGGCCAAGGCGCGGAAGCTCCTGGCCGAGATCGGCATCACGCCGCAGAACCCGCTCCGGGTGGAGATGGTGACGCGCGCGATCGCGATCTACGTCGACATGGCGTCGTTCGTCATCAACGAGCTGAAGCAGGTGGGAATCGAGGCGTCGCTCAAGCAGGTGGAGACCGCGCAGTGGCATCCCATGGCCACCCGGGGCGACTACCAGATCGGGGCGAACCTCACCGGCATCGGCCCGGACGACCCGGACGCCAACTTCTACGAGAATTACGCCTGCGGCTCGCCGCGCAACTACAGCCAGTACTGCAGCGAAGAGGTGATGAAGCTCGTGGACCAGCAGTCCCAGGAGCTGGACGCGAAGAAGCGCCTGGCGCTGGTGCACGGGATCCAGAAGCGGCTCGAGGAGGACGCGGCACGCCCCATGCTCGACTGGCGGATCGACTACTTCACGGTCTGGCCGCACGTGAAGAACCTGCCCCCGCATCAGTCGATCTACAACTTCGGGCGCCTGCAGGAAGTGTGGGTCGACAAGTAATGCTCGGAGGGGGGGCTCCCGCCCCCCCTTTCCATCTCCCCGTCGCGTCTCGTCGCGCCTGCGGGGCTCGATCCGCGACACCCCACCGGGGGGCCGACGGCCCTCCCGGTGAAGCCGGGCCGTTCGCTTTTCGGCGAACGGCGCGGGCCTGCCTCCCCCCCCGCGAAGGCACCGGGACCGTCATCCGATGAAGACGTACCTGGCGCAGCGGCTGGGCATCGCGGTCCTCACCCTGCTCGGCATGTCGATGGTCATCTTCGTCCTGCTGCGCCTGGCCCCCGGGGACATCGTCGACATCCTCTTCTCCACCGCGGGCTACGTGAACCCGAGCGAGAAGCAGGCGATCATGCGGGAGCTCGGCCTCGACCGGCCCGTCTGGCAGCAGTACGTGGAGTGGCTCGGTCAGATCTTCTCGGGCGACCTCGGGAAGTCCTACCGCTACGATCTCCCCGCCTGGCAGATCATCCGGCCGTTGCTCCCCGTGTCGCTCGAGCTGGGCACGCTCTCCGTCGTGATCGCCGTGCTGCTGGGCGTGCCGACCGGCGTGGTCAGCGCGGTCCGCCAGGACTCGACGCTGGACTACGTGCTCCGCGTGGTCAGCCTGGCCGGGCTCTCCATGCCGTCCTTCTGGCTGGGTATGGTCATCATCCTCGGCCTCGTCGCCTGGTTCGGCTGGATTCCCCCGCTCACCTACGTCCCCCCCACGGAAAACTTCAAACTGCACGCGGTGCAGTTCCTCCTGCCCGCGCTGGCCGTGGGCTACCGGTCCTCCGCGCTCATGATGCGGATCACCCGGTCGGCCATGCTCGAGGTCCTGCGGGAAGACTACATCCGGACGGCGCGGGCCAAGGGCCAGCGCGGCCGCGCGGTCGTGTGGCGCCATGCGCTGAAGAACGCGATCCTGCCCGTGGTGACCGTCATCGGCATCGAGTTCGCCTTCGTCATCGGCGGCCTCATCGTGACGGAGACCGTCTTCAACCTGCCCGGCGTGGCCCGGTTCCTCGTCCAGGCGATCCTCTGGCGCGACTACCCGATCGTGCAGAACCTCGTCATGTTCATCGCCATCGTCGTGATCCTCTCGAACCTCGCCGTCGACCTCCTCTACGGGGTCCTGGACCCCAGGGTCCGCTATGGCGGCTAGGCCCGCGGAGAGCGTCGCCACGCTCCCCGCGCCGGCGGTCGGCGAGGCGCGGCCGCGTCGGCGCACGGCCCTCGCCCGCTTCGTGCGGAAAAAGCCGCTCGGGGCCGTGGGCGGCTTCGTGATGCTCGCCATCGTGTTCGCCGCCGTGTTCGCCGAGCTCCTGGCGTCCCAGGACCCGATCGCGACGGACGCGGCGCACACCCTGGCCCGGCCCGGCGTCGTCCACTGGCTGGGCTCCGACCACCTCGGCCGCGACATCTACTCGCGGATCGTCCACGGCGCGCGCGTCTCCCTGATCGTCGGGCTCGCGTCCACCGCGCTCGGATCGGGCCTGGGCGGATTCGTCGGCCTGCTCTCCGCGTACTTCGGCGGCAAGACGGACCTCCTGACGCAGCGGTTCCTCGACATCCTGCAGGGGCTCCCGCTGCTGGTGCTCGCGCTCGTGATGTCGGCGGCGCTCGGCCCGTCCATCGAGAACGTGATCATCGCGATCTCGGTCCCCATCGTGCCGCGCGCGGCGCGGGTGATCCGGTCGAGCGTGCTGTCGATCCGCGAGATGCAGTACGTGGAGGCCGCGCGGGCACTGGGTCTCCGACACCTCCGCATCGCCTTCCGGCACGTCCTCCCGAACACGGTCGGCCCGTTCATCGTCCTCTGCACGGCGCAGCTCGGGAGCGCGATCCTGGTGGAGGCCGCGCTCTCCTTCCTCGGCCTCGGCGTGCCCGAGCCGTACCCCTCGTGGGGGCGCATGCTGTCCGTGTCCGCGGCGGAGTACGCCCAGAAGGCGCCCCACCTCGTCCTCTTTCCCGGCATCGCCATCAGCCTCGCCGTCTTCGGCTCGAACCTCCTCGGGGACGCCCTGCGCGACACGCTGGACCCGCGTCTCAGGGGAGCCTAGCGCGCCGTTCCGCGCCGCACCCCGGCGTCCCCCAGCCAAGCCCACCATATGGCGGATCTCCGCATCGATCTCGCCGAGCTGCCCGTGGCCCGCCGCGCCGCGATCGAGCAGGTCCTCGCCGAGGCGCTCTGCGCCGAGCGCGAGCTCGCGGCGCTCTACGGGGAGTTCGCCGCGATGACGCGCCTCCGCCCGCTCGGCACGGCGCTCGCCGAGCTGGCCGACGCCAAGCGGCGACACGTCGCAGCCCTCGGCGCCTCCGCGGCGACGGTCGCCGCCGACGCCGGCGCGCCGGCGACCGCGCCGCCGGTGGCCGCGGTCGACGCGCCACTGGAGCAGCGCTCCGAGCTCTTCGCCCGCGCCTTCCGGGCCGAGCGTCGAGTCGCCCAGAGCTATCGCGAGCTGGCGACGCTGCTCGGGTGGGCGGCCGAGCCCCCCACCCTGGGACAGCTCACGAGGGAGGCCGCCGAGCACCGGGCGCGGCTCCGCACCCTCTACGTGAGGTATTCCTAGGGGAGACGCCTACCACCGGTTGTTTCTTTCCCAAGCACCGTTTTTTTCTTTTTCGAACGGCATTTTTCCCTTGACAGGTCTCGGGACCCCTTTGTAGCATGGGCCCCACAAAGTGGGATGAAGTGGGATAAACGGCCACGGAGGACCGCCGAGAGGCGGCGCGCGACGGCTCCCGGGTCGGGGGAGGCCGGGGAGGACAGAGGCGGGTGTTCCGGGGGCGGTATCACCATACGATCGACCCGAAAGGGCGGCTCAGCATCCCGGCCAGGTTCCGGGAGGAGCTGGCCGAGCGCGACGTCGACACGCTCGTCCTCACCGAGGGCGATCACTGCATCGTCGCCTATCCGCTCGACGAGTGGGAGCGCTTCGAAGAGAAGCTGCGCCTGCAGCCGCAATTCTCCCCGGAGATGCGGAACCTCCAGCGCATCATCGTGGGGAGCGCCAAGGACTGCCCCGTGGACAAGGCCGGTCGCACGTTGATTCCGCCCGAGCTCCGCGAGTTCGCCGGCCTGAACAAGGACGTCGTCATCGCGGGCACGCTGACGAAGTTCGAGATCTGGAGCCAGGAGCGCTGGGCCGACCACTACCAGGGCCTGCGGGGGAGCTTCGACGAGATGGCGCGCAAGGTGAGCGAGTTCGGGCTATGAGCGCCGAAGGCCGCGCACGCCTCGGCCCGTCGGCCGCGCCCGGGGGTCACCGGCCCGTCCTGCGGGACGAAGTGCTCGGCTGGCTCACGCCTGTCCCGGCGGGGGGCTGGATCGTCGACGGCACCGTCGGGCTGGGTGGTCATGCGGCGGCGCTGCTCGAGCGCGCGACGGACGCCCGGCTGCTGGGCCTCGACCGGGACCCCGTGTCGCTCGACCTCGCGGCCGCCCGCCTGGCCCCGTTCGGGGGGCGGGTGGTCCTCCGCCACGCCGACTTCCGGCACCTCGCGCGCGAAGCGGGCGCCTGCGGCATCGACGGGGCCGCGGCGATCCTCCTCGACCTCGGGCTGTCGTCGTTCCAGCTCGAGGCGAGCGGCCGCGGCTTCACCTTTCAGGCCGACGAGCCGCTCGACATGCGCTTCGACCCCCGAGGCGGCCGCACCGCGGCCGACCTGGTCCAGAAGACGCCCGAGCCCGACCTGGCCCGCATTCTGGCCACCTACGGCGAAGAGCCCGCGGCGCGACGGATCGCGCGCCGGCTCGTGGCGGCCCGCGCCCGCGCTCCCATCGCGACGACCCGGACGCTCGCCGAGCTGGTCACGGCGGCGATCCCGCCCCATCGCCGCTCCCGTCGTCTTCACCCCGCCACCCGGACGTTCCAGGCGCTCCGGATCGCCGTCAACGACGAGCTGGGGAGCCTCGAAGCGGCCCTGCCCCAGGCGGTGGAGCTCCTGGCGCCGCGTGCCCGGTTCGGCGTGATCGCGTTTCACTCGCTGGAAGACCGCCTCGTCAAGCGCGCGTTTCGCGGCCTCGCGGCCGAGTCCGGTTTCAGGCTCGCGACCCGGAAGCCCGTCCGTCCGAGCGAGGCCGAGGTCCGCGACAACCCCCGCGCCCGGAGCGCCAAGTTCCGAGTGCTCGAGCGATGCTGAGGACCCCATGATGCGATTCATCCCCGATCAGGCGGAATCGATAGTGCGGGAACGCGACGGCCGGCGGCTCCGCGCGATGGCGGCCGTGCTCTGTCTCGGCGCGCTCCTGGTGGGCGCCGTGCTGGGCTACGTCTGGCTCCAGGTCCAGCGCGTGCGCGTCTCGTACGAGCTGGAGGACATCCGGGGCCTCCGTGCCGAGCTCGACGAGCAGAACCGCAAGCTCCGCCTCGAGCTCCTGTCGCTCTCCTCGCTCGCCCGCGTGGATTCCGCGGCCCGCCGGCTCGGCTTCACGGAGCCCGCGCGCGACCAGGTCCGGATGGCGCGGGAGTTCGTCGCGCCCAAGGACGCGGCGGACGGCGTGGCCCTCCGGACCGCGGCGCGAGAGGAACGGCCGGGCTCGAGCGGGGGACGTCCATGAGCGCCGGGCGGGCGGGACGGACGAACACGGTGAAGCGGGGTCGGGCGCGCCTGCGGAGTCCATGACGGGGTCGGCGTCTCGGTTCCGGAGCCGCGCGCTCATCCTGACCGGCGTCCTCGTCCTGGTCCACGTGGCCGTGCTCATCCGGCTCGGCGATCTCCAGCTCCTCCGTCACGACGCCCTGGCCCGTCTGGCCGAGCGCCAGTACTCCCGGGCGATCGCGCTCAAGCCCAAGCGCGGGCCGATCTTCGACCGCCACGGGCAGCCGCTCGCCGTCTCGACCGAGGCGGAGTCGGTCTTCGCGCTGCCGCGCCGGATCGTGGACCGCGCGGCCCTGGCGGCGCGCCTGGCCCCGCGGCTCGGCGAGCGGCCGCAGGAGATCGAGGAGCGGCTCCGGACCGACCGGCCCTTCGTCTGGCTCAAGCGGAAGCTCGCCCCGGGCGCCGTCCAGCCCCTCCGCGCGCTCTCGCTCCCCGGGATCGGCACGATCCCCGAGTCGCTCCGGTTCTACCCGAACCGCGAGCTCGCCGCCCACGTCCTCGGCTTCGAGGGCTACGACGACCGGGGGCTCGAGGGCGTGGAGCTGGCCTACGACCGCCTCCTGGCCGGCCAGGCCGGGCTCGCCCTCGTCGAGCGTGACGCGCTGGGGCGCGACGTGACGGCGGAGCCGGCGATCCTCAAGCCGCCGACGCCCGGCCAGGGACTCGTGCTCACGATCGACGCGGCGGTCCAGTACGTTGCCGAGCGCGAGCTCGAGGCGGCGTGGCGCCAGACCGGGGCGCGCGCCGGGATGATCGTGGCGATGGACCCGCGAACGGGCGAGATCCTGGCGATGGCCATCCGGCCGACCTTCAACCCGAACGCCTATCAGACGGCCAGCTCGGCCGAGTGGCGGAACCGCGCGGTCACCGACCCCTTCGAGCCGGGCTCGACCTTCAAGGCCTTCCTCGCCGCGGCCGCGCTCGAGGAGCGCGTCGTCCGCCCGCAGGATCGGCTCTACGGCGAGCAGGGCGTCATCACCGTGGCGAACCGCGCGATCCACGACTGGAAGCGCTACGGCTGGCTCTCCTTCCGCGAGGTGCTCCAGTTCTCCTCGAACGTCGGCGCGATCAAGGTCGGCCTGACCCTGGGCCGGGAGCGCTACTTCAAGCACATCGCGGCCTTCGGCTTCGGGAGTCCGACCGGCGTCGGGCTGCCCGGAGAGAGCCGGGGCCAGCTCCGGCCGCTCGAGCGCTGGTCGGGGCTTTCGCTGGCCTCGATGTCCATCGGCCAGGAGGTGTCGGTGACCGCGCTCCAGCTCGTCGCCGCCTTTGCCGCGATCGCCAACGAGGGCCGGCTCATGCAGCCGCAGATCCTCCGGGCCGTCGTGGACGGGACCGGCCGGGAGGTGCGGCGGTTCGAGCCCCGGGCGGTGCGGCAGGTCGTCTCGCGCGACACGGCGGCGACGCTGACGGAGATCCTCACCGCGGTCGTGAGCCAGGGCACGGGGCACCGGGCGGCGGTGGAGGGCTACGCCGTGGCGGGGAAGACGGGGACCGCCCAGAAGCTCGACCCGGTCACGCGCGTCTATTCTCGCAAGCCGGGCGTGCTTTCGTTCGTGGGCTTCGTCCCGGCCGAGGCCCCGCGCCTCGTCATGCTGGCCTTGCTCGACGAGCCGAAGACGGTCGTGTGGGGATCGGAGGCCGCGGCGCCGATCTTTTCGGCGGTGGCCGCTCAGGTGTTGCGGCATCTGGACGTCGCCCCGAGCGGCGCGCCCGCGGTGCAGATCGTGCGGGCGCCGGCGCCGGTCGAGCCGCCGGACGTCGTCACCGCCGCCCTGGCCGAGGCCGAGCCGGGCGCCGCCGTGATGCCGAACCTCGTCGGCCGGAGCCTGCGCCAGGCGCTCGTCCTGCTCGCCGGCTACGAGGTCGAGCTGTCCGTCGGCGGCCGGGGCCTCGTGGTACGGCAGACGCCGGCGCCCGGCGCCGCGCTCACGCCGGGAGCCTTTTGCCGGCTCGAGCTCGCGCCGCCCGCGCAGGGGACGGAGCCGACCGGGCGCGGCGGGAGCACGGCCCTCGACGGGGCGAGCCGGCGATCATGACGGCGACCGCGGCCTCGCGCATCGTCCCGCTCGGCGAGCTGTTGCGGGTCCTGCCCGACAGGGACCTCTGCGGGCCGCTGCCGGCCGAGGTCCACGGGATCACCGACGATTCCCGGCGCGTCGCGGCGGGCCACTGCTTCGTCGCGGTGCGCGGGCTGCGGGTCGACGGCCACCGGTTCATCCCCCAGGCGGTCGAGCGCGGCGCGAGCGCGATCGTGGCGGAGCCGCCGGACCCGCTGCCGGACCGGCCCGTGGGGCGGATCCTGGTCCGCGACACCCGCTGGGCCCTGCCGCGCCTGGCCGACGCGTACTTCGGCCGCCCCTCGCGCGCGCTCACCGTCGTCGCGATCACGGGCACCAACGGCAAGACCACGACCTCGTACCTGGTCGAGGCGCTCCTGCGGGCGCGCGGTCTCGAGACCGGCGTCCTTGGCACGATCTGGTACGTGATCCGCGGCGCCCGCCGGGACGCCAGCCAGACGACCCCGGAGGCGCTCGAGCTCCAGGGGCTGCTCGCCGAGATGGTCGCCGCCGGGGTCGGCGGGGTCGCCATGGAGGTCTCCTCCCACGCGCTCGAGCTCCGGCGCGTGGACGGGGTGGCCTTCGACGTCGCCGTCTTCACCAACCTCACGCAGGACCACCTCGACTTCCACGGCACCATGCAGGGCTACGCCCGCGCGAAGGGCCGGCTCTTCTTCGACCTCCTCCCGGAGGGCGGGAAGGCCGGGGCGAGCGCCGTGCTGAACGGGGACGACCCGGTCGGCGCGCAATGGGCCCCCCAGCTCGCCGGCCTCCTCGGCGGCGCGCGCGGCGGCCGCGTCCTCACGTTCGGCCTCGGGCCCGGCCACACGGTGCGGCCGCGCTCGCACGCGTCGGGCCTCGCCGGCATCCGCCTCGAGGCGGAGACGCCGATCGGGGCCGTGCGGCTCGCCTCTCCGCTCATCGGCGAGCACAACGTGATGAACCTGCTCGGCGCCGTGGCGACCGGCGTCGCGCTCCAGCTCGAGCCCGACGTCATCAGCCGGGCGCTCGCCGGCGTGGCGTCGGTCCCCGGCCGCTTCGAGCGCGTGGACGCGGGCCAGGACTTCCTGGTAATCGTCGATTACGCCCACACCCCCGACGCGCTCCGGCGCGTGCTGGAGACGGCGCGCCCTCTCACGCCCGGCCGGCTCGGCGTGGTCTTCGGCGCGGGCGGCGACCGGGATCGGGGCAAGCGCCCGATCATGGGGCGCATCGCCGCGGAGCTCGCGGACCGCGTCTGGCTCACCTCGGACAACCCGCGCTCGGAGGACCCGGATGCCATCATTCGGGAAATATCCGTAGGTGTGGTGCCGTCTCCGCGCGACGGCTATACTAGCCATCCTGATCGCCACGAGGCGATCCGGCACGCGCTCGCATGGGCGCGGACCGGCGACACCGTGGTGATCGCGGGGAAGGGCCACGAGACGTACCAGGTCACCGGCGGGCAGATCCTCCCCTTCGACGACCGCCAGGTAGCCCGCCAGGTCCTCACCGAACTGGGGCGAGGGTGAGGACATGGTGCGGCTGACGATCGCCGATCTCGTCCGGGCCATGCAGGGCGCGCTGGTGGGCGGCCGGCTCGACGGCGTCGTCAACGGGGTGTCGATCGACAGCCGGACGTGCCTGTCGGGGAATGCCTTCTTCGCCATCCGGGGCCCGCGACAGGACGGTCACGCCTTCGTCGCCGACGCCGTCGCCCGCGGGGCGGGCGCTGCGGTGGTCACGCATCTGCCCCCGAACCTCACGCTCCCGCCTGCCTTCCCCGTGGTGCTCGTCGAGGACACGACGCAGGCCCTCCAGCGCCTCGCGGCGTCCCACCGCCGGCGACACGCGCTGGCCGTCGTCGCGGTCACGGGCTCGAACGGCAAGACGACGACCAAGGAGCTGACCGCCGCCGTTCTCGCCGCGCGCTTCCGCGTGCTGAAGGCCGTCGGCAGCCTCAACAACCAGTGGGGCGTGCCGCTCACCCTCCTCGCGCTCGAGCCCGCGCACGAGGCGGCCGTGCTCGAGCTCGGCATGAATGCCTTCGGCGAGATCGCGGCGCTGGCTCAGCTCGCGCAGCCGAGCGTGGGCGTCCTGACCACGATCGCCCCGGCGCATCTCGAGGGTGTGGGATCGATCGAGGGCGTGCAAAAGGCCAAGGGGGAGCTGGTCCAGGCCATCCCGCCGGACGGCGTCGTCGTCCTCAACGCTGACGACCCGCTGGTCGCGGCGCTCGCCCGCGAGGCGCGCGGCCGCGTGGTGACGTACGGGCGCGCGGCGGCGGCCGACATCCGGCTCGGCGAGGTGACGGCGACGCGCGGCGGCCTCACCTTCGCCGTCGCGTTCGGCGGCGAGTCGGCGGCGGTCCGCCTGCCGCTCTACGGTCGCCACAACGCGGGAAACGCCGCGGCGGCCGTCGCGGTCGGCGTGGCGCTGGGGGTGCCGCTCGACGCGGCGGCCGAGGCGCTGGCGTACGTGACCCCGCTCAAGGGGCGGCTCCACGCGCGCGAAGTCCGGGGCACCCTCGTCCTCGACGACACCTACAACGCCAACCCGGCGTCCTTGCGCGCGGCCCTCGACGCCCTGCGGGAGAGCGGCGGCGAGGGCCGGGCCTGGGTGGTGCTCGGCGACATGCTGGAGCTCGGCGCCGGCAGCGATGCCGCGCACCGCGAGGCCGGGCGCTGGATCGCGGCCCTGCCCGCGGCGGGCCTGGCGACCGCCGGGCCCGCCGCGCGGCTCGCCGCGGCCGCCGCGCGGGACGCCGGTTGTCCCGACGTCGCGGCCCACGACGGGCCGGAAGCGGCCGCCACGCACGTGGCCACCCGGGTCGCGGCCGGGGATCGGGTGCTGATCAAGGGCTCGCGCGGGATGCGGATGGAGCGGGCGGTCGAGACGCTGCTCGGCCACCTGGGCGCAGGTGACCGCTGATGCTGACGTACCTCGGGGCGCTCGCGAAGTACCACATCGCCTTCAACGTCTTCCGGTACATCACGTTCCGGACGGCGATGGCGCTCTTGACCGCGCTCCTCGTCAGCCTGGCGCTCGGGCCCCCGGTCATCCGGCGCCTCCGCGCGCGGCAGATCGGCGAGACGATCCGCGTGGACGGGCCGGAGCGGCACCGGGTGAAGGCGGGGACGCCCACGATGGGCGGCCTCCTCATCCTGGGCGCGCTGATCGGGTCGGTCCTCCTCTGGGGCAACCTCCAGAACCGCTTCGTGTGGGTCGTCCTCGTCGTGACCGCGCTGCTCGCCGGCATCGGCTTCTTCGACGACTGGCTGAAGCTGCGGCGGGCGCGGCCGCTCGCGATCCGGGAAAAGTTCGCCATGCAGGGCGCGGTCGGCCTCTGCCTCGGGGCCTACCTGTACCGGTACCCCTCGGACGGCGTCACCACGCAGCTCGTCGTGCCGTTCGCGAAGGAATGGGTCCCCGACCTCGGCCTCTACTACGTCTTCTTCGTGGCCATCATCGTGGTCGGGGCGTCGAACGCCGTCAACCTCACGGACGGCCTGGACGGCCTGGCGATGGGCCCGGTCATCGTCGCCGCGATCGCGCTCGGCATCTTCTCCTACGTCGCCGGCCATGCCCGGCTGTCGGAGTACCTCTTCATCTTGAAGGTCAGGGGAGCGGGGGAGCTCGCGGTGGTGTGCGGCGCGCTGATGGGCGCGAGCATCGGCTTCCTCTGGTTCAACAGCCACCCCGCGGAGGTCTTCATGGGGGACGTCGGGTCGCTCGCCCTGGGCGGGGCGATCGGCACCCTCGCCGTGCTCGCCAAGGCGGAGCTGCTGCTGCCGTTCATCGGCGGGCTCTTCGTCGTCGAGGCGGTGTCGGTCATCCTCCAGGTCGCCTCGTTCCGCCTGACGGGCCGGCGCATCTTCCGCATGGCGCCGCTGCACCACCACTTCGAGCTGGCCGGCTGGCCCGAATCGAAGATCGTGATCCGCTTCTGGATCCTGGCCCTGCTCATGGCGCTGCTGGCCGTGACCACCTTGAAGCTGCGATGAGCGGGCGGCGCTGGACCTTCTCGACGCCACGAAGCGCAGCCCGATGATGGCGGCGGGACTGGCGGAGATCTGGATCGCGGCCGAGCGTGGGGCAGCCTGGCGCGCGGCGCTGGCAGGCCGGCGCGTGACGGTCGTGGGGCTCGCCCGGAGCGGGATCGCGGCGTGCCGGTTGCTGCTCGCGTGCGGCGCCGAGGTGGTCGGAACGGACGCCCAGCCGGCCGAGCGCCTCGGCCCCGACGCGCGGCGGCTCGCCGACCTGGGCATTCGCCTCTACGCCGGGAGCCATCCGCACGACGCCTTCGCGGCGGCCGAGCTCTGCGTCGTGAGCCCCGGCGTCCCGGCCGATCACGAGGCGCTCGTCGCCTGCCGGCGCCGGGGGGTTCCGGTGATCGCGGAGCTCGAGCTCGCCTACCGCGCGATGACCGCCGACGTGATCGCGGTGACCGGCACCAACGGCAAGACGACGACGACGAGCCTGATCGGCGCGCTGCTCGCCGGCAGCGGCCGACCGGTCGTGGTCGGCGGCAACATCGGCCGGCCGCTCGCGGCCGAGGCCCTGGGCTTCCCCGGCCACGGCCTGGTCGTGGCCGAGGTGTCGAGCTTCCAGCTCGAGACGGTCGACACGTTCCGGCCCCGGGTGGCCGCCGTGCTGAACGTCACGCCGGACCACCTCGACCGCCACCGGACGCTCGCCGCCTACGCCGACGCCAAGGCGCGGATCTTCAGCCGGCAGACCGCCGCGGACTGGGCGGTGCTCAACGCCGACGACCCCGGGGCCTCGGCCCTGGCCGGGCGGGCGCCGGGCCGCGTCCTCTGGTTCAGCCGGACCCGCCCGGTCTCCGAGGGGAGCCATCTCGCCGGCGGCTGGATCACGCTGCGGCTCGGCGGCGTCGAGGCGCGCGTGTGCCCCGTCGGAGACGTCTTCCTCCGGGGCGACCACAACCTGGAGAACGTGCTCGCGGCGACCGTCGCGGCGGCCTGGGCCGGCGTCCCGCCCGAGCGGCTCCGCGCGGCGATCCAGGCGTTCCGCGGTGTCCCGCATCGCCTCGAGCGGGTCCGGGAGCTCGCCGGCGTGGTCTTCTACAACGACTCGAAGGGGACGAACGTCGACGCCACGCGGAAGGCGCTGGCGTCGTTCCGCGAGCCGATCGTGCTGATCGCCGGTGGGCGCGACAAGGGGCAGGACTTCGCGCCGCTGGCGGCCGCGGCACGCGGCCGGGTGAAGGCGGCGGTGGTGATCGGCGAGGGCCGGGCAACGGTCGGCCCGGCGCTCGCCGCCGTGACCGCCGTCCAGGAGGCCGACTCGATGCGGACGGCGGTGCGGCAGGCCGTCGCACTGGCCGCTCGCGGTGACGTGGTGCTCCTCTCGCCCGCGTGCGCCTCGTTCGACATGTTCCGGGACTACGAGCATCGCGGGGACGTGTTCCGGGAGGAAGTCATGCAGCTCGAGGAGCCGCGCCGGTGACGTGCATGCTGATCGGGTCGGCCGCGGGTCCTGTCGCCTCCGGCCGGCCGCCGCGGGTGGCGCCGGCGTCGCCCCGCAGCCGGCCGGGCGAAGTGGGTCCCCTTCGCGCTCCGGCCGCGGTTCGCCAGAACTGCGGGCGGGCGCGAACGGGTGACGGAGCCCGGCCGGACCGGGGCAAGCCGGCGACAGGACCCGCGGCGGCACGTACGGGAGGGAGGGCGGAGGGTGCCGAGGAAGGCTAGTCCGGACTACCTCCTCTTCCTCGTCGTCCTGAGCCTCCTCGGGCTCGGCGTGGTGATGGTCTACTCGGCCAGCGCGATCCTCGCCACCGAGCGGTTCCACGACCCCTACTTCTTCCTCAAGAAGCAGTGCTTCTGGGCGCTGCTCGGCCTCGGCATCCTGTGGATCGTGATGGCGCTCGACTATCGCCGGTGGCGCCGCGCCGTGCTGCCGCTCCTGGCGCTGGCCTTCGGGCTCCTGTTCCTCGTCCTCATCCCGCCCTTCGGGCAGGAGATCAACGGGACCCGTCGCTGGCTTCGCTGGGGCATGATCTCGTTTCAGCCCACGGAGCTGGCGAAGCTCGCCCTCGTCCTCTACCTGGCGGACTTCCTCGCGCGGCGTCAGACCGAGGTCGGCCGCTTCTGGCGTGGCTTCGCGCCGCCGCTCCTGGTCACCGCCGTCATGGCGGCGCTCATCCTGCGCCAGCCCGACCTCGGCTCGAGCGTCGCGCTGATCGCGGTGGTGCTCTGCATGCTCTTCCTCGCGGGCGCGCGCCCGGCCCACATGGCCCTCGTCGCCGCGGCGGCGGTGCCGGTCATCGTGGCGGCCGTGGCCGGCGCCAGCTACCGGCTCCGCCGGGTCTTCGCCTTCCTGGATCCGTGGGCCGATCCGCGCGGCGCCGGCTTCCAGATCATCCAGTCGTACCTCGCCCTCGGCGGGGGCGGCCTCACCGGCCGCGGCCTCGGCGAGTCCAAGCAGAAGCTCTTCTACCTGCCCGAGCCCCACACGGACTTCATCTTCGCCATCGTCGGCGAGGAGCTGGGTTTCGTCGGGGCCGCCCTCACCGTGACGCTGTTCGCCCTCGTGCTCTGGCGCGGCGTCCGCATCGGGCTCCGCGTGACCGACCCCTTCGCGGCGCTGGCGGCGCTCGGGATCACCGCCATGCTGACCACGCAGGCCCTCGTGAACCTGGGGGCGGTCATCGGGCTCTTGCCGACCAAGGGGTTGCCGCTCCCCTTCGTCTCGTTCGGTGGCTCCTCGCTGCTGGTGGCGATGGCGGGCGTGGGGCTGCTCCTCAACATCTCGCAGCACGCCGACCTTCGGAGCCCCGTCGCGCCGATCGGTCGGCGGGCCCGGCGCGAGGCCGGCCCCCTGCGGGCCGCCGGCGCGCGGGCCGCGGCGGGGTTTTCCGAGGCGCGCGGCGGCGTCGCGCGGAGCCGCGCGTGACGAGCGGGCGCATGCTCAAGCGCTATCAGCAGGTCCACTTCGTCGGCATCGGCGGCGCCGGGATGAGCGGTATCGCCGAGGTGGTCCTGACCCTCGGCTACCGGGTGACGGGCTCCGACGTCCGCCGCAACGAGGCGGTCGAACGGCTCGAGCGGCTCGGCGCCAAGGTCTTCGTGGGCCACGCGGCGAGCCACATCGAAGGCGCGCACGTCGTCGTGTACTCGTCCGCGGTGGCGCGCGACAACCCCGAGCTCCAGGCGGCCCGCCAGCGCGGCATCCCGGTCATCCCGCGGGCGGAGATGCTGGCGGAGCTCATGCGCGTCAAGTACGGGATCGCGATCGCGGGGACCCACGGGAAGACCACCACGACCTCGATGGTGGCTGCCGTGCTGGCCGAGGCGGGGTTCGATCCCACGGTCGTGGTCGGCGGACGGGTGAGCGCGCTCGGGGCGAACGCGCGGCTGGGGCAGGGCGAGTTCCTCGTCGCGGAGGCGGACGAATCCGACGGCTCGTTCCTGCGGCTGACCCCCACGATCGCCGTGGTCACGACGATCGACGCGGAGCACCTCGACTACTACCGCGACGTCGCGGCGATCCGGGAGGCGTTCCTCCACTTCGTCGAGAAGGTGCCGTTCTACGGGGCCGCGGTGCTCTGCGCCGACCAGCCGGAGATCCAGGCGCTGCTGCCCCGGATCGAGAAGCGCGTGATCACCTACGGCCTCGCGGGGCCGGCCGATCTGGTCGCGGCCTCGCTCGCCGTCCACGAGCTGACCGCGCGCTTCGAAGTGCTCCACCGGGGCGAGTCGCTCGGCGAGCTGCTCCTCCAGGTCCCGGGCGCCCACAACGCCGCGAACGCGCTCGCCGCGACCGCCGTCGGTCTCGACCTCGACGTGCCGTTCCCGGTGATCCAGCGCGCCCTCGCCGGCTTCACCGGCGTCCACCGCCGCTTCCAGGTCAAGGGGGAAGTCGGCGGCGTCCTGGTGGTCGACGACTACGGCCACCACCCGGCCGAGATCCGCGCGACCCTCGCGGCGGCCCGGCGGGGGTTCGCCCGCCGGCTCGTCGTCGTGTTCCAGCCCCACCGCTACACCCGGACCTTTCACCTGCACGACGAGTTCGTCACCGCCTTCGGCGATGCGGACGTTCTCCTGATGACCGACATCTACCCGGCCGGCGAGCCGGCGATCCCCGGGGTCCACGCGTGGACCCTGGCGGAGGCCATCGCCGCCCGGACGACCCGGGAGGTCCGATACCTGAGTGACCGGGCGGAGCTGGTGGAGCTCCTCCTCCGCACCGTGCGGCCCGGCGACCTGGTCCTCACGTTGGGGGCCGGGGATATCGGCGGCGTCTCGGATCAGGTGCTCGCGCGCCTGGCTCAACGCGCCACCGGCGGCCCTGCCAAGGGCCGGAGCCCAGAAGGAGACCGGCATGCTTGGTGAAATCCGCGGTGAAGTGCGCTTCAAGGAGCCGTTGGCCTATCACACGTCCCTCCGCTGCGGCGGACCCGCCGACATCTTCGTGATGCCGCAGGACGTGGA
>JBIOTN010000070.1:0-48052 GCA_044866005.1 Candidatus Rokuibacteriota bacterium | reverse complement strand
GTTGATGACTGGGACATACGCACCATAGCCCTTGGAATGAGCGACCCGGACGACGGCTGTTATGGCACTGCACGCGGCCGCAGGCAGCGCCGTCTCGACGGGCTCCTAGACTGGGTCTTCGGGTCTTGCGCCGAGGTGCCACGGCGGTCGGAGCCAACATTCAGCGATGGCTCGGTGTCTGGCTTGGAGAAGAGAATCGCCTGGATCGAGGGGCGTGTGCGAGCGGCCGAGCGAGCGTTGCGGGCCATCCCGCCCTTTCTGATGCTGGCTGTGATCTTCTGGCTTCTGCTGTCCCACTGGGCCCGGACTTGGGTAGTCGGAGCGGCGATCCTGACGACGGCTGTCATGCCTATCCTGGCATTAGGGATCGTGTGGGCGCGCTGGCGTGAATACAGGAGTTATGTCGCACTTGGTGGCAAGCGCGGATTCCTCTCATACTGGCCCTGGCGTATCGAGCGTGCGCGGCGTTGGAGAAAGCGGCAACCGAAATAGCCATTCATCGATCGAAGGGGAGCGACTGACTGCCGCGACTAGCCACCGCCGTTGAGGCTCGCGCCTCGCTCGAGACAGGTCGAGTGGCTGAGCTGCGCTCGGCCCCCGTGGCATTGACGTTAGGCGTATCCGCCACTGGAGGACCGACGTGGAAGCCAGAAGGGCACCGCAGCCAAGGAGGACGGGGCAAATGACGAGACTCACTGCCATGCGTTGGCCGCTCCCGCCGCTGTTGCTCCTCGCGCTGGCCGGGGCGGGTGTGGGCCCCGCGGTCGCGGAGGAGCCGACGCCGACGATTCGAATCCTGGAGCCGGCGGACGGCGCAGTGGTGAAGGGGCCGGGCGTCACCGTCCGGGTCGATGTCTCGAACTTCACCCTGCAGGGGCGAGGGAGCGGCAAGCGGCCGAACGCCGGCCACATCCACTACTGGATCGACGACCGGACCGACGTGACGACGTATCCGGCCACGACCGAGATGCGGGTGCGGCTGATCCTGCCGCCGGGCCGTCACAAGATCCGCGCCGAGCTCGTCCTGGACGATCACACATCTCTCGCCGACGGGTACCGCGACCGCGAGCTCCATGCGCTGCCCGCTGATGCCGCGTTCGAGCGTCGGTCCTCAATCTCGACCGTCAGCGTCGAGGTCCAGTGAGAGACCGGAGGATCCGGTGAGCTAGCGAGAGACCTGGGCGGGTGCGGGTCGCGATGAAGGGGAGGGATGACCATGGCGCGTCCCAGGACTCGACCCAAGCATCACGCGGAGCCCGAGGCCGAGGAGCGAGAGCGCCGGGAGGTCCACGAGGCGCGCCGGGCGCTGGCCGAGCGGTTCGGGGGCGCGGAGGACTCCGCCACGGTCCTCCGCGCGATCGAGCGCGCCCGCGCCCGGAAGGGCGGCCTCACCGAGCGGCCCCGCGCTGCCGCCGACCCCGATCGCCGGCTGGCGTCAGCGGCGGACCTCGCCGGCGCCGCGGGCGCGAGGGTGAAGGCGACGCGCGCCCGGCGCGACCGGCGGGCGCTGGGTGGCGCGCGGCGCTTCGTGACCGTGACGGCGAAGCGCCCCTTCGCCGCCGCCACGCTCCGGTTCAAGCTCGACCGGGCAGACCTCCGCCAGCTCCACGCCGCCAGCCTGGTCGTCGCGCGCTGGGACGAGGCGAGCCGCCGCTTCCGCGCCGTCCCGCAGTCGGGCTACAACCGTCGCTTCGGCTACGCCTACGCCCGGGTCAGCCGGCCCGGCCTCTACTCGGTGGTGGGCGTGCCGCGAGACCCACGCGCGGCAACGACGCTCCGGCTGCTGGACGCCCTCCGCGATTGGCTGCCGCTCGACGGGACGCTGAACCTGACGCCCAAGGTCTGCGGCCTGATCCTCTGCCACCGCGGGATCGCCCGGGCCATCCCCGAGGTCGCGGCCGGGCTCGGGGTGAGCCCGGCCGACTTCGGCGGCGGCGGGGCCGGGCGAGACCTCTGCGAGCTCTGCCTGGGCCGCGACCGCCCGGGCCCGGGCGACCTCGGCATCCCCGAGATCCTCGGCGCCGCCCGCTTCGGGGAGCGGCCGCCGCTCGCGCCTCCCTGGGCATGGTGGCCGCGCCCGTGCCAGGTCTGGGAGAGCATCGGCCCGGACAACGTCCCCGGCCGCATCACGGCCCTCGCCGTGGACCCGACGGCCGGCACGACGGTGTACGCCGGCAGCGCGGCGGGCGGCGTCTTCAAGACGACGAACGCCGGGGCGACCTGGGCGCCGACCTGGGAGAGCCAGCTCTCGCTCGCCATCGGCGGGCTCGCCGTCGCCCCCTCGAGCCGCCAGGTCGTCTACGCGGCGACGGGCGAGTGGGACGTCTCCGTGTCGGCGATCTACACGATGTACCCCGGCGTCGGCGTCTACCGGAGCGACGACGCGGGGACGACCTGGCGGCGGCTCGCGCCGATCCCGAGCACGGAGACCTCTGCCGTCGCCGTGGACCCGGGCGATCCCGACCGCGTCTTCGCCGCCGGCAGCCGCGGCCTCCACCGGAGCACGAACGGGGGCCAGAGCTGGGACGTCACCGGCGGCAACAGCCAGGGGGTCTTCGACGGCGTGGTGAGCGACGTCGTCGTGGACCCGAGCGACCCGAACCGGGTCTACATCGGCGTGTACCACAGCGCGGCGCGGCCGGGCGGGGTGTACCGGAGCCTCGACGGCGGCACCAGCTGGACCTTCCTGACGAACGGCCTCCTGACCGGGCCCCCCGCCGACGCCCCGAAGGTGGCCCTGGGCCGGGGCGGCGCGCACGGCACGCAGTTCGTGGCCGTGAAGATGTCGAACCGGGTCTTCAGCAGCGTGGACGGCGGGACGACCTTCACGCCCCAGCCCGTGAACCCGGGCTTCCAGACGCTGCAGGGCCGGTACATGAACGTGATCGCGGTGGACCCGACGGACGAGGCCGTCCTCTTCGGCGGCGACTTCCACCTCTTCCGCAGCGCCGACGGCGGGGCGACCTGGACGGACGTGAGCACCTCGGGCGCGGCGAGGCGGGAGCGCATCCACGAGGACGTCCAGGCGCTCGTCTTCGACCCGGCCGATCACGACACGCTCTTCGTGGCCAGCGACGGCGGGATCTACCGGTCGGTGGACAACGGCCAGCACTGGGCCGCGCTCCACGGGGCGGGTGGGATCCCGGCCGATCCCATCGTGAACAGCAACCTCGTCACGCTCCAGTGCTGGACGGTCGCCGTCTCCCAGACGCCGACCCTGGCCGTGGCGGTGACCAGCCACGACAACTACACCTACGCCTGGGCCGGCGACCGGACCTTCACGTACCTCAACTACGCCAACCGCGGCGAGGGCGGCTGGGTCGAGTACGACCCGACGAACGCGGACGTCGCCTACACGGACAACTGGTACTCGAACGTCGTGAAGACGGTGAACGCCAGCGCCGGGTGGCAGGCGGAGAGCTGGACCGACCTCGGCCTCGACACCTCGAACCTGAACCTCGAGGCGTTTGCGATCGGCCGGGTCCATCCCACGCGGCTGCTCGCCATCCGCCGGGCCGACGGCGCGGTGGTGCGCTCCACGACGGGCGGCGCCCCCTGGGCGACCGTGCTCGCCGTGCCGGCCGAGGAGATCTCGGCGGTGCAGCTCGCCCCGTCCGACGACGACCACGGGTACGCGGCGAGCGCGTCGGGGCGGGTCTGGCACTCGACCGACGGCGGCGCCACGTGGACGGAGCTGGCCCGGGCCGGCCTGCCAGCCGCGCGCGTCCACGACATCGAGGTCGACTGGGACGATCCGCGGCGGGTCTACCTGGCCTTCGGCACGCGCGGCGCGCTGGGCGCCGTGGGCTTCCGCCCGCTCTGGCGGGGCGTGGTCGACGCCGGAGCTCAGGCGACTTGGTTCGACGCCAGCGGCGGCCTGCCGGCCCTGTCGCTTCCCGACCTCGGCCTGACCGGCCTGGCTCTCGACCCGACGCTCGACGACACCCTCTACGTCTCGAACATCGTCGGGGTCTACCGGAGCACGGACGCGGGGGAGTCCTGGCACGCCTTCGACGAGGGCCTCCCCAACGCCTTCGTGTCCGACCTCGACATCCGCAAGCGCGACCGGACCCTGTGGGTGAGCACGATGGGGCGCGGCGTGTACCGCCGGATCCTCTGAGGGCGGGCGCCGCTCCGGGGCGTCGGCACGACCGGCCTCGGCCGGCGCGCCGCGGCCCGGCGCGGGACGTCAGCCCGCGAAGCGACGGAAAAGCGGGCGGAGCGCGTCGGCCAGCTGCGGCGGCCGATAATAGTAGAAGCCGTGCGGACCCGGCACGACGATGGTCTTGCTGTGAAGCCGCGCCTCGAGCCGCCTCATCACCTCGACGTAGGGCGGCAGGGTGTCCGCGGCGATCATCAGCACGACGGGGACCTGGATCGCGCGCAGGGCATCCTCGGCCGGCTGCCATGCGGCGAACGCGGTCTCCACGCTGAAGATGGTGTCGGCGTTGTCGAGCATCCGGCCCAGGACGTCGGCGGGAATGGCGTTCAGGACGTCCTCCCCATTGAGATGGCACAGGAGCGCCGCGACCGCGCCCCGCGGCCCGGCCTCGCGTAGGGCATGCTGGACGATGGCGCGCCGTGGCGCGAGCAACTCCTCGGACAGCCAGGGGTAGACGAGGGGCTCCTGGAGGACGGCCACGCGCACGAGCGAGGGATGGCGGATCGCCAGGTCCAGCCCGATCAGGGCGCCCGCGCTGGCGGCGAAGAGCGCGACCGGGCCGAGGTCCAGCGCGCGGACGAGGCCCGCGGCGTCGTCCGCCTGCTCCCCGACCGAGGTCGTCGTCCACCCCTCGGGGCGCGGGCTCCGCGAGTTGCCGCGCCGGTCATAGGTCACGACGGTGAACTCGTCGGCCAGGAGCTCGGCGGCTCTCGTGAAGTTGCCGGCGTCGCCGGTCGAGCCGGCGACGAACAGGGCCGGCGGGCCGGCGCCCGCCATCTCGTAGTAGAGCGTCGCCCCGTTGGACGAAACGAACCCGCGCGCCGGCGTGCCGCCCATGCTCCCTACTCGTCGCCGGGCGGGGCGCCGCCAGGCGGCGGGGCGGGCTTCCGGCAGAGCAGCTCGAAGTAGACGGTGACCTCGACGATGCCGCGGAGCCGGAGCGGCGGGTCGTAACAGAGCCACTGGACGCGGCCGATCTGCACCACGCGCTCGCACGGCCCGGCGCACCCGAATGTCCGGCCGTAGCTCTGGACTTCATCGAGGCCGCGATCCACCGCCGGCTTGAAGTCGGCCGGGGGGCACCGGCCGGTCAACCGCTCGCGGTGGGTGTACCGGAGCGTCCTCGCCGACGGGCAGGGCAGGGGGAGGCTCGGGAGCGGCTGGCCGAGCGGGACGATCTCCACGAGGTAGTTCGTGGCCTCGAACGGCACCCGCGGGAGATCCTCCAGCCGGCGCAGGTCCTCGAAGTCCGAGGGCTGCGGCCCGTCCACGGGGCTCAGGGGCGGGACCGCGGGATTGAGGCCTTGCGAGCAGTGGACCGCCATTCGCACCGTGGCGAACGCGACGAATCCCCGACAGCCCCACCAGTACGCCTCGAGGACCACCTCCATCGTCGGACAGTCCACCGGATCGCAATCCGCGCGAACGGCGACGAGGTACCTGGCGAGCTCTTCGGCGCGATTGTAGAGCGGCTCGACCTTCACGTCGTCGTCGCACGCCCAGACGGTCTGGCTGACGCTCGCCTCCACGGCGTACCATTTCCCGCAAGCCAGCGGCGAGGGGAGGGGTGTCCGGCCTTCGACCTGCCACTCGAACGATTCGGGGACCGGGACGCCGTTGTCCCCGGGTCGGGTGTAGTCGGGCACGCGGCTCCCGTCAGCCGGCCTCGCTGGCCAGCGCGTGGTAGGGCGGCCTCACCCCTCGCGAGGCGCGCCTCGCGAGGGCGCGTCCGGACGGAGCGTGGTCGGACGACGCCGACGATACCCGATCCCGGGGCCGCGTGCCAGGGCCGACTCGCGCCGCACCCGCGCGGCCCCCGCTCGGCCCCGGCTTTGCACCGCCGGACGCTCCAGGGCGGCTACCGCCCGCTCCAGGAGGTCCACGCATGGTTCTGGAAGGTCAGGCCGAGCGCATCGCGCGGCGGGCGGAGCAGGTCGTCGGCCCGCCGCCCGCGCCGAGAGAAGACGCGGTCACGAAGACCATCGAGCGCTACACCGCCGGCATCCCGTCCACGGGGTACCTGGGCGTGGCGGTCGGCGCCATGGGCGTCTCGCTGCTGCTCCAGCTCGCCGGCCGGGGCACGTGGGGGAACTTCATCGCCCAGTGGGTGCCGACCTGGTTGATCATCGGCGTCTACAACAAGCTCGTGAAGCTCGAAGGTTACGACCGGCACGATCGCGGGGAGGGCCGGTCCCCCGGCCGGCGGGCCGTCGGGATCTCGAACCGCCCGCTGGAGGAGGAGCAGCGCCGGCAGGCATTGCTCCGGCCGCGCGAGGGCTCGGACCTGGCGGTCGAGTAGCGGGGCGCGTCGGCGCGCCTCGCGCGCGGGTGGATGATCCGGGAAAGAGAGACGGCCCGGGGTCCCAGCGCTCCGCTGGGCCCGGGCCGCTCCAGTTACGGGGACCGCCTCAGCGCCGCGGTTCGGAGCGCATCGGCTCCTGCTCGTGCTCGCGTCGTGGCTCGTCCGGCTTCGGCTGCTCTCGCCGGCCGTGTTGCTCGTCGCCCCGCTTACGCGGCGGTTCCGCCGGCCGGCGCGGCTCCTGCGGGCGCTGCTCGCGCCTCTCATCCTGCTTCGGCTCGTGACGCTTCTCGTCGGCCATCCTCGCTCACTCCTCTGCTCGGGCTGGTCTGCCTCCGCCCACGAGGACGGCCTCCCACGGCAGTGGGGTCGGCCGACAGTGCAAAGCGAATGCCGCTGAGGGCCCGCCGCGGGTGCGCTCGCCGGTATCACCTTTGCACCTTCCGCCCGGGTACCCCACGCGGGGGAGGAGGGAGCACATGCCCAGCACCCATCGGATCGTGAGCGTTGCCGTCGTGCTCGTCCTCGGGTTTCTTGCACCGTCCGCCGTGCCGCCTGGCGTCGCGCAGACGCCGACCGCCGGGGATCAAATCCTGTCGCCGGCCGTCGGGACCCAGTTCGAGTTCCTGATCCCGGTGACCGACCTCGTGGCGGGCTCCCAGGCGGTGGCCGCCTCCGGGGCCGTGACCGTCGCGGCTCCCACGACCGCCGGGACGGCGACCTCCATGACGACCTTCGGCGCCACGACGCCGCAGACCGCGCCCCTCGGCACGGGGGCGGCCACCGTGGCGCCTCCGGGAACCACCCCGACCACGACCGGCGCGACCGCCGCCACGGCGCCGGCCGTCGCGACGACCTCCGCGGCCCCCACCGGCGCAGCGACCGCCATCGCGGCCGACGACGTCGCGATCGCGCTCTCCGGTGGCTCGGTCCTGGTGTCGCTGACGCGGAACTGCGCGGCGACGCCGGGCGCCTTCCCGGCCCAGAGCCTCATGTTCGTGAACCCGACCGGGGGCGCGACGCGGATCGTCTCGGGCGTGGTGGTCCTGGCGTCGGCGCCGTTGCCGGCCGGCACGCGGCTCGTCACTCCCACGGCGGGGGCGACCTGTGCCGACAACGGCGTCAGCTATCAGCGCTTCAGCGCCCTGACCCAGTAGCGGCGCGGGGCGGCGCCGGGGCCGCATCCCGGGACATCGTCGGACGCACCCGTCCCGGCGCGCGCGATCCGAGGTCAGCCCACGTCACGAGCGACCTCCGGCAAGGCCAGATCGACCCGCGCCGATCGGCACGGCCCCGACCCCCGGCATCCGGGACGCTCAGGCGGCGGGCGGCTGGAGCCGCCGGGCGCCCCGGCCGCGGGCCTCGCGGGCGCCCGCGGCGGACACCGCCTGCTCGATCTCGGTGTTGATCTCCGCCCCCAGCAGCAGGATGACCCCCGTGAGGTAGAGCCACAGCATCAGCAGGATGACGCCCGCGATCGAGCCGTAGGTGGCGTTGTAGTTTCCGAAGTACGCGACGTAGAGGCGGAGCCCGAAGGACATGAGCAGCCACCCCGCGAGCGCGAAGGCCGAGCCCGGCGTCACCCAGTACCAGCGCTGCCGCACGGCGGGCGCCAGGTAGTAGACGAGCGTGATGCCGGTCAGCGCGAAGAGGATGACCGCGGGCCAGCGGAGGATGCCCCACGTGATCGTGAACGCGGCGCCGAGGCCGATCCACTCGGCGAGCCAGCGGCCGATCCGCTCGCCGAAGACCAGGAGCACGAGCCCGGTGAGCAGGAAGGCGGAGAAGACCACGGTGAGCCCGAGCGCCAGCAGGCGCTTCTTCCACCAGGGCCGCGAGTCGGTCACGTCGTAGGCGACGTTGAGGGCGGTCATGATGGAGCCCATCCCGCTGGCCGCCGCCCACAGCGCGGCGACCATGCCGATCGACAGCAGCCCCCCGCTCGCGCCTTTGATGACCTCGCCGAGCGTCTTCTCCAGGAGCGAGGCCACGTCGGGCGGCAGCACGGCGGCCGCGTAGTCCATGAACTGGTCCATCAGGCGGGGCCCGGGCAGGAGGCCCAGCAGCGCGGTCAAGAAGAGCAGGGTCGGGAAGAGCGCGAAGAGGAAGTAGTAGGAGAGAGCGGCCCCGCGGTCGAGGATCTCGTCTTCCCAGATCTCGTCCCAGACGCGGCGCGCGAGCTCGAGCGGGGAGAGGCCGCCGAGGTTCCACGGAGACATGCCCGGCGGCACCCGGGACGGGACGACCGGCATGCGGGCGGACGGCTGCGCCACACCCTGCGTGCAATGCAGGCTGGATGCCGCCGCGCCGCGCCCCGCGGCCGCCCCCGGCATCCGCCTTGCAGCCCCCGTCCGCCGTGACCTCGCCGCGGCGCCGGGACCGTGCGAAACCGCCCGAGATCGCGACTCCCCCCGTGAAGCCCCGGCCCGGGAGCCGTGCTCGCGCCCGGCGGGGGCCCGTGGCTCGGGCGCGTCCCGGCGACGGCCCGCGTGCCGCCTCGCTCGCGCTCTCCGCCGACCTGCCCGCCGCCCCGGTCGGCGAGCGACTGGACGCCTTCCGCCAGCGGCTCGAGCAAGAGCTGGCCAGGGCGACGAGCCGCCTCCAGCATGCGGGGGGCTCCGCGGCGCTCGAGGCGTCGCCCGAGTCGGCCGGCGGCGACTCGGTCTTCGACGAGACCGACCACATCCACCGCAACCAGGCCCAGGAGCTCGGCTTCGCGACGCGCGAGCGGCTCGCCGAGCGGATCGTGCGGATCCAGGCGGCGCTCCGGCGGATCGGCGCGGGGGAGTACGGTCGGTGCGTGGACTGCGGGGAGCCGGTGAGCGCGGCGCGGCTCGAGGCCTTGCCCGAGGTCGAGCGCTGCGTCCGCTGTCAGGAGCGGGTGGAGCGCCGGCGACGCTCGAACGGGGGGAAGGCCGCCTGATCGCCCGGATCCACGCCGGGCACGTCCTGCCCTGAGCTGGCCCCCCTGATCGCGCGGTCCGCCCCGGGCGCCGGGCGGGACGCGCGGAGCCCCGGCGGTCCTACGTCCTGTCGCGGTCGACGTGAACCGTGCCCTGCCGGCCCTCTCGTGGCAGGATCGTCGGGTCGTCTCGCCGGTCCTCCATCAGCCGCACCCAGCCGAGGTCGCCGACCACGTTCTTGAGCCGGTCCAGCAAGTCGCCGTGGCCCCGGGCGACGATGAGGAACGTGCGAGGGGGCACCTCGCCCGGTGACTGCCGCGGCGGGGTCTTCTGATTCACCAGGTCCTCGAGCTGGACCTCACGGACCTTCGCCGCCTCCTCGATCGCCGTGCCGCACGCCCCGCAGACCACCGGAGCGCCACAGGAAGGGCAGTTCACGCGTCCACCTCCTCAGGGTTCCGCGGATGAATCGCCCCACTTTCGGCCACGAGGGGCGCGGCTGTCAAGGAAAGAAGCGCGAGCGGCCAGTTTCTTGACAGTCTCGCGACCTGTGGGTAGAGTAAGGCGTCTGCGGGCGGCGCCAGGGGAGGGGGTTGATTGCTTAAGGGAATCCAACGGTTCTTCGGCTTCGACCCCGGTGAGGACGATGACCTCTCCTCGGCGCCGCGGCACCCGGCGCTCTCGCCGACCGCGTTTCGGGTCGGGGACAAGCTCGCCATCAAGGGCGAGATCGCCGGTGAAGGGGACCTCGAGCTCGCGGGTCGGTTCGAAGGCGTGATCAACGTGCACGGGACGGTGCTGGTCGGGGATCACGCCGAGGTGGACGCCGACATCACCGCGACGACGATCGTCGTGGGGGGCAAGGTGCGCGGCAACCTCCACGCCGTGGGGCGGGTGGAGATCCTGCCGCAGGGTGTCCTGACGGGAAACTTGAAGACCGGGAGCTTCGCGGCCGCTGACGGCGCCTCGGTGAAGGGGGAAATCGTCGTCGAGCGGGGGGCGAAGCCGAAGCTGGAGGTCAGCGGAGCGTCATGAGAGGGGTCGGGGTTCTGTCGCTCGTGCTCGCCCTCGCCGGGTCGGCGACGGCGGGGGAGATCATCCTGAAGAACGGCAGTCGCCTCCAGGGCGACCTGACGAACGAGGTCCTGGTCGTCTCGACGGGGGCCGGCCTGATCGAGGTGACGTCCGAGCAGGTCGGCCTCCTGAGCCCGGGAGAGATCCGGCTCAAGGACGGCCGCACCGTGCGCGGCACGGTCGTGGGCGGCCACGTGAAGGCGCGGACCTCCCTCGGGGAGCTGGCGATCCAGACCGACGAGCTCCGCTGGTTCCGAGCGGACGACTTCGCGCCCGGCTCGACCGCTGAGCCGCCCGCGTCGCCGGCCGTCACGGCCGCGCCCATAGTCCCGGTCTTCGTGGTCGCCAAGCCGGTGTCCGTGGCGACGGCGACACCCGCGGCGGCCTCGCAGTCCGGCCCGTCGGCCTCGTTCGCGGGCCTTCCGCCGGTCAGCCTCTACCAGGGTGTCGCGCCGGTCCCGTCCGCGCCGCCGCGACCTTCCGCGCCCGTCGAGCCGAGCGCCACGCCGTCGCGCCCGGCGCCGGCGGTGGCGAGCCTGCCTCCGGACGCGACCCCTCCGGCGCCCCCGGGGGGCCGGCTCGAGGTCATCGTGGGCGAGGCGCCCCTCTATCGCGACGCGCTGGAAGCCGGCGACCCGGTCGGCACGGTAGCGCGCGGGCAACAGGTCACGTACCTGGACTCGATCGACCGCCGCCTGCGCATCTTCAACCGGCTCGTCTACGACGGCGGCTACTGGGTGAAGGTGCGGGCCGCGGACGGGATCGTCGGCTGGATCCGCGCGGAGGAGGTCCGCAAGCTCGAGTGACCGGCTGGGGTCGCCTGGCCGGCCTGCCGCCGGCGGCGCGTTGGGGCATGCTCGGGGTCGGCGGCCTCCTGGTCGCGGTCGTCGCTGGCAGCGCGGTGTGGGCGATCCTTCAGCAGGGCGAGGCGGCGGCGGGTCGTGCCTTCACCGCCGCCAGCGCGACCTACCGCCAGGCCATGGCGGGTCGTGACGCCGGCCAGCTCACCACGGCGACGACCGCCCTCCGCCGCTTCCTCGCCGATCACCCACGGTCCCGATCCGCCGCGCAAGCCTCGTACATGCTCGGGAACCTCGCGTACGAGCGCCGTGACTTCGACGCGGCCCGGGCGGCCTTCGAGGAAGCCGCGCGCCGTCAGAGCGGGACGATCGGCGCGCTCAGCCGCCTCGGGCTCGGCTACGTCTGGGAGGCCAAGGGCGACCCCGGCCAAGCCCTCGCGGCGTATCGCCAGGCGCTGACGGGCCGGGCGCCGAAGGACTTCCTCTACGTGGAGCTGCTCCTCGGGGTCGCGCGCGCCCAGGAGCTCCAGTCCGACCAGGCCGGGGCGATCGAGACCTACCGCCGCCTCTTGCACGACGTGCCCGACCTGCCGCGGGCCGGCGAGGTACGGAGCCGCCTCGCCGCCCTCGGCGCCAGCGCCTGAGGCCGTCCCTCCGGGCCGCGCGTCCCGCGCGCTCGCTCCCGACGCCTCGATGGGCCGCGGGCCCCGGGCACTTGACAGAATCCCCCTTATCGGACGCTGCAGCGGGACTGCCACCGGCCCGGGCAACCGAGGCCGGGTTTGGGATGCTGGGCCGGGCTCTCCTCCGGCGTCGCGGGCCGCGTGGCCCGCCCGCCGCCGGCGCGCGGCTCAGCCCGGGATCTGGGCCTCCTCCGGGAGGCGCTCCCAGTTCGGCTTCCACTCCGGAAGCTGCCAGCCGAGCGGCTCGATCAGCCCGCGGACTTCCTGGGAGAAGGCCTGCCGCACCTCGTCGTTGTCCCGGCCCTTGAGGCCGAGCTGGCGGTAGAGCCGGTTCTTGGCGCTGCCCGGGCGCCCGAAGATGTTCATGGTGCGGATGTACCACTTGTGGAAGGTCCGCCCGGCCTCGTCGCGCGCCGCGGGATCCTCGGCCAGCCGCCGCACCCACAGCTCGCCGTGGCGGACGTGCATCTTCTCTTCCTTGAAGATCCCCTCGATGGCGCGCACCCAGGGGCCGTACGAGCACCGGCGGGCGTCCTCGAGCTGGTGGCCGGCGCCGCGGTCCATGCAGAAGTTGAACATCACGAAGTCCGCCCACGTGTCGATCGGATAGTAGAAGATGTTGACCCGCTTGTCGCTGAGAAGCCGCGCCGTCCCGATGTCGGCCTCGGAGTCGCCGATGCGCTGGGCGAACGCCGCGTCGTGCGGGCGCACGTGCCCCGGGACGTCGAAGCCGAGGTCGGCGAGGAGGTCGTACATGACCTTGGCGTGCCGGGTCTCGTCCTTGACGATCTGCGCGACGACGAGCTTCTCCTCGACGCTCGGGGCCTTCATGATCCACGGGACGTACCCGTAGGCGCCGGCCAGCTCCGAGTCGGCCTGCATGGTCATGAGGTGGACGAGATTCTCGCGGTAGACCTCGCTCATCTCGTCGGCCGACTGGATCTTCTCGCCCGCCGCGATCTTCGCGAGCAGCCGCTCGTGCTTCTCTCGCTCCGGCTCGCTCATTCCGGCCTCCTTGCCTGGGGGGTCTCGAGGACGCGCACCGCCTTGCCCTCGCTCCGCGGGACCGCGCGCGGCGCGACCAGCGCGACCTCCGTCGCCAGCGCCAGGCGCGCCCGCAGCCGCTCGGCCACGGTCGCGCGCACGGCGAGGAGCTCGGGCCGGTCGGGTCGGAACCCGCCCCACGCCCGGACCACCGGCTCGGCCAGCTCGACCTGCACTTCCAGGCGGGCCATCGCCCCGCTGCGGTCCACGACGAGCTGGTAGTGGGGCGCGAGCTCGGGCACCGTCAGGAGCACGGCCTCGATCTCCGAGGGGTAGACGTTCACCCCGCGGATCACCAGCATGTCGTCGGTCCGGCCCTTTACCCGCGCCATCCGCGCCAGCGTCCGGCCGCACCGGCAGGGTTCGCGGGTCAGGGCGGAGAGGTCCCCGGTCCGATACCGGATCACCGGGAAGGCCTCCTTGGTGAGGCTCGTGAAGCAGAGCTCCCCGCCCTGCCCCGGCGGGAGCGGCGCGCCGCTCGCCGGGTCGACCACCTCGACGAGGAAGTGATCCTCGTTGACGTGGAGGCCCTCGCGCGCCTCGGCGCATTCGGCCGCGACGCCCGGCCCGATCACCTCCGACAGCCCGTAGAAGTCGACGGCGCGAAGGCCGAGCCGGCTCTCGATCTCCCCGCGCATGGCCTCGGTCCACGGCTCGGCGCCGAAGAGCCCGTACCGCAGGCCGAGGCTCGGGCCGTCGACCCCCGCTTCCCGCAACGCCTCGCCGAGGTGAAGCGCGAACGACGGCGTGCAGGCCAGGCCCCGCGGCCGGAAGTCCTGGAGGAGCAGGATCTGGCGCTGCGTGTTGCCGCCCGAGGCCGGGACCACGGCGCAGCCCAGCCGCTCGGCCCCGTAGTGGAAGCCGAGGCCTCCCGTGAAGAGCCCGTAGCCGTAGGCGTTGTGGACGAGGTCACCCTGGGCCGCGCCGGCGGCGGCGAGGCCGCGCGCCATGCAGGCGCTCCACGTCATGAGATCGCGCGCCGTGTAGCCGACGACCGTCGGCTTGCCCTTGGTCCCCGAGGAGGCGTGGATGCGGCGCACCTCCGCCGGCGGCACGGCGAAGAGCCCGAAGGGATACTGCTCGCGGAGGTCGCTCTTCCGCGTGAACGGCAACCGCTCGACGTCGGCGAGGTCCCGCGTCGCCTCCGGCACGACGCCCGCTGCCTCCAGGGCCTTCCGGTAGAACGGCACGCGGTCGGCGCACCATCGGAGCGTCCCCCGCAGCCGCTCGAGCTG
This sequence comes from Candidatus Rokuibacteriota bacterium, assembly GCA_044866005.1. GTDB lineage: Bacteria > Methylomirabilota > Methylomirabilia > Rokubacteriales > DASRDR01 > JBIOTN01. Next base: position 33,852 of record JBIOTN010000070.1, on the reverse strand, counting down.
CAGGCGCTCCAGCGCGGGCCTCGGCAGACACTCGATCGGCGGATCCCAGATCATCTCCGCGTGGCGATGGGGGTGGACGGGGGCCTCCACCCGTCCGGCCCAGTATAGCAGGAGGCGCGTCGACCCCTCATTCGAGGGCTGTCTGAGCCGAGGCGGGCTAACTCTTTATCGGCGTTGACATGTGGGCCAGGTCCGTGCGGAAGGGATCCGGCCGCCGCGGGGGCACGCGATAGTGCTCGGCCACGGCGGCGTGGCGGACGAGGCCGATCGCCTCGCGCTGGATGATGAGGTGCTGGACGAGCTCCTGGGCCCGGTCCCGCAGCCGGTTCCGCACCTCGACGTCTGCCGCGAGCGCGCGCGGGCTCGCGGGCGCGGACGGCAGCGCCGCGAGGCGCGCGTCGAGGCGTCGGTCGAGGGCGGCCAGCTCGGCCAGGAGGTCGTCGAGTCGCTCGCCCAGGCGGCCGAGCGCTTCGGCCTTCGCCCGACGAACCTCGGCCTCGACCCGGCGGAGCGCCTCCGCGCGCTCGGCCGCCCGCCCGGTCATGGCGACCCCCGCGGGCGGGGCCGCGGCCCGGCACTCACACGATCTCCACGTCGCGCACGAGCCAGCGCTGGCGGCTCAAGAACCGGGACATCGCCTCGAGGATGTCCGTGGAGGCCAGGCCGTCCACGCTCACGCGGTCGGGCAGGATGTGCCGGACCTCGGGATAGGAGACGAGCACGCGGCAGAGCGTCCGGACGCGCGGGTCCACGTCGAGGAGCCCCCGGTGGCTGGGGAGCCGCCAGGCCTCCTGCAGCGTTATCCGGATGGCGCGGGGGGGCGTCGTCATGCGGCCGGGCGCGGCCGCGAGAGCCGCCGGTAGAGCGCCACCAGTCGCGCCGCGAGGACCGACGCCGCGAAGGGCCGTGCCGCCGCGCGGGCGCCCGAGGCGAGCTTGGTCGCGAGGTGCCCGTCGCGGAGCACCTCGAGGGCGGCCGCGGCGAAGACGTCGGCGTCCTCGGGCACGAGGAGCCCGCTCACGCCGTCCACCACCGCCTCTTCGACGCCGGTGGCGCGGATCGCGACGACGGGCAGGCCGACGGCCATCGCCTCGAGGACGGCCAGCCCCTGCGTCTCGGTCGTCGAGGCGAACAGGAAGAGGTCCGCCGCCTGGTAGTAGCCGACGACCTCGGCCGGCGCCACGCCGCCCGCGAAGCGGATCCGGTTCCCGGCGGCGAGGCCCTGGGCCTGCCGCCGCAGCGCCGCGTCCTGGGTCCCCCGCCCGACCAGCACCAGCTCGGCCGTCGCGTGCGCGCGGGCGAGTCGATCGAAGGCCTGGAGGAGGAAGGCCACGTTCTTCTCGCGGTCGAGCCGCCCGACGTAGAGGACGAGGGGGCGTGCGGGCAAGCCGGCCGCGGCGCGCGCCGCGGTCCGGTCGCCGCGGTGAAACCGCGCCAGGTCCACGCCCGTCGGCACGACCGCGATCGGCCGGTGGACCCCCTGGGCGCGCAGGCGCGCCGCGAGCGCGGCCGAGGGGGCGACGACGGCGTCGGCGGTGTTGGCGAAGCGCGTGCTCCACGCCACGGCCGCCCGCGCGACCAGGGGGCGCGGCAGCGGCACGTAGTGGGCATACTTGTCGTAGAGCGTGTGGTAGGTGAAGACGAGCGGCCGCCCGAGCCGCCGCGCGAGGCGGCGGGCCGTCCCTCCGAGGAGAAACGGGTGCTGGGCGTGGACGACGTCGAGGTCGAGGGCGGCGAGGTGGCGAGCGGCGGCAGGCGGGACGGGCAGCGGCAGCGAGAAGTCCGGATAGGTCGGGGCCGGGACGGCGGGAACCCGGACGACCCGCGCCGTCGTGTCGCACGCCCCCGCCATCTCGGGCGCGACGACGACGACCTCGTGCCCGAGACGCTCCAGGGCTGCCCGGACGGTCTCGACGGCGGTCGAGACGCCCCCCAGCATGGGGAGGTAGTTGTTGGTGAAGAGCCCGACGCGCAGAGGGCGCCCGCTGCCGTCGGTTACATCTTGTACTTGCCGAAGTCCTCCGGCTTGAGGTTCTCCAGCCACTCCTTCAGCTTCTCCTGGTCGTCCGATTCCTTCGGCGCGACCTCGACGCTCTTGGCTCGCCGCACCACGTCCTCGTCCACGAAGATCGGCGCGCCCACGCGGAGCGCCAGCGCGATGGCGTCCGAGGGGCGCGAGTCCACGGTGATCTCCTCCTCCCCGAGCCGCAGGTGGATGAGCGCGAAGAAGGTGTTGTCGCGAAGGTCGTTGACGACGATCTTCTCGACCTTCGCCTCGACGGACTCCAGGATGTTCTTGATGAGGTCGTGCGTCATCGGCCGGGGGGTCGAGATCTTCTCCAGCTCGAGGGCGATGGCGTTGGCTTCGAAGATGCCCACCCAGATGGGGAGAGAGCGCTTCTCTTCCTCGTCGCGCAGGATGATGATGGGCATGTTGGATACCGGGTCCAGGGCGAGCCCTCGGACCTTCATCTCAACCCACATGGCCTCTCCCTCCTGACGACCTCATCCCCCGCGTCGACCGACGCGCCTGGCAGGATCTCGGATTTCGGCATAGGATTCGGGAGTTTTCGGCGATTACGCCCTCACACTATCACCCGCCTCATGCCTTGTCAATCGAACGCGCGGAAATCCGCGCGCGCCCGGGGCGCCGCGCCGTGCCGTCAGCGTCGCCGAACGCACGACTCCCCTGGCGGCGCATGCCACCAGGGGAGCCTGGCATCGAAATGCCCCGCGGTCAGGCTCGCGCCGGCGCCTTGGGGACCCGCTCGCGGCCCTTCCGGCCGTTGCCGTTCCAGGTGAGCGGCGGCTTGAGCTCGAAGCGGGCCTCGAGCCGGGTGCGGCGCTCCTTCCAGCCCTCCTGGTACTCGAGCTCGTCCTCGTGGAGGGTCGCCGGCTGCTTGATACCGTGCGCCGTCCGGAACTGCACGGCGAGCTCGGACGCGCGCTGGCGGACCCAGTCCCACGGCGTGCCGAGCGCGAACTGGTCCGAGATGGCGCCGATGCGGCCGGCGTTGAGGTTCACCGAGAGCGTGACGCAGGAGAGGATCGGCCCCGACCAGTAGGACGTCTGCCAGTTGATCGGGACCGGCAGGATGTGGAGGTGATGGCTCCCGCGGCAGTCACCGGCGACCATGGGGCACGCCGCCCACGGGGACGTCAGCTCGCCGGGGGCCGGCCAGTCGCCCTGGGCGAAGGCCACGAGCACCGGGTCGTCCTTGCCGCCGTAGGTGAAGCCCTTCTTCGTCTTGATGTTGTGCAGGCGCTCGGCCGAGACGACGTAGCCGAGCTGCGCCTTCTCGTTCCGCTCGTCGCGTGTCCAGATCCGCGCGACGACGTACCGGGACGAGCGCGTGAGCCCCTCGATGTCGTAGAGGTCCTCGGGCGCGCGGAGGGCGATCACCTTCTCCTGCAGCCCCTTGGCCAGCTCCTCCATCTTCCCGTCCAGGGCGCGCTGGTCCTTGGGATGCGCCCCCGCCTCGATCGCCTGCGCCTTCGTGTCGAGGTCCACGATCTCGAAGATGTAGCCGCGCTTCATCTTCGACGAGGCGATGACGAGCCCGGTGTTGAAGCGCGGCAGCAGGTATGCGCCGGTGGCGAAGTAGTTGAAGGCCATCGGCTCGGTCTTGTCCGCGAACGCGAGCACGATGGTCTGCGAGGGGTTCTCCGGGCGCACCGGCAGGGGGAGCACGACGCTGGCGGGCCCGGCCCCGCGCAGGTTGCCCGTGAAGGCGTCGGCGATCAGGTCCTGGCCGGGTCCGTAGAGCCCGAGCTCCGTCGCCTTCGCCGTCCCCTCGATCAGGGCGTCCCACATGAGCTCGTCCACCACCTCCATCGGCACGCGCTCCGTCATGATGCCGGTGACCGCCACGTCGTCGCCGGTATGCGTCACCATGAGCGAGCTGAAGATCGGTGCGCCGTGGTAGACGTTGTTCTGGAGCACGAACCGCGCGATGACTCCTTTGACCTCCTCGGCGGCGACCACGTGGCCGCCGACGCCGCCCACGTCGGCCTTGGTGGCCTTGAGGAACCGCTGGACGAGCTCGGGCTTCTTCGCGAAGACGTAGGCCTTGTGGGAGAACACGTTGGGGGTGTTGGTGGCGAGGATCTTCTCGGTCGTGGTGGGGGGAAATTCCTGGAGATTGTCCCGCGACTGGTGATAGTCGCCGAGGGACATCCCGCGCCCGCTCCCGTTCGTCCCATACCGCTTCTGGCTTGCCATGCCTGGCCTCCGTCAGAGTGAGTTGGGACCGGTGCGCACGGCGGCGCGCCGAAAACCCTGATTGCTTTTACCTTAGCCTGCTAGAATCGGACCTGTCAAGACAAAAACTGCGGATGCTGCAATTTCTTGCAGGAGGGCGAGATGGGCGGACGGCGCGAGGGCGGCCAGGACGAGCTGCGGCAGATGGTCCGGTGCGTTCAGCTCTACTACCGGGCCCAGCGGCACCAGAACGAGATCGCGCGCGAGCTGGGCGTGTCCTCGTCCAAGGTCTCGCGGCTCCTCAAGCGCGCCTTCGCCGAAGGGATCGTCCGCGTGGAAGTCGAGCTGCCCAAGCGACCGCGGCTGGAGGCGGCGCTCGTCGAGCGCTTCAAGCTTCGCGACGCGGTCGTGATCCCGCTCGGGGAGCCGCGCGACATCAAGGAGGACCTGGGCGTCGCGGCGGCGCGGTACTTCGAGAAGGTCGCGACCGACGGCATCCGCGTCGGGCTCTCCTGCGGCTACACCCTCTACTGCACGATCCGGGCGCTCCGGGAGCGCCGCTTCCGCGATCTCGAGCTCTATCCTCTGTCCGCCGAGAGCACCCTCCAGCTCGTGGACCTCTTCCCCAACACCCTGGTCGGCATGATGGCGGCCAAGTATCGGCCCCCCGTCCGCGCGTACGCCCTCCCCGTCCAGGTGCTCGGCTCGGTGGCGGAGAGCCAGCGGGAGCGGCGCCGGCTGCTCCGGAACCGGGACATCCGGCGGATCTACGAGGGGGCGAACGACGTGGACATCGCCCTGGTCGGGATCGGGCTCATCGGCGAGGCGACCGCGGGCTTCTGCTCGCTGGCCGCGTTCTACGGGGTCAGCGTGAGGCGGCTGCGGGCGCTCGGCGTGGTCGGCGAGATCAACTACCACCCGTACGACCGGCACGGCGTCATCGTGGACCGGAAAGAGCTGCGCCCCCTGACGCAGCGGGTGCTGGCGGTGACCGCGGACCGGATGCGCGACCTCTCCGCGTCCTACGGCAAGCTGGTGATCGCGGTGGCGGGGGGGCCCGACAAGCGGGACGCGATCCTGGGGGCGATGCGGGGCCGCTTCGCCAACGTCCTCGTGACCGACGAGGACACGGCGGCGGCGCTTCTCACTTCGGCGGGGGGCTGACGCCCCCCCTTTCCGGCTCCCCGTCACGTCTCACGCGCCTGCGGCGCTCGATCCGCGCCTCCCCGGCCGGGGGCCGACGGCCCCGCCCGGCCTGCGCCTTGGCCGCTCGGCGGTTTCCGCTGGGCCGTGACGCGCTCGGCCTGCGGCCTCGCGGCCGTCCCGGCCGCGAGTGAAGCGACCGGCTCGAGCCTGCCTGCCCCGGGACGAGGGGGCGGATCTCGTCAAGGAGGACCGGGTCAGAGGGTCTCTTCGAAGACCCCCATGCGCCGGAACCTGGCGTAGCGCTGCTGGACCAGTTCGTCCCCGCTGAGCCCGCGCAGCTCCCCGAGCGCGTCCTCGATCGCGGCGCGGACCGCTTTCGCCGCCGCCTCCCAGTTCCGGTGGGCGCCGCCCGGCGGCTCCCCCACGACGGCGTCGATCACGCCGAGCTTGAGGAGATCGGGCGCGGTGATCCGGAGCACCTCGGCCGCGTCCCGGGCCCGCCGCGCGTCTTCCCACAGGATCGCCGCACACCCTTCCGGCGAGATCACCGAATAGATCGCGTGCTCCAGCATGAGGACCCGGTCGGCGACGCCGAGGGCCAGGGCCCCGCCGCTACCGCCCTCGCCGGTCACCACGGCGACGATCGGTGTCCGGAGACCCGCCATCTCGCGCAGGTTCCGCGCGATGGCCTCGGCCTGCCCGCGCTCCTCGGCGCCGAGGCCCGGATAGGCGCCGGGCGTGTCGATCAGCGTGATGACGGGCTTCTCGAACTTCTCGGCGAGCTGCATGAGCCGGAGCGCTTTCCGGTACCCTTCCGGATGCGGCATGCCGAAGTTGCGAAAGAGCTTCTCCTTGGTGTCGCGCCCCTTCTGCTGCCCCACGACGACCACCGAGCGCGCGCCGAACCGCGCCAGCCCGCCCACGATGGCGTGGTCGTCGCCGAAGAGGCGGTCGCCGTGCAGCTCGATGAAGTCGTCCATGAGCAGGCGCACGAAGTCGAGGACGTAGGGCCGCCGCGGATGACGGGCGAGCTGGACGCGCTGCCATGCGGTGAGGCTGCCGAAGACCTTGCGCTGGAGCCGCCGGAGCCGCTCCTCGAGCTCAGCCGCCTGGACGGCGGCTCCCGGCCGATCGGCCTGCCGCAGGGCGCCGATCCGGGCTTCCAGCTCGACCAGCGGCTTCTCGAAGTCGAGCGTGTCGCCCACCGTCGCCATGGGCTCAGTCCAGCCGGATGCTCCGGCGGCCCAGGAGGCCCTCCACCGCGGCGACCAGGGCGGGCGACGGGCGCACCCCCACGCCGCGCGCCCGCACCACGATCTCCGCCTCCCCCACCGCCAGGTGGAGGTAGAGGGGTGCCGGCCCCGGATGGAGGTCGCAGAGCGCGCGAAGGGCCCGGAGGGCCTCATGCGTCGCGCCCGGGACGGCGACACGGACCCGGCAGGCGGCCGCCGGCGCCGGGCCGCCCTCCCCCTCCCCGAGCGGCCGGATGTCCTCGGCGAGGAGCTTGCGGGGCGGCGTCGCGCCCTCGACCCGACCCCGCACCAGGAGCGGCAGGCCGCTCCGCAGGTGTCCCCCGCTCTGCCGGAAGGTCTCTGGGAAGACGGTGAGCTCGACCGTCCCGTCCATGTCCTCGAGCGTCACGAAGGCCATGCGGTCGCCGTTCTTGGTGTTGATCTCCCGCAGCCCGCCGACGAGCCCGCACACGACGACGCGCGAGCCGTCGTCGCGGCTCGCGAGCTCGGCGGTGCCCACCGCCCCCAGGCGCTGCGCCTCGGCCCACACGCGCTTGAGGGGGTGGCCGGAGAGGTAGAAGCCGAGCACCTCCTTCTCGTAGAGGAGGAGCTGGTCCGGCTCCCACTCGGGCACGGGCGGCTCGGTCGTTGCCGGCTCCGCCGCCGGCCGGCCTCCCGGGCCCGTCCCGAGCAGATCGAAGATGGAGGCCTGGCCTTCCGCCTGCTCGCGGTGGTGGCGCTGGCCGGCCTCGAACGCCCCGTCCAGGGTCGCCAGCAGGTGGGCGCGCGCCTGGCCCAGGGAGTCGAACGCGCCGGCCTTGATGAGGCTCTCCACGACCCGCCGGTTGACGAGCTGGATGTCCACGCGGCGGCAGAAGTCGACGAGGCCGGCGAACGCGCCCTCGCGGTCCCGCGCCGCCACGATCGACTCGATGGCCTTCTCGCCGACGTTCTTGATCGCGCCCAGGCCGAACCGGATGGTCTCCCCCGCCACGCTGAACCGGAGCCCGGAGACGTTGACGTCGGGCGGCGACAGCTCGATCCCCATGGCCCGGCACTCCTCGATGTGGACGACCACCTTGTCGGTGTTCGCCATCTCGGAGGTCAGCAGGGCGGCCATGAACTCCACCGGGTAGTTCGCCTTCAGGTACGCCGTCTGGTAGGCGATGATCCCGTAGGCCGTGGCGTGGGCCTTGTTGAAGCCGTAGCCCGCGAACTTCTCCATCAACTCGAAGATCCGCTCGGCGACCTTTTCTCTGACGCCGCGCGTCTTCGCGCCGGCCAGGAACTTGGCGCGCTGCTCGGCCATGAGCTCGGGCTTCTTCTTGCCCATGGCCTTGCGGAGGTCGTCGGCTTCGCCCATGGAGAATCCCGCGAGATCGGCCGCGATCCGCAGCACCTGCTCCTGGTAGACCATGATGCCGTAGGTCTCCTGGAGGTGCTTCTCCATGAGCGGGTGGTCGTAGCTCGACTTGACGCGCCCGTGCCGGCGCGCGGTGAAGTCCGGGATCATCTGCATGGGGCCCGGCCGGTACAGGGCGACCATGGCGATGACGTCTTCGAGCCGCTCGGGGCGAAGCTGGCGGAGGGCCTCCCGCATCCCCGTCGACTCGAGCTGGAACACGCCGAACGTCCGGGCCTCCGAGAGGAGCTGGTAAGTGCGGGCGTCGTCCAGGGGGATCCGCTCCGGATCCACCGCCGCGCCCCGGCTCTCCCGGATGAGCTGGACGGCATTGGCAATGACGGTCAGCGTGCGGAGACCGAGGAAGTCCATCTTGAGGAGGCCGAGCCGCTCGATGGGCCCCATCGGGTACTGGGTGATGACCTCCTCGCTCTTCGGATCGCGATAGAGGGGCACGTGCTCGATCAGCGGCTCGTCGGAGATGACGACCCCGGCGGCATGCTTGCCGGCGTGCCGGGACAGGCCTTCCAGGCGCTTGGCGATCTGCCAGAGCTCGGCCACCTCGGGCCGCGTCTTCACGGCTTCGGCGAGGGCCGGACTCTGCCGGAGGGCGTCGTCGAGCGTGATGTTGAGCGTCTCGGGGACGAACTTCGCGATCCGGTCCACCTCGCCGAACGGCATCCCCAGCACGCGTCCCACGTCGCGGATGACGGCCTTGGCCTTCAGCACGTTGAACGTGATGATCTGGGCCACCTTGTCGCGCCCGTATTTGCGGACCACGTACTCGATCACCTCGTCCCGGCGGTCGTCGGCGAAGTCGATGTCCATGTCGGGCATCGACTTGCGGCCCGGGTTCAAGAACCGCTCGAACACGAGCCCGTAGCGCAGCGGGTCGACCGTCGTGATGCCGAGGCAGTACGCCACCAGCGACGCGGCCGCGGAGCCCCGACCGGGTCCCACGGCGATCTGGCGGTCCTTCGCGTACTTGATGAAGTCCCACACGACGAGGAAGTAGCCGGAGAACTGCATCTCCCGGATGACCGCGAGCTCGTACGCCAGCCGCTCCAGGACGTCGGGCGTCGGGTCCGGGTAGCGCAGCCGGAGTCCCGCCTCGGCGAGCTCCCGGAGATAGGAGTCCAGGGTATGGCCGGGGGGGACCTCGTAGCGCGGCAGGTGGAACCGGTCGAAGGTCAGCTCGAGCTCGCAGCGCTCCGCCACCGCCATCGTGTTCGCGTAAGCGTCGGGCAGCTCGGCGAAGACCTTCCGCATCTCCTCGGCCGATTTGAGGTAGAACTCCTCGGTGGCGAACCGCCAGCGGCTGGGGTCCGAGAGCTTCGCGCCGGTCTGGAGGCAGAGCAGGACCTCGTGCGCCCGCCCGTCGGCCGCCTCGAGGTAGTGGGCGTCGTTCGTCCCGGCCAGCCCCACCCCGAGCGCCCGAGCGATGCCGATCGTCCCCTCGGTCACCCGGATCTGATCGGGGAGGCCGTGCGCCTGCACCTCCATGAAATAGTGCTCGCGCCCGAAGACCTCCGCGTACCAGCCGGCGACCTCCCGCGCGCGCCGCTCCTCGCCGGCCAGCAGCAGGCGCGCGACCTCGGAGTTCAGGCACCCCGAGAGGACGAGCAGCCCGTCCGCGTGCTGCGCCAGGAGCTCCTTGTCCACGCGCGGCTTGTAGTAGAAGCCCTCGAGGTAGCCTTTCGACACCAGCCTGATGAGGTTTCGGTACCCGGCGAGGTTCCGCACCAGCACGGTCACGTGGTTCGCCCCCTCGTACTGGCCGTCGAGCGGCGCCTTCTCGAAGCGGCCCCCGGGGGCGACGTAGAGCTCGACGCCGAGGATCGGCTTGACCCCGGCCTCGCGCGCGAGCTGATAGAACTCCATCGCGCCGAAGAGGTTTCCGTGATCCGTGAGCGCGAGCGCCGGGAATCCGAGCCGCGCCGCGCGGTCGACCAGGCGGCGGAGGTGGGCGGCCCCGTCGAGCAGGCTGTACTCGGAGTGGACGTGGAGGTGGACGAAGTCGGCGCGCGGCGCCATGGCCGGCGTCACTTCCGGCGGACCCCGGCCTTCGACCCGGTCAGCAGCCCGACCACGGCCCCGACGATCCCCGGGACGCCGGCCAGGACGGCGAAGGCGAAGGCGAAGCGGACGAGCCACGCGCCGGTACCGGCCGGAGCCGGCGGCCCGGCGCTCCCCGCGGGAGCGCCGGGGGACACCGTCTCGATCCACTGGAAGAGCGGACCGCCGACGTCCGGCAGCGCGGCGGCGAGGAAAAACGCGTAGATCGCGAGAAAGGCGCCCGGCGCCGACCACTTGACCCACAGGGCGACCGGATCGTTCAGGATGTCGCGGAGGAGGGTCACCATCCCGACCGGCACGACGAAGAGCGCGAGCGCCAGGTACACCGGCCGGGTCCAGTTCCACCCCGACGTGTCTTCGAGGAGCTTGAACCAGCCGTACGGCTTGTCGAAGCCGCCCGCAAGCCCGACGATCAGGACGATCGCGATCCACAGGAACCCGATCCCCACGAACAGCCGCGCGATACCCTCCATGCTCATCAGTGCCTCCTCCGTTCGTCCGCGGTCTCCGGCCGGCGCGGCGGGAGCGGCTGCGCGCGGCCGTCCGCCCCGAGGGCGTCGGCGGCGAGCGGCCGCGTCACCCGGGACGGGATCACGGCGGACAGGCGCGGCGGCCGCCCGGACGGCGGGCTAGCGCCGGCCGCCATCCGTGGGCGCCCCCGGGAGCTGGAGGAGCGGGACGACGTTGCCGCCCAGCGTGTACTGGGGGAGCCGCCCGTCCCACCGGGCGAGGTACTGCTGCTGGATGAGGACCGGCGTCAGCGACGTCGCCACGCGCGTGTTGTAGGTCGCCTCGGCCTCGCCCTTGATCCGCAGCGCGTCGGCCACCCCCTTGGCCTCCTCCCGCGCGGCGTCGCCCTTGCCCTTGGCCTGCGCCGCCATGATCTCGGCCTGCCGCTGAGCCTGGATGAGCTCGTAGCGCTTCTGCTCGGCCTTCTGCTCCTCGATCTGCTTGGCCTCGATGGCCTTCTCGTAGGCGACGTCGAAGCGGATGTTGGCGAGGGCGGCCTCCTTCATCTCGATCCCGTACTTGGCGAGCCACAGGGTGAGGTCCCGGTGGATGTCCGCCTTGATGGCCGCCCGCTTCTGGAGGATCTCGGCCGCGTTGTGGAGCGCCGTGTTGGCCTTCAGGACCTCCTGCGCGGCCGGATCGATGATGACCGCGGAGTAGCCGAGGCCGATGCTCCGGTAGACGTCGGGTGCCCGGTCCGGCATGAGGCGGTAGTTGAGCACCATCTCGACGTGCACCGCCTGGAGGTCGTTCGACGCCGCGTCGTACTTCGCCGTGTGCTTCTCGACGCGCGCGTCCATGGTGACCACGTCGTAGAGCGGGTTCCACACGAGGTTCAGCCCTTCGCGCAGCGGGACCGGGTCCACCTGGCCGAAGAGCACCTTCACCCCGACGTGGCCGGCGGGGATGATCCGGAAGATGGAGAAGGCGAGGACGGCGACCGGGACCCCGATGGCGATGCCGAGGAGGGCGTGGGAGACCGCGGCCCGCACGGTCGCCGGCAGGCGGTCCGCCTGGCGCCCCAGGGCGGCGTGGAGTGCGAGACCGACGACGAGGAACACCCCCGCGAAGATCAGCTTGCCCATGGGCCGCCCTCCCCCGCGGTCACGGCGCCTCCCGGCCTATTCCCACTCGATGGTGCTGGGCGGCTTCGACGAGACGTCGTAGACGACGCGGTTGATGCCCTTCACCTCGTTGATGATCCGGCTCGAGATCCGGGCGAGCACGTCGTACGGGAGGCGCGCCCAGTCGGCCGTCATCGCGTCCTGGCTGACGACGGCGCGCAGCGCGATGACCTGCGCATAGGTCCGGAAGTCGCCCATGACGCCGACCGTCCGCACCGGCAGCAGCACGGCGAAGGCCTGCCAGAGCTCCCGGGCGATCCCGGCCGCGTCGACCTCCTCCTGGACGAGCGCGTCCGCCTCCCGGACCAGGGCCAGCCGCTCTTCCGTGACCTCTCCCAGGATCCGCACGGCGAGCCCGGGGCCGGGGAAGGGCTGGCGCCAGACGATCTCCGGTGGGAGCCCGAGGAGCGTGCCCACCTGCCGCACCTCGTCCTTGAACAGCTCGCGCAGCGGCTCCACCAGCGCAAAGCCGAGGTCCGCCGGCAACCCGCCCACGTTGTGATGCGTCTTGATGGTCGCCGACGGCCCGCGGAACGACGTCGACTCGATGACGTCGGGGTAGAGGGTGCCCTGGGCGAGGAACGGCACGCTCCCGAGGCGCGCCGCCTCTTCCTCGAAGACCACCACGAACTCCGCACCGATGAGCTTCCGCTTCTCCTCCGGATCCGTCACGCCGCGCAGCCGATCCAGAAAGCGCTTCCCCGCGTCCGCGTAGACGAGGTTCATGCGGAAGTGCTCCTGGAAGGTGCGCCGCACCGACTCCCCTTCCCCCTTGCGCAGGAGCCCGTTGTCCACGAAGACGCAGTGCAGCCGGTCGCCGACCGCTCGGTGGACGAGCGCGGCCACGACGGCCGAATCCACGCCCCCCGACAGGGCGCAGAGCACCCGGCCATCGCCCACCTGGCGCCGGATCGCCTCGACCGCCTGGTCCGCGAACGAGGCCATGGACCAGCCCGGCGTGAGCCCGGCGATGCGGAAGAGGAAGTTCTCGATGATGCGCCGCCCCTGGGGGGTGTGAGCGACCTCGGGGTGGAACTGGACGGCGTAGAGGCGCCGCGCCGCGTCCGCCATCGCGGCGACGGGACAGCTCCCCGTCCCGCCGAGTCGCCGGAACCCGCGCGGGGGGGCGAGCACCGAGTCCCCGTGGCTCATCCAGACGGCCAGGGCGCCGGGACCGGCGTCGGGGAGGACGCCCTCCAGCAGGACGTCCGGGGCCTCGAGCCGCACCTCGGCGCGCCCGTACTCGCGATGATCGCTGGGCACGACCTCGCCGCCGAGCAGGTAGGCCATTGCCTGCATGCCGTAGCAGATGCCGAGCACCGGCAGCCCGCTCTCGAAGAGGCGGACCGGCGGGAGCGGCGAGCCTTCGTCGTACACGCTCGCCGGGCCGCCGGAGAGGACGACCGCCTGGTAGTCGAGGAGCCGCTCGACGGGGACGCTGGGCGGAAAGATCTCGGAGTAGACGCCGGCCTCGCGAATCCGGCGGGCGATCAGCTGGGTGTACTGGGAGCCGAAATCGACGACGGCGACCCTGTCCATCCTCACCTCACCGTCGGGCCGGCCGGCCGCCCCGCGCCGGCCCCTGCGCCGCTCCCGCGGCGAGGTCCCGTCCCACGGCCCGGCCGCGGGACCACGCGGGCTACTTGCCCATGCCGACCCGCTGGGCCTTCTGGAAGATCTTCCCCTCGGTCTTGATCGCGGGCGCGATGATGAGCTCCGTGAGCTGGAGCTCCCGGATCGTCCGCGCGCCGACCGAGCCCATGCAGGTCTTGAGGGCCCCGATCAGGTTCATGGTCCCGTCGTCGGTGAAGGCGGGGCCGAGGAGGATCTGCTCGAGCGGGCCGACGACCCCGACGCGGATCCGGGTGCCCCGGGGCAGGTTCGAGTGCGGTGTGGCCATGCCCCAGTGATACCCCCGCCCCGGCGCCTCCAGCGTCCGCGCGAAGGCCGAGCCGATCATGACGCTGTCCGCCCCGGCGGCCAGCGCCTTGCAGATGTCCCCGCCGGTCGTCATCCCCCCGTCCACGATGACGGGCACGTAGCGGGCGGTCTGCTTGTAGTAGAAGTCGCGCGCCGCAGCCGCGTCGGCGGTCGCGGTGACCTGCGGGACCCCGAGGCCGAGCACCTCGCGGGTCGTGCAGGCGGCGCCCGGCCCGAGTCCGATCAGGAGCCCGTCCACGCCGGTCTGCATCAGCTCGAGCGTGGCCTCGTAGGTGACGCAGTTGCCCACGATCAGCGGGATGGCGAGCTCGCGCTTGAGCCGCCGGAAGTCGAGCGGCTCGTATTCGGTCGCGATGTGCCGGGCGGTCGTCACGGTGGACTGGACGACGAAGAAGTCGGCGCCGGCCTCCTCGGCCAGCTTGGCGAAGCGCATGGCGCGCTGGGGAATCGAGGAGACGATCACGGCGCCGCCGCCCTTCTTGATCTCGGTCACCCGGCGGTGGATGAGGTCCTCCTTGATCGGCTCGCCGTAGATCGACTGGATGATCCGGGTCGCCTCCTCCTGGCTCGAGGAGACGATCCGCTCGATGACCTCGTCCGGATTCTCGTACCGGGTCTGGATACCCTCCAGATTGAGCACGGCCAGGCCGCCCAGGCGGCCCATCTCGATGGCGAAGCGGGGATCCGTGACGCCGTCCATGGCGGCGGCGAGAATCGGCAGCTCGATCCGGCGGCCGCCGACCTCCCAGGAGACGTCCACCTCGTTCGGGTTGATGGTGACCGTGCCCGGGACCAGGGCAATGTCGTCGAACCCGTACGCGATCCGGGCCTTTCGGCCTCGACCGATCCACATCCCCATGCCGTCGCTCCTCCTCGGTTGGCCCGACCCTACCCCTAGGGACGTCTCACGACCTCGACCACAAGATGTTGGGAGATTATAGGGGGCCGCCCGCCGCGGTGTCAAGCCTGGCCCGGCCCGCTTCGCCCCGCGGGCGGCCCCCGCCCCGGGAGCGCTCGTAGACGATCCGCAGGCCTTCCAGGGTCAGGTCCGGGCTCACGATCTGGATCGAGCGCGCCACCTCCTGCATGAGCCCCGCGAGCCCCCCGGTGGCGACGACGGTGACCGTCCCCGGGATCTCCGCGCGCATGCGCTCGACGAGCCCGTCGACGAGGCCGGCATAGCCGTAGATGACGCCCGACTGGATGTTCGTCACCGTGTTGCGGCCGATCGCCTCCTGCGGCGGCACGAGCTCCACGCGGAAGAGCCGCGCCGCCTTGGAGACGAGCGCCTCCGCCGCCGTGGTGATCCCCGGCGCGATCGCCCCGCCCAGGAACTCGCCCTGCGAGGACACGCAATCGAAGGTCGTGGCCGTCCCGAAGTCGATGATGATGAGCGGCGGCTCGTAGAGCTCGATTCCCGCCACGACGTTGACGACGCGGTCCGCGCCGACCTCGGCGGGGTAGTCGACGCGCATGGGGAGGGGCACGTTCACCCCGGGCTCCACCACGAGCGGCGTCACGCCGAAGTAGCGGAGCGCCATCTCCGCCAGCGTCGGCTGGACGGGGGGGACGGTCGACGAGATGGCGACGTCCGTGATCGCGGCGGGATCGATCTCGCGGCCCCGCAGGAGCGTCTGCGTGAAGACGCCGTACTCGTCCGCGGTCTGCTCCCGGCGGCTGGTGAGTCGCCAGGACGCGAGGAGCCGGCGCCCCTCGTAGACTCCGAGCACCGTGTTGGTGTTGCCGACGTCGAGGACGAGCAGCATCAGGACACCTCCCCGGACGCCGAGCCCGGCCGCCGGGGCAGCGTGGCGCCGCCGTCGAGCAGGGCCTCGTAGCGGGCGGCAAGACGGCCGAGCACGGCGGCGAGCAGCCGCGCGCGGCCGATCGCATGGCCGAGCTCGGCCAGCGACACGGCCTGTCCGCGGAGCTCGGGCGGCCAGTCCTCATCCCGCTGGGCGACGTTGATCCCCACCCCGAGCACGACGAACGGCGCGGGCCCCGCCACGCCCTCGGCCAGCACCCCGGCGAGCTTCCGCTCCCCCACCAGGACGTCGTTCGGCCACTTGAGGCGCGGCACGAGGCCGCACTGCGCCTCGAGCGCCTCGGCCACGGCGGTCGCGCCGGCCAGCGTCAGCTCCGGCCACCGCGCCACCGGCAGCGGCGGGCGGAAGAGGCAGGAGAAGAGGAGGGCCCGGCCCGGCGGCGCGATCCAGCTGCGGCCGCGTTGACCGCGGCCGGCCGTCTGGTGGTCGGCGACCACGACGGTCCCCTCCGGCGCGCCCGTGCCGGCCAGGTCGCGACAGACCGCCTGGGTGGAGTCGACCGAGGCGTACGCGAGGAGCGGGCCGCCGAGGCGCCCGCCGGGGAGGCAGCCGGCGAAGGCGCGGGTCAGGGCGGCATCCGCCTGACCGGGCGTCGTCTCAGGGGCCGCCGTCCGCCCCATGCAGCCGCTCGAGCGCCTCGCGGAGCTTCGCGCCGAGGGCCCCCTGCTCGGCTCGGCGCGCCTCCTCCCGGGCCACCACGTCGGCCGGCGCCCGCTCCCGGAACTCCGGGCGGGCGAGCTTGGCCTCGAGCCGCGCGAGCTCCTCCTCCACCCGGCCGAGGTCGCGCTCGAGCCGCCGTCGCTCCGCGGAGAGGTCCACGACGCCTTCGAGCGGGATGTAGACCTCGCACCCCTCGGCCAGCCCGAGGGCTGACCGGGGCGGGCGCACCGCCGCCGGGTCCACGCGGACCTCCGCCCGCGCCAGTGCGCCGAGCGGCGCGAGGGCGTCCTGGAGGAGCGCGGCCTGCGCCGCGTCTGGCGGCCGGACGATGACGCTGAGCGAGCGCCCCGCCGGGATCTGCATCTCGCTCCGGACGTTCCGGACCGCCGTGACCACGGCCATGAGCAGGCCCATCTCGGCCTCCGCCCGCGGGTCCGCCGCCCCCCGCCGCGGCCGGGGAAAGCGCGCCAGCATGATGCTCGCCGGCGCGCCGCGGCCCTTCGGCAGACGCTGCCACACCTCCTCGGTGAGAAACGGCATGAACGGGTGGAGGAGCCGGAGCGCGGTCTCGAGGACCTCGCGGAGCGTGGCCTGCGTCCGGGCGCGGGCCGCGGGATCGTCGCCGCGATAGAGCGCGAGCTTGGACCACTCCACGTACCAGTCGCAGTACTCGTGCCACAGGAACTGGTAGACGGCGCCGGCCGCCTCGTTGAACCGATAGGCGGCGAGCGCCCGCCGCACGGCGGCGACGGTCCCCGCGAGGCGGCTCTGGATCCACCGGTCGGCGAGCGCCGGGGCGGCCTTGCGGGCCAGCGCCGGCCGGTAGTCGCCGAGGTTCAGGAGCGCGAAGCGCGCGGCGTTCCAGATCTTGTTGGCGAAGTTCCGATAGCCCTCGATCCGCTCCGCGGAGAGCCGGACGTCGCGGCCCTGGGCGGCGAGCGCGGCGAGGGTGAAGCGAAGGGCGTCCGTCCCGTACTGGTCCATGACCTCGAGCGGGTCGATCGCGTTGCCCTTCGACTTCGACATCTTCTGGCCTTCCATGTCGCGCACGAGGGCGTGGATGTAGACGTCCCGGAACGGGACCTCCCCCATGATGTGGAGGCCCATCATCATCATGCGCGCGACCCAGAAGAAGAGGATGTCGAAGCCCGTGACCAGGCACGAGGTCGGGTAAAACGTCTTCAGCTCGGGCGTCTCGCGCGGCCAGCCGAGCGTGGAGAACGGCCACAGCGCCGACGAGAACCAGGTGTCGAGCACGTCCTCGTCCTGGCGAAGCGGCCCCCGGCACTGGGGGCACTCCGCGAGGTCCTCGCGCGAGACGTGCGTCGTTCCCTCGGCGTCGCAGTACCAGACCGGGAGCCGGTGGCCCCACCAGAGCTGACGGGAGATGCACCAGTCGCGGATGTTCTCCATCCACGCGTAGTAGGTCTTGACCCACATCCGCGGCACGATCCGGGTGCGGCCGTCGCGCACCGCCTTGATCGCGGGCTCGGCCAGCGGCTTCGTGCGCAGGTACCACTGCTTGGAGACGAGCGGCTCGACGACGGTCTTGCACCGGTAGCAGACCCCCACGCGGTGGCGGTAGGGCTCCGTCTTCTCGAGGAGCCCGAGCGCGCGCAGGTCGTCGAGGACCCGCTGGCGCGCCTCGAAGCGATCGAGCCCCTGGTATTTCCCGGCCCGCTCGTTCATCCGCGCGTCGAACCCGATCACCTGCCGGACCTCGAGGCCGTGTCGCCGGCCGATCTCGAAGTCGGCCGGATCGTGGGCGGGCGTGACCTTGACCACCCCCGTGCCGAACTTCGGGTCCACGGCCGCGTCCGCGACGACCTTCATCTCGATCGTCCCCTCCACCGAGGGGATGGTGAGGGTCTGGCCCACGTAGCGCGCGTAGCGCCGGTCCTTGGGATGCACGGCGAGCGCGGTGTCCCCCAGCTTGGTCTCCGGGCGCACCGTGGCGAGCGTCAGCGGCCCGTACTTGATGTAGTAGAGCTCGGCGTCCCGCTCGTCGTGCTCGACCTCCAGGTCGGAGAGGACCGTGCGGCAGCGGGGGCACCAGTTGACGATGTAGTCCCCGCGGTAGATGAGCCCTTCCTCCCAGAGGCGGACGAATACCTCCCGCACCGCGGCGGACAGGCCGGGGTCCATGGTGAAGCGCTCCCGCTCCCAGTCACACGAGGCCCCCAGCCGCTTGAGCTGGCGCACGATCGTGCCGCCGGACTCCTCCTTCCACTTCCAGACGCGCTTGACGAAGGCTTCCCGCCCGAGCGCCTCGCGGCTCGTTCCCTCGGCGGCGAGCTGGCGCTCGACCACGACCTGCGTGGCGATGCCGGCGTGATCGGTGCCCGGCTGCCAGAGGGCGTTGAACCCCTCCATCCGCTTCCAGCGGATCAGGACGTCCTGCAGCGTGTTGTTGAGGGCGTGTCCGATGTGGAGGGAGCCGGTGACGTTCGGCGGCGGGATGACGATGGCGTAGGGCTTGGCCTTGGCGAAGGGATCGGCCCGGAAGTAGCCGCGCTCCTCCCAGATCCGGTACCAGCGCTCCTCCGCCTGGCGCGGGTCGTACCGGTCGGGCAAGGTCTCCAGGGGGCGAGGCTCGCGCGGGGCTGATGGCGGCACGACCGCATTTTAGCATCCCGCGCCGGGCCCCCCCACCGCGCGCCGGCCGCCCCGGCGCCCGCGCGGCGGCCTCTGCTAGAATGACGCGAGGAGCCGCGGGTGAAGATCCTCGACCGTTACGTCTGGAAGGAGCTGGCGTTCCCGTTCGTGCTCGGGATCTTCATCTTCACGTTCCTCCTCCTCCTCGACAAGATCTTCGACCTCACCGACCTCATCATCAACAAGGGGGTCCCCGTTCACCTGGTCCTGCTGCTGCTCACCTACATCATGCCCGCGTTTCTGGTCCTCACCATCCCGATCGGCTTCCTCCTGGCGATCCTCATCGCGTTCGGGCGGCTCTCCGCCGACATGGAGATCGTCGCCCTGAAGGCCTCCGGCGTCAGCCCGCTCCGGCTGCTCCGGCCGGTCGTCGTCTTCGGGATCGGTACCGCCGCCGTCACGGCCGTCCTGATGATCGAGGCGGTGCCACGCGCCAACTACGCCTTCAAGTCGCTCATCTTCGATATCCTGCGCACGCAGGCGTCGGTCGGGATCAAGGAGCGGATCTTCAACGACACCTTCGGCCAGTTCGTGATCTACGTCGAGGAGATGGCGCCGGACCGCATGGGTCTCCGCAACGTCTTCGTGGCCGACGAGCGGAAGCCCGACGAGCTGCGGGTGATCACGGGGCGCGAGGGCCGGCTCATCACCGACGAGGCCAACCAGCGCATCACCCTCCGGCTGATCGACGGCACGGTCCACGAGACGGTGCCGCGGACGTTCCAGAAGTACCGCCAGGTCATGTTCCGGCTCTACGACCTCACCCTGACGCTGGAGAATCCGCTGGTCAGCGAGAGCGGGGCGCCCAAGGGCGACCGCGAGATGACGCTGACCGAGCTCCACCAGAGCGCCGCCGACGCGGCGCGCACGGGAGGCAACCCGAACGCCTACCTGGTGGAGATCCACAAGAAGTACGCCATCCCGACCGCGTGCTTGGTCTTTGCGCTGGTCGGGGTCCCGCTCGGCATCCGCACGCACCGGGGCGGGCGCTGGGCGGCATTCGTGGTGCTCCTGCCGATCGTGCTCTTCTACTACGTCTTCCTGACGGTCGGCGAGACGATGGGGGACGCGGGACGCCTCCCGCCCTGGGCGGCGATGTGGACGCCCAACCTCGTCGTGGGCGCCCTCGGCCTCTACCTCTTCCAGGCGAGCCTCCGGGAGCGGCCCCTGCCCTTCGCCGCGCCGCTCCAGCGGCTCGGCCTCGCCCTGGCGCGGCGCGGCCGCCGGCTCGCGCGCCGGTCGCCGCCGCCCGGGGCCGACCGGTCGACCCTGCGGCGCCGGCGCCGCCGGCGGCCGCAGCCGAGCCACCGCTTCCTGATCCTCGTCGACCGCTACCTGAGCCGCGAGTTCCTGACCCTGTTCGCCTATGGCCTCGCCCTGACCACGGTGGTCGTCATCATCGGCGACCTCATGACCACCCTCGACCGCTACATCAAGCAGAAACCGCCGCTCGCCTACATCCTCGAGCACTTCCTCTACCGGACCCCGCCCTTCGTCTACCAGGGCCTCCACATCGTCGTCCTCATGAGCACGATCCTGCTCTTCCTGAACCTGTCCCGGAGCAACGAGCTGACCGCGCTCAAGGCCGGGGGGATCAGCCTCTATCGTGTGAGCCTGCCGGTCTTCGGGCTCGCCGCGCTGGTCACCCTCGGCTCGCTCTCCTTCCAGGAGATCGTCATGCCCGTGCTCAACCAGAAGGGCGTCGAGGTGGACGAGACCAAGATCAAGCGGCGGACGCTCCCGCACCTCCAGAAGCGGAGCCAGATCTGGTACCGGGGCCGTGAGGGGGCCGACGCGGCGAGCCGCATCTACCACATCGACCTGCTGGACCCGGCGAACCAGGAGCTGAGCGGGATCTCGATCTTCGAGCTGGGGCCCGACTTCGCCCTCCGCCAGCGGTGGGACGCCCGGAGCATGCGCTGGCGCGAGTTCAACCAGAGCTGGGAGATCCGCGAGGGCTTCGTGCGCCGCTTCCGCGCCGGCGAGGCCGACGAGCCGCGGCCCTTCCGCGAGGCGAAACTCGAGTTGCCCGAGCGCTTCCAGGACTTCGCCCAGATCCCCAAGGCGCCGGACGTCATGAACTACCTGGAGCTGCGCGCGTACATCGGCCGACTGCAGGCCGGCGGGCACAAGGTGGCGAAGTACCTGGTGGACCTCTACTCGAAGCTCTCCTTCCCCTTCGCGCACCTCATCATGGCGCTGGTCGGGATCCCGTTCGCGCTCCAGTCCCCGCGGGCCGGCCGCCTCATCGGCATCGCCCTCTGCCTCGCGCTCGGGCTCGGCTATTTCCTCGTCCACTCGGCGGCGGTCGCGCTCGCCCGGACGGAGGTCCTGCCCCCCATCGTGGGGGCCTGGTCGGCGAACTTCCTGTTCGCGACTCTGGGGCTCTTCCTCTTCCTCCGCGCGAGGACCTGAAGCGGCCCGATCCGCGTCGCCCCGCGTCGTCCTCGGTCGTCCTACCGGGGTGGGGGGGCCGCGCGTCCCGGCCCGGGGAGGGGCGTCCCATCCTGGCGGGGTGAGGGGCCGGAGCGGTCGCGGAGCGTCTGGAGGACCTCCTCGAGCCGCTTCTGCGCCTCGCCGTACGCCGCCCAGTCCCCGCGCCGCAGCGACTCCTGCCCGCGGCTCCAGGCGTCCCAGGCGCGCCCGACCAGGGCCTCCACGGCGCCCGCGGCGCCGGGCGCGGGCCGGGCGTCGGCCGACCGGGCCGCGACCGCGGAGCGGCGGCCGAAGATCGCCTGGAGCGACGCCTCGAGCGTCTCCTCCATCGCGATCTGGTTGCCGTAGGCGACGAAGACCCGGCGGAGCTCGGGGATCGAGCCGCGCTCCGCGGCCAGGTAGAGCGGCTCCACGTAGAGCAGCGACTCCTCGATGGGGATCGCCAGCAGGCTCCCCCGGATCACCGTCGAGCCGTGCTGGTTCCAGAGCGAGAGCTGTTGCGAGATCACCGGGTCCTGGTCGATCCGGGCGTCGACGTTCCGCGGACCGTAGATGAGCCGCTGCTTCGGGAACAGGAAGGCGGTCAGCCGCCCGTACTGCTCCCCGTCCGAGCGGGCGGCGAGCCAGGCGATCATGTTGTCTCGCCGGAGCGGCGTGAACAGCATGAGGAGGACGAACTCCTCAGTCGGCTGGCCGGGCAGCCGCATGATCGTGTAGTAGGGCTCGATGTCGCGGTCGCGCCCGCCCTCCGGCCGCCGCGGGATCGACCAGAGGTCCTCCTTGTTGTAGAAGACGCGCGCGTCCTGCATGTGATAGGTCGCGTACATCCGCGCCTGGATCGCGAACAGGCCGGCCGGATACCGGACGTGGGCCCGGAGGTCCACGGGCATCTCCCCGATCGGCCGCAGCAGCCCCGGGAAGGCCTGCGCGTAGGCGCGGATCATCGGGTCCTGGTCGTCCGCGACGTAGAAGGTGACGGCGCCGTGGTAGGCGTCCACGACCGCCTTGACCGAGTTGCGGATGTAGTTGCCGAAGCCCGCCACGCGCTCGGCGTAGGGGAAGCGGTCGCTCGTCGTGTAGCCGTCGATCAGCCAGGCGAGGCTGCCGTCGGCGCGGATGACCAGGTACGGGTCGGCGTCGAACCGGAGGAAGGGCGCGATGCGGCGGACGCGCTCGCCGACCTGGCGGTAGTACATGGCCCGGCTCTCCGGGCCGATCTCGTCGCTGAGCAGGATCCGGTAGGAGCCGAACCGGAGCGCCAGGAGTAACCGCCGCCCCAGCCCGCCGACGGGGACGCCGCCCCGCCCCTGGTAGGTCGTGTAGACGTTCTCGTCCCCCGCCGGGTAATCGATCTCCTGCGAGCGGGTGCGGACGAAGACGTACTCGTTCGCGACCTCGCCATAGTAGATCTCCGGCCGCGTCACCCGGAGCGAGACGCTCGAGGCGGGGGGGATGTCGCGGATGAAGAACTCCGGCTGGCCTTCGCCCGTGATCCGGTTCACGGGGCCGAGCACCACCCCGTAGCCGTGCGTGTACTGGAGGTGCTCGTTGATCCACTGGCGGTCGGTGTCCCGGCCCTGGGGGTCCCGCGGCAGGTTCTGATAGGAGAGCTCACGGGCCGAGAGCATGACCTGCCGGTAATCGCCATCGATCACGTATCGGTCGTTGTCCACGTCCACGAAGCGATAGTAGGTGCGGATCTCCTGGAGCTGGGCGAACGTGGCGAGCAGCGGGCCGTGGTCCCAGAGGCGCACGTTCCGGAGGGTGCCGGCGTTCCGGGCGAGGGCGTCGGCCCCCAGCCCCTCCCGGGCCGGGAACTCGCGCTCCTCGATCCGGTCGAGCCCGAACGCCCGCCGGGTCAGCCGGATGTGGTGTCCGATGTACGGGCTCTCCGCGACCAGCGCGTTCGGCGCGACGCGCAGGCGCTGGAGGACCGTGGGGTACGCCCACACGCCGGCGATCCAGCCGAGCGCCAGCACCACGAGCCCGGCGAACACCGGGCGGGCGCCGCGCCGCAGCACCTGCACGAGCGCCGCCGCGCCGCACAGTGCCGCGAGCACGGTCAACGCGGAGAGCGCCGGCAGGGTCGCGTGGACGTCCGTGTACGTCGCACCGAGCACCGCGCCACGCTGCGAGTAGAGGAGGTCGTACCGGTCGTAGTAGAAGTCGAGGGCCTTGGCGAAGAGCAGGACGGCGACCAGCAGCAGCAGATGGACGCGGGCCCGGGCCGTGATCACGGGCCCCCGGGCCGTCAGGACCAGGACCCGGCCCAGGAAGTAGATGACCGCGGTGGCGACGAGCGTGCACCCGACCAGCAGGAAGGTCCAGTCGAGCGCCCGGCGCCACAGCGGCAGCCGGAACACGTAGAAACCGACGTCCCGCTGGAAGATCGGATCCACGACGCCGAAGGTCTGCGCGTTCCGGTAGACCAGCAGGGTCTGCCATTCGCCGCTGGCGGCGAGCCCGAAGAGGAGCGCGATCAGGATGGTCGTCGGGACGAGCACCCGGCGGAGCAGCGGCTCGAGGATCACCCGGCTGGGCAGCCCCAGCGGCTCTTCGAGCTCCCAGAAGACGTCGGGGGGGCGCGCGTAGGCGGCCGCGCGGAGGTTGGCGCCGAGGAAGAGGAAGCTGAACACGCCGACGGCGATGAAGAGGCCGCCCCGGAGCCCGACCACGCGCAGGAACACGCTGTCGTACCCCACCTCCTGGAACCAGAGCCAGTCCGTGTAGAACGGGACGGCCTCGAGCGCGACGAAGAGAGCGACGAACACGAGCAGGAGGACGGGCCCACGGGCGCTCCTCATCGCGCCGCTCCGCCGCCGGGGGGCCGCGCGCCCCCGCCCCCGTCCGGGCGTCGGCCCCCGACCGGTTCTGGCTCCGTCCCTCCCGGGGGCGCCGCGGGGGCGCTCCCGGGGCGATTCCGCTCCTCCGCGATCTCGTAGTCCAGTCGCCGCCGGGCCATCCACCGGACGGCCCACAGATCGGCGAGCCCCGCCCAGAGCCGGCTCCAGTTGCCGTACTTCGACCGCCCGGCCCGCCGCGGCCGATGGCGCACCGGGACCTCGCCGACGCGGAAGCCCTCGAGACGCAGGAGCGCCGGCAGGAACCGGTGCATGCCGCGGTAGAGCGGGAGCGGCGCCAGCGCATCACGCCGGAACGCCTTGAGCATGCAGCCCGTGTCGTGGACCCCGTCGCCCGTGAAACGCTGGCGGACGCGGTTCGCCACGCGGGACGCGACCCGCTTGGCCCACGGGTCCCGACGCGCCACGCGCCAGCCGCACACGGCGTCGTGGCCGGCCAGCGCCTCGAGGAGCCGGGGGATGTCGCGCGGGTCGTTCTGGAGATCGGCGTCGAGCGTCACCACGACGTCGCCGCGCGCCGCGCGGAATCCGGCGGCGAGCGCGGCCGTCTGTCCCGCGTTGCGCCGGAAGCGGATCACGCGCAGGCGGGGATCGGCGGCGGCCAGGGCGCCGAGGGCGGCGAAGGTGCCATCGGTCGAGCCGTCGTCCACGACGATCACCTCGAAGGCGTGGCCGAGCCCGCTCAGCACGCCGACCAGCTCGCGATAGCAGGGCTCGACGTTCGGCTCCTCGTTGTAGGCGGGGATGACGACGGAGAGGCGCGGCGGCGGGACGGCGGCGCGCGCGGACGTCATCCGCGATGCGGGGCGGCGGCGGCGCGCCGGCCGGCCCGACCTTCGCGCCGGCCGCGCCCGCGGGGCGCCCCGCCCTCAGTAGCTCGGCGGCCGCGTCGGCGAGGGCAGCCCGCGGAATCCGTAGCCGCGATAGATGGCGAAGGCGCGCACCGTGCGGCCTCCGCGTCGGACCTCGACCACGAACGGCCCCTCGATCCGCTCGAATGCCCGGCTGACGCGCTCGTCCACCTCGCCCACGCCTTCCCGCACGTAGATGGCATCCCACCCGACCCGCGTGTGGGGACCCTCCCAGAGGTCGTACTGGTTGAGCCGCCGACCCAGGTTGACATTATACGCGGGCGCTCCCCCAGGGACGTAGAAGGCGAGCTCGCTCGTGACCTGGTAGCTGTCCGCCGCGAGGAAGGTCCGCTGGGGCGCCGGCATCTCCCGGTGGAGGCGCGAGACCGTCGCGGCGAGGTCGCGCCATCCTTTGAGCCGGGTCGTCGGGTCGAGCTCCGGGGGCACGCCGAGGAGATCCGTCGCGTGCCCGGCCAGGCTCACGGCGAGCGCCACGACGGCCGCCGCGAGGAGCAAGCGGCGCTGCGCCCGTCGCCCCGCGGCGCCGAGCCGCTGGCGTCGCTCGAGCAGGCCGCCGGCCGCCACCACCGCGAGCGGGGGGTAGGCCGCCGCCGGCCAGTTCGCCTGGACCTTGCCCTGGAACGACAGGAGGAGATAGAAGAGCAGGATCGGCGTGGCGAACGCCATCAGGAAGCGGTAGGGCTCGCGCCCTCGCACGAACCCCTCCCGGAAGCCATACCACGCCGCCCAGGCCAGCAGGCCGGCCACGAGCGGAGTGAGAATGCCGACCTGGGCACCCAGGAACTCGAGCGGCTCGACCCAGCTGAGCCCGGCGCCCCGCCCTTGACTCGCGACGTGGCGCGCCGACACCCAGCCGTGGCCGGCGTTCCACGCGATCACCGGCGCGACGAGCGCCAGCGCGAGCGCGGCCGCGACGTACGGCGCGGGGTGTCGCAGCCAGGGGCGCGCCTCGGGCGCGCGCCAGAGGTAGAGCAGCAGGCCCGGCAGCACGAAGAGCGTCGTGTACTTCGCCAGGAGTCCGAGCCCGACGGCGACCCCCGCCAGCACCCACGCCGCGGCCGAGCCCTCGACGGCGCCGCGGTAGAGGAGGAGGAGCGTCAGGACCCAGAGGAGGAGGAACGGCGGGTCGATCGTCATCAGCAGGCTCCCGGCCCAGAAGAGCGGCGTGAGCTGGAGCCCGACCGTGGCGAGGAGTCCCGCCCGCGGATCCCGGAAAGCGTCGCGGCCGAGGCGGTAGAGGGCGAAGGCGCCGGCCAGGCTCGCCAGCACGGCGCCCAGCCGGATCGCGAACGCGGAGTCGCCGAGCATCCCCGTGAGGCCGCGGATCAGGTAGGCGACCAGGGGGCCCTTCGAGTAGTACGCGAGGTCGAGCCGGCGCGACCACTCCCAGTAGTGAGCCTCGTCGCCCGACAGGTCCAGGACCCCGGCCGCGAGGTAGGCGACCCGCGCGGCCGTCAGCCCCGCCAGACAGAAGAGAAGCGTCCATCGCGCCTGCTGCTCGCCGCGCTCGCTGGCGGCGGCGACTGTCTCGCCGTCGGACCTGGCGTGCTGAAAGAGCATCACGTCGGGCGGCCGCGCTGTCCGGGGGGAGGCAGGCCCGATCCCCTCGCCGCCACGCCCGGGACACCGTCCCGGCCGCCAATCGACCAGAAGGGCCGAGGCGGGCGCCCGAAGGGCCGTCGGAGGGCGGCCCAGCCCGCCGCCGACGAGCTCAGGGCCGGACGTAGATGGCGTTCGAGAAGATCCACGGCATGGCCCGCGCCGCTGCGATGGGGAAGAGGTTCGCCTGGAGGTCGACCTCGACCCGGTAGGCTCCGGGCTCGGTTACCGGCAGCCGCATGGTGGGGGCACCGGCCGCCTCGTGCACGGCGGCGCCGTCCCGCAGGAGGCGCACCACGCTCTCGCCGACCGGGGGTACCCGCACCTCGAGCGTGAGGCCGGGGCTCAGGCGCACCGTCTCGCCCATCAGCGCGACCTGGCCCGCGTCGTGCGCCTCGAACCCGAAGCCCGCGGCGGAGGCAAACCCGTCGAAGGCGTTGTAGAACTGGCCGGCCCGCATCGCCCGGTACACGCGAGTCCGGTCCGCCTCGTCCCGTTCGAGCGGGACCCGCGTGACGAAGTGGAGCTGGCCGAGGCGGAAGCTCGTCTCGTGCGACGGGAACCGGACCCCGGTCTCCTCGGTGAGCTCGATGCCGCCGTGGGCGTCCAGGCCGAGCACGCCGATGGTGGGCCGCTCCCGCGCCATCCGGTCCCACCGGGCCAGCACGCGTCGGGGCCAGTGGACCACCGACAGGATCGCCATCACCGGGTTCGCCGGATAGGCGATGAGCCCCATGAGCTGCCGGTAGACCGGCGCGGCCACCACCTGGTCGAAGACGTCGACGACCTCCACCCCGTCGAGCGCGGGGACCTCGTCCCGCCAGCCGAGGCGTGGATGGTCGGGATGGGCCAGGAGCACGATCGACTCCGCGGCCCGGTACCGGTCGAGCAGATCGGCGAGCCCGAACCCGCGCGCCGCGACCGGGGCGTCCCGGGCGGGGTTCAGCAGCAGGAGGTAGCCCGCGCTGGTCGTGACCTCGGCGCCGACGAGGACGAGCGTCGGGCCGTACCACGCCTCCTTCCCGTCCCGCAGCGCATCGAGGGTGTTGTGGTCCGTCAGGAACACGACCCGCGCTCCGGCCCGCGCGCCTGCCGCCGCGATCTCCTCGACGCGCCCGCGGCCGTCGTGCGAGTACCGGGAGTGGACGTGCAGGACGGCGGCATACTCGCTGAAGTCGGAGCGCGGGGGCCAGCCGGGCGGGGCGGTGAGCGGGCGCAGGCGCGCGGCGGCGCCGTAGCCGCCCAGCACGACGCCCAGGACCAGGAACGCCAGGAGGAGCCGCAGCCGCGCGGCGCCCGGCCGACGGCGCGCCGCCGCTCGCGCCGCGTCCCGGGACGCGAGGTCCGCGCGCCTCAGGTCCCGTGTGTCCAGGACGTCAGATAGCTCTGCTGGGCCGCGGTCAACTCGTCGATGGCCACGCCCATCGATGCGAGCTTCAGCCGGGCGATCGCGCGGTCGATCTCCTGCGGCACGCGATACACGCGGCGCTCGAGCCGGCCTCGCTCGCGCACGAGGTGCTCGACCGACAGCGCCTGGTTGGCGAACGACATGTCCATGACCGCGGCCGGGTGCCCCTCGGCGGCGGCCAGATTGATGAGGCGCCCGTCCCCCAGCACGTAGAGTCGCCGGCCGTCCCTCTGGGTGAACTCCTCGACGAGCGGCCGCGTGGTGCGCCGCGACGCGCTCTGGGCCGCGAGCGCCGGGAGGTCGATCTCGACGTTGAAGTGGCCCGAGTTCGCCAGGATCGCGCCGTCCTTCATCCGGGCGAAGTGCTCGGCCCGGATGACGCTCGTGTTGCCGGTGACCGTGATGAAGACGTCGGCCAGGGCGGCGGCTTCCGCCATCGGCACGACCTGGTAGCCCTCCATCACGGCCTCCAGCGCGGGGAGCGGATCCACCTCGGTCACCAGGACGCGGGCGCCCATACCGTGAGCGCGGGCCGCCAGGCCTCGCCCGCACATCCCGTAGCCGGCCACCGCGACCACGCGTCCCGCCAGCAGGATGTTGGTCGCGCGCAGGATCCCGTCGATCGTGGACTGCCCGGTGCCGTACCGGTTGTCGAAGAGGTGTTTGGTGTCCGCGTCGTTGACCGCCACGATCGGAAACGCCAGCACGCCCTCCCGCTCCATCGCGCGCAGCCGGATCACGCCGGTCGTGGTCTCCTCGGTCCCGCCGATGACCTGGGGCAGGAGCTCCTTGCGGTCCCCGTGCAGCGTCGAGATCAGGTCGGCGCCGTCGTCCATGGTGACCTGCGGACTCGTGCCGATGACCGCCTGGATGTGGCGGTAGTAGCGCTCGTTGTCCTCGCCCTTCTGGGCGAAGACCGGGACGCCGTGCTCCTGGACCAGCGCCGCCGCGACCTCGTCCTGGGTGGAGAGCGGGTTGGAGGCGCACAGCGCGAGCGAGGCGCCGCCGGCCTTGAGCGTGAGCATCAGGACGGCGGTCTCCGTCGTCACGTGGAGGCAAGCGCCGACCCGGGTCCCCCGTAGCGGCTGCTCACGGGCGAAGCGCTCGCGGATCTGCCGCAGCACCGGCATGGCCATCTCCGCCCACTCGATGCGGTGCTGGCCGGCGGCGGCCAGCCCGAGGTCCTTCACGTCGTGTTCCATCGTCACGGTCACCGTCCCTTCTGGGTCAACGCGCCGTCAGGGGTCAGCTGCCGGGCCGAGAACCGAGCAGCCCCAGGACGCAGGAGGAGGCCGGCCGAGGCGTATGCCGCATACGTTGAGGCCGGCCGACGACCGAGGACGCCGGGATGCGACGGTTATCGGCCCGGGCCTTCAGAGGCCGGCGTCTTCGCGCAGGTCCTTCACCCTGTCCGTCCGCTCCCAGGTGAACTCCGGCTCGTTCCGGCCGAAGTGGCCGAAGGCCGCCGTCTTGCGGAACAGCGGACGCCGCAGGTCCAGGTATTTGATGATCCCGGCCGGGGTGAAGTCGAAGTGCCGGCGGATCATCTGCTCGAGCTTTCCGTCCGGCACCTTCCCCGTGCCGGACGTCTGCGCCATGATCGAGACCGGGTCGGCGACCCCGATGGCGTAGGCGACCTGCACCAGGCATCGCTCGGCCAGCCCCGCGGCGACGATGTTCTTCGCCACGTGCCGCGCCATGTACGACGCCGAGCGGTCCACCTTCGTGGGGTCCTTTCCGGAGAAGGCGCCGCCGCCGTGGGGGCAGGAGCCCCCGTAGGTGTCCACGATGATCTTGCGGCCGGTCAGGCCCGTGTCGCCCTGTGGACCGCCGATGACGAACCGGCCCGTCGGGTTGATGTGATAGGTGATCCGCTTGGGGTCGAGCAGCTCCGGCGGGATGGCCGGGACGACGACGTGCTCGACGATCTCGGCCCGGAGCTGCTCCAGGGTGACGTCGGGACTGTGCTGCGCGGACAGAACGACCGTCTCCACCCGCAGGGGCTTGCCGTCGGCGTAGCGGAGGGTGACCTGGGACTTCCCGTCCGGGCGCAGGTAGGGCAGCACGCCCTCCCGGCGGACCTGGGAGAGGCGGCGGACGAGCGCGTGCGCCAGCCAGATCGGCGCCGGCATCAGCTCCGGCGTCTCCGTGCAGGCGTAGCCGAACATCAGCCCCTGGTCCCCCGCCCCCAGCCGGTCCACCCCCATCGCGATGTCCGGTGACTGCTCGTCGATGGAGACGATCACGCCGCAGGTCTCGAAGTCGAAGCCGTACTTGGCCCGCGTGTAGCCGACGCTCTTGATCGTCTCGCGGGCGATCCGGGGAATGTCCACGTAACAGGAGGTGGTGATCTCGCCCCCCACGACGACGAGTCCCGTGGTGAGGAGGCACTCGCAGGCCACCCGCCCGGCGGGGTCCTGCTCCATGATGGCGTCCAGGACGGCGTCGGAGATCTGGTCCGCGATCTTGTCGGGGTGTCCCTCGGTCACCGACTCCGAGGTGAACAGGTACTCGTCGTGCGCCATCGCCGCCTCCTCAAATCACCGATTGTCCGCGTCAGCGATTCCCGACCGTCCCGCCCGACCCGGCTCGGCCAGGCCGCCGCCGCCCGCTCCCAGAGCCGCGGCGCGACGTCCATCGGTCAACCGCGTCAGTCTAGCACGAGCGCGCCGAGCGCCTCAAGGCGCGCCGGCCGGCGACCTTCCCATCATGCGTCGCTTGAACGCGTCGAGCGTCGCGACGGTCCACGGGTCCACCCCGCGCAGCAGCGCGAGGTAGTAGCTCGTCCAGTCTCCGAAGAGCACGAGCGAGAGCAGGCGGGCAAGCCGTCCTTCCCCCCGCGCCCAGACCTCGCGCGTCAGCGCGCGCCCCTCGGTGATGGGACGCGTGAGCGTGACGCGGCGAGCGACGCGCGCGTGCTCGCCCGGGTCCCGCAGAAAGACGACCGCCCACGCGCCCGCCGGCCCGGCCCCCCACGCCTCGATCGCGTTGTGGTCGAGCTCGGGCAACGCGCCCGAGAGCGCCACGACTTTCGCGTTCTCCTCCATCTGCGTCCGCCAGCGGTACGCGACCACGGCCGTGGCGTCCGTCCCGTAGATGACGGGAGTCCGTCCGAGGAGCTCCGCCGCGAGCCGCTTGGCGTCGTTGTGCGGCGTCGGCACCTCAGGCGCGAGCTCGCCGCCCAGCGCCTTCAGCACGCCCACGGCCTCCTCGCGATCGGCCGCTCCGGCCAGCCCGCCGCCGACTGCGTCCAGCGCGACGATCGCCGGCATCAGCAGATAGGCGAGCGCGGCCCGGGGTGGGAACCCGGTCGGCACGCGGACCCAGGGCAGCCCCGCGCGGTGGGCCTCGGCCCCGAGCCGGCCGCCCGAGGTCACCACCAGCGCCCGCGCGCCGCGTGCGCGGGCCGCCTGGAAGGCGGCGAGCGTCTCCTCGGTCTCCCCGGAGTAGCTCGAGGCGACGACGAGCGTGTCGGGCCCGACCCACGCCGGCACCCCGTACCCCCGGGCGACGTGGATCGGGAACGGGGCCCGGTCCTCGGCCAGGGCCTGGAGGAGGTCGCCGGCGGCGGCGGAGCCGCCCATGCCCACGGCGAGCACGGCGCGGGGGGGTCCGCCCTCGAGCCGGAGCCCGTCGGCGAGCCGCGTGGCGTCGGCGACCTGGCCGGCGAACCCCGCGAGCAGCTCCCGCAGCCCGCGCGGATCGGCCGTCGGGTAGGCGGCGGGCTCGTCGAGGGCGACCGTCACCGCGCCTCCCCGTCGCGGGCGTCGAGGGCGAGGGTCATCGTGGCCCGCCACTCGTCGGGTCCGAGCGCCACCGGCCAGCTCACGACGAGCTCCACGCCCTGCCACACGCGCTCGAGCCCCGCCTCGGAGAGGGAGACCGTGTAGACCGGCGCCCAGTCCACGCGCCCGGCCGGGCTCCATCGGAGCGTGGCGGTCAACCCGAGCCACTCGTCGACCAGCTCGATCGCGTCCCCCTGGCGCGCCCCCGCGTCCTCGAGCGACGCCGTCTGGCCGGCCGCGGTGCGGTAGTAGCGGCCGTCGGCGGGGCCGGTCAGGGCGAGGTTCCAGCGGACGGCGAACCGGGCGTCGAGCGCCCGCGCGGCACGCAGGGCGTAGCCGACGGTCAGCCCGTTCCGCCCGCGCCGGACCTCGAGCCCCTTGGCGAGCTGGACGGGCGTCTCCCGTACCTGGGCCTCCGTGCCGAGGGTGACCACGACCCCGTCGGCCGACTCCTGGACGCTCGCGCGAAAGCGGTGGCCGGGGAAGGCGACCCACGCCTGGTCGATCTCCGGGGCGCTCCCGGACCCGCCGGGCTCGAGAAGGTAGTCCTGGAGGCTGGCGCGCCGGTGCACGTCGTAGGCCAGCAGGCGGCCGAGACCGCTCTCCTTCACCGTCCACGTCTCGTGGATCGTCCGCATGACGTGCCCGCCGCGGCTCGCGTCCTCCGCCTCCGCGATCCGCCGATGCGAGGCCTCGCGGCGTCGGGTCAGGACGTCCGCGAGGTCGAAGCGGAGCGGGCGAAAGCCGATCTCCGTGAGCGTGCCGCCCTGGGCCGGCCGGAGGAGGAGCGTCAGCCGGTCGGAGCGGATCTCGATCTCGGCCGCGCCGTCGCCGTCGAGGTCCGCGACCTCGTGACCCGGGGTCGACCGCGACCCCGTGGCCCCGTCCAGGTGCGCTTCGGCGGACAGCAGCGCCGAGCGGATGGCGCGCCGGAGGTGCGGCAGGTACACCCCGCCGAAGATGCCGTGCCAGTACGCGTCGTTGCACTGACCGCGCCAGAGCGCGTCACGCGCCGCCAGGAGCCGGGGGTCGTCGGGGCGCGCCGCGAGGCCCGCCGCGATGCGACCGGAGAGCCGCAGCATCTTCCGGTAGAGATCGTTCACCTCGGGATAGCGGACGAGGAAGTTCCGCCAGAAGCCGCCGTGCAGGAGGCGCGCGGCGGCCGGTCCGGCGATGCTCTCGAGCGCCGCGCGGGCCTGCAGGAGATGGTCCGCGGCCTCCGGCGTGAGGGCCCATTCGGTCATCTCCCGATAGCTCGTGGTGGGCAGGTAGACTCGCCCGCTCGGCGGGTGCCGGTCGAGGAACTCGCCCGCCGTCCCCAGCTCGATACCCGGCAGGCGCCCGACCGCGGCGAAGAACTGCTCGAGCCAGCCCTCCTCGTAAGCCAGCCGGTGCGTCCCGGGCCAGATGCCGAACTTCTCCCCGTCGTCCACCATCGTGAGCGCCCCGCCCGCGCCCGTGGCCGCCCGGAGGGTCCCCAGCACGTCCTCGACCGGCCCGAAGGGGATGAGGTAGCGGAGGCGCTGGTTGATCGGAAAGACGGCGAGCGTCTGGCCCTGCTCCTCGGTGAGGTAGTAGCCCGAGAGCCGGTCCGGGTCGAGGCCGGCCATGGCGAAGTGGTGGTCGTCCACCAGGATGTACTCGACCCCGGCCTCGGCGAGCGGCCCGGCCAGGTGAGGCTCCCACACCCGCTCGGCGAGCCACATCCCGCGCGGGCGGACGCCGAGCCGCTTGGCCACGCGGTCCGTGAGGGCGCGGATCTGGCCCACCGTGTCGTGATGGGGCAGGAGCGGCAGGATCGGCTCGGTCAGCCCACCGGTCAGCGGCTCGACCTGGCCGCGGGCCGCCAGCTCGGCGACCAGGTCCACGAGGTCGGGGGCGCGCGCCTCCCACCACTCGAGGAGGAGACCCGAGGTGTGCACGAGAGCGCGGACCTCGGGGAAGCGGCGCAGCGTCTGGAAGAACGGGCGGTAGGCGAGGCGGATGGCCTCGTCGACGACGTGATCGAAGTTGCCGAGCGGCTGGTGGTTGTGGACCCCGAAGATGAAGGTGAGCCCCATCACTTCGATCCTACCATTCATTTCGGAGGGGGACTCTCGTCCCCCTCCCACGGCCCTC
>JBIOTN010000069.1:0-2117 GCA_044866005.1 Candidatus Rokuibacteriota bacterium | reverse complement strand
TCCCACCGTCGGCGACGCCCATCTGGGCGGCGACGGAGCTGCCGAGCTGGCGGGTGAGGCGGGCGGCCGTGATCAAGGGCGCCACGCGCTCGCGGAAGGCGGGGCGGTCGAACTCGCACTCGAGGGCGACCAGGGCGTCGCGGAGGCGCCGCGTCTGCGAGGTTGCGAGGCGGGTCTCGCCGGCGTGGGCGCCCTCGCCGCGGGCGGCGACGTAGCGGGTGCCGGTGAAGACGTTGCCAACGAGCCCGGCGACCACGTGGGCCGGGTCGAGCGGCGCGTCGGTCGGGAGGACGGCGACCGAGAAGGCGGTCAGCTCGATCCCGCGCCGGAAGTTCTCCGAGCCGTCCACCGGGTCCACCACGAGCGTGAAGGCGGGCGGGCCGAGCTCGGGCCGCGAGAAAAGCTCGCCCCGATCCTCGGACAGGATCCGGAGCGGGACCGGCACGGCCGCGCCGCAGTAGGCGAGGACCGCCTCCTCCACCCCCGCGTCGAAGGCGAGCGTCTCCTGCCCCTTGGGGTTCTTCCCGAGGCCGTGGGCGAGCCGGCGGCCCGGCCCCATCAGATACGCCCGCGCCGCCTCGAACATCCCGACCAGCGCCGGCTGCCAGTGCCTCACTGGGCGCTCCCTTCCAGGCTGAACCCGCGGAGCAGGAGCTTGTGGCCGAGGGCGACGACCAGGAGGACCGGGAGGATCGCCAGGACGCCGAGGGCGGAGACCTCGCCCCACAGGATGCCGCGCTCGGTCCGGAAGAAGGCGATGGCGGTCGGCACGGTCTTCGCGGCGCGCGAGGTGAGGAAGAGGGCGTAGTTGAACTCGTTCCAGGCGAGCACGAAGGCGAGGACCCCGGTCGCGAAGAGCCCGGGCCGCGCCGCGGGGAGGACGCAGCGGAGGAAGGCGGCGAGGCGCCCGCAGCCGTCCACGAGCGCCGCCTCCTCCAGCTCGCGCGGGATCTCCTCGAAGTAGGCCCGCATGGCCCACACGACGAAGGGGAGGTTGAAGGTCAGATAGACCACGATCAGGAGGAGGTGCGTGTCGAGGAGCCCGAGGAGGAAGGCCAGGACGAAGAACGGGATCACGAGCGTGACGGTCGGGAAGAGGCGCGAGAGGAGGATGGCGAGGGCGAGCGCCTCCCGCCCGCGGAAGGCGTGGCGCGCGAGGCCGTAGGCGGCCGCGGTCCCCAGCGCGAGCGAGAGCGCCGTGTTGCCGGCGGCGACGATGGCGCTGTTCGCCAGGTAGTCGAGGATCCCGTACTTCCCGACGGCGAGGGCGTAGTTGGCGAGGGTCGGCGGGAAGAGCCAGCGGCCGGGCTCGTAGAGGTAGATGCGCTCCTTGAGGGAGGTGAGGGCCATCCAGAGGATGGGGAAGCCGAAGAAGAGGCCGACGGCGGCGAGCCCGACCGACCGGCCGACCCGACGCGCGGTGAGAGCGACCTGACCGCTGGAACGGAGGCGACGGCCGGGAGCGGGCCGACCGCCATGCTCGACGGCGGGACCGGGTCCAGCGCTGGGACCGAGCGCGGCACCGCGCGCGGGCCCGAGGCCGCCACCGGCGCGGCCGGCTCCCGAGGTGCTCACGCCGCCACCCGCCGCGGCCAGACGGCGGCGAGGACCGCGGCCAGCGCCATGGTGAGGACCACCAGGCACATCGCGATGGCCGAGCCCTTCCCCAGGAGGTTCGTGTAACCGAACCCCACCCGGTACATGGCGAGCGGCAGGACGAGGGTGGCGTCCCCGGGCCCGCCCTCGGTCAGGAGATAGATCGCCCCGAAGCTCTTGAGCGCCTCGATCAGCTCGAAGAGCGTGACCACCACGATCACCGGGCGGAGGAGCGGGACGGTCAGGTGACGGAAGACCTGCCAGGCGCCCGCCCCGTCCACGCGCGCCGCCTCGAAGGGCGCGCGCGGGAGCGACTGGAGCCCGGCCAGGAAGAAGAGCGCCACGAACGGCGCCCCCATCCAGACGCCGACCAGCGCCACCGCGTAGAGGGCGGTCGCGTCGCCGAGCCAGCTCACCCGCCGGCCCGCGAGGGCGACCAGAAAGTGATTCAAGATGCCGAACTCCACGTTGTACATGAGCTTCCACATGAGCCCGCCGATCGCGTGGCTGATGGCGAGGGG
>JBIOTN010000068.1:0-5059 GCA_044866005.1 Candidatus Rokuibacteriota bacterium | reverse complement strand
CGTTCCAGCCGCACCGCTACACGCGGACACTCCACCTGCACGACGACTTCCTCACGGCGTACGGGGACGCCGACGTGCTGGTGATCACCGATATCTATCCGGCCGGCGAACCACCCATTCCCGGGGTCCACGCGCAGACCCTGGCCGAGGGGATCGCCGCCCGAACAAATCGGGAGGTCCGGTACGTGAGCGACCGGGGAGAGCTGGTCGGGCTTCTCCTCGGCACCGTGCGGCCCGGCGACCTGGTCCTCACGATGGGGGCCGGGGACATCGGCGGCGTCGCCGACCAGGTGCTCGCGCGCCTGACCCGCGGCGCGGCCGCCGGCTCGCCCCCTGGCGGGGAGAGCCGGAGCGCAGAAGGAGACCGGCATGCTGGGTGAGATCCGCGGTGAAGTCCGTTTCAAGGAGCCCTTGGCCTTTCACACCTCCCTGCGCTGCGGGGGCCCCGCCGACATCTTCGTGCTCCCGCAAGACGTGGACGACGTCCGCAAGGCGCTGGTCTACGCGGACAAGGAGAAGTTGCCCGTCGTCGTGATCGGCGGCGGCAACAATGTCCTCGTCAAGGACAAGGGGATTCGCGGCATCGTCATCAAGCTCGAGGGCTGTCTCGGCCGGATGGAGTTCCACGGCGAGGAGGTCACGATCGGCGGCGGCGCCGGCCTCTCCACGATGATCCGGGAGGCCGCCGCCATCGGGCTCGGCGGGGTGGAGTGCCTGGTGGGGATCCCGGCCACGATCGGTGGGGCGCTCGCCATGAATGCCGGGACGCAGGACGGGGCCATCGGCGACTTCGTCTCCGCCGTCTACTTCCTCCACGCCGACGGGACCATCGGCGAGCTCAAGCCCGCCTCGGGGACCTTCGCGTACCGGACGTTCAACTTTCCGCCCGGCTCGATCCTGCTCGGCGCGCGGCTGACGCTCCACCGCAAGCCGCAGAAGGAGATCTACGCCGAGATCAAGGCGCGGCTCAAGCAGAAGAAGGCCACGCAGCCGCTCGCGCTCGCCTCGGCGGGATGCGTGTGGAAGAACCCGGGGGCCGACTACGCCGGCCGGCTCATCGAGAAGGCCGGTCTCAAGGGCAAGCGGGTCGGGGCGGCGGAGATCTCCGCCAAGCACGCGAACTTCATCGTCAACCGCGGGGGCGCGACCGCGGCCGACGTCGTCGCGCTGATGGAGCTGGCCCTCGAACGCGTGTACAAGCAGACCGGGATCAAGCTGGAGCCGGAGATCCGGATCGTCGGCGAATGACCTCCGACCCGATCACCGTCGCCTCTCTGCGTCCTGCTTGGCCCGGAGGACCGTCGGAGGGGGGCAACGCCCCCCTCCGAGAAAACGGGTGCGGCACACGCCTCGCGCCGGCTCGGGCCTGCGTCCTCGATCTGCTCGGTGCTCGGGCCGGAGGCGCGTTGCGTGGCTAGTGCGAGACGCGCCGTGCTCCTCGTCCCGCGGGCCCGCCCGGCGGCCCCGGTCGACGTGGCGACACGCGAAGGGTTCATCGCCGACCAGCGGCACCCGGCGCGGCGGCGCCGTCTGCGCCGGACGCTCCGGCTCGTCGGCCGGTTCGCCGGCGTCGGGCTCGGGGCCGGCGTCTGCCTGGTCGTCGGCGCCGTCGGCGTCCACGCCCTCCGCACGACGCCTGCCCTCGGCGTCTCGCAGATCGAGGTCCTCGGCGCCCAGCGCGTGCCCGAGACCATGGTGCTCGCCGCGGCCGGGATCGAGCCCGGCGCGAACCTCTTGAGCCTCGACGCCCGCGCCGTCGAGGAGCGCGTCGCGGCCTTGCCCGGCGTGCGCCGGGCCCGGCTGGTGCGCCACTTCCCCCGTCGCGTCGCCCTCGTGCTCGAGGAGCGGCAGCCCTACGCGCTCGTCAGCGTCGGCGGGGCCGACGGCCTCTTCTGGGTGGACGCGGACGGGCGGGTGGTCGCCCCGGAGCGGCGCGCGGTGCCTCCGCCGCTGCCGATCCTGGCGGGGGTCGAACGGCCGCCCGCGAGCGATGGAGAGCCCGTCGGTGACCGCCTGCACGCCGGCCTGGCGCTGCTTCGCGCCGTCCAGCGAACCGGCGGGCGCGTCGCAGGGCGGATCTCCGAGATCGACCTCGACCCGGCCGACGGTCCCGTCCTCTACACGCTGGAGGGGATCGAGGTGCGCCTCGGGCATGAGGCCTGGGACGAGCGGCTGGCGCGCCTCGACGGGGTGCTCGCCGAGCTGGACGAGCGGGGCGAGCGCGTGGAGCGCGTGGATCTGAGGTTCCGAGACCTGGTGGTGCTGAGGCCCTGGAGTCGGCCCGCCGGCACGGCGAAAAAGGGACGGTGAGATGCGGAGACTGCCGATCGTGACGGGGCTCGACGTCGGGACCACGAAGGTCTGTGCCGTGATCGGCGAGGTCACGCCGGTGGGGGTGGACGTCCTCGGGATCGGACAGCATCCCTCCCGCGGACTGCGCAAGGGCATGGTCGTGAACATCGACTCCACCGTCGAGGCGATCAAGCGCGCGGTCGCCGACGCCGAGCAGATGGCCGGCGTGGAGATCGACTCGGTGTACTGCTCGATCGGCGGCGGCCACCTGGTGGGGATCAACAGCCAGGGCGTCGTGGCCGTGCAGGGTCGGACCCGCGAGGTCACGGCCGCCGACGTGGAGCGGGCCATCGAGGTGGCGCGCGACGTCCACCTGCCGCCGGACCGGGAGATCCTCCACGTTCTCAGCCAGGCCTTCAGCGTGGACGAGCAGGACGGGATCCGGGAGCCGGTCGGCATGCTGGGGAGCCGGCTCGGCGTGGGCATCCACCTGGTCACCGGGGCGGTGGCGGCGGCCCAGAACGTCGTCCGGAGCGTCAACCGCGCAGGGCTCACCGTGCGCGACCTCGTGCTGCAGCCCCTGGCCTCGGCCGAGTCCGTCCTGACCCCGGACGAGCGAGACCTCGGCGTGCTGGTCGTGGACGTGGGCGGCGGCACGACCGACGTCGCCCTCTTCCGCGAGAATGCCGTCTGGCACACCGCGGTGATCCCGCTGGGCGGCGACCACATCACCAACGACATTGCCGTGGGCCTGAGGACGCCGCCGGCGGACGCCGAAGAGCTCAAGAAGCTCTACGGGTGCGCGCAGACCTCGCTCATCCTGGAAGACGAGACGGTCGAGGTGCCCTCGATCGGGGGTCGCAAGCCGCGCGTGCTCTCGCGTCAGACGCTCTCGCGGATCATCCAGGCGCGGGTCGAGGAGATCTTCGCCCTGGTGGCCCGCGGGGTCCGGCAGGCCGGGCTGGAGGAGGCGGCGACGGCGGGCGTGGTGGTGACCGGCGGCGCGACCGTCATGGACGGGGTGCCGGAGCTGGCGGAATCGATCTTCGACCTGCCGGTGCGGCCAGGCGTGCCCAAGTGGGTCGGCGGCCTCTACGACCAGGTCGATCGGCCGATGTTCGCGACGGCGGTCGGGCTCGTCCTGGTCGGGGCGCGGCGGGATCGGCGGGCGGCGGCCAGCGGGGGCGAGACCCTGCCCGGTGTGGGACGCGTGGCGCGCCGCGTCCGCGAGTGGATGGGGCAGCTATTCTGATGTCGGCGCTTAGAGGGAGGCAGGCCCGATCCCTTCGCCGCCACGGCCGGGACACGGTCCCGGCCGCGAGTCGGTCGGAAGGGCCGCGGCCCAAGCCCGGAGGGCCGTCGGAGGGGGGCAAAGCCCCGCTCCGACATACAAGGGGAGGGGAGATGCAGGGAGAGGTGCTCTTCCGGCTCGAGGAGGAGGACGAGCAGCTCGCGGCCAAGATCAAGGTGATCGGCCTCGGCGGGGGCGGTTCGAACGCGGTCAACCGCATGATCAGCTCGCGGTTCACCGGCGTGAGCTTCATCGTCGCCAACACGGACGCGCAAGCGCTGCGCGCCTCCCCGGCGCCGCTCAAGCTCCAGCTCGGCGCCAAGCTGACGGGCGGGCTCGGCGCCGGGTCGGACCCCGAGGTCGGTCGCCGCGCGGCCAGCGAAGACCGGGAGGGGCTCCAGCAGACGCTCGCCGGCGCCGACATGGTCTTCATCACCGCGGGGATGGGCGGCGGCACGGGCACCGGTGCCGCTCCCGTGGTGGCGGCTCTCGCCAAGGAGGTCGGCGCCCTCACGGTGGCCGTCGTGACCAAGCCCTTCGCCTTCGAGGGCAGCCGCCGGAACCGGCAGGCCGAGGCCGGCATCCAGGAGCTCCGCGGCATCGTGGACACCTTGATCACGATCCCCAACCAGCGCCTGCTAGCGGTGGTCGAGAAGGGCACCTCGCTGCAGGAGGCGTTCGGGGTCGCGGACTCGGTCCTCCAGCAGGCCGTCCAGGGCATTTCGGACCTCATCCTCGTCCCCGGCCTCATCAACCTCGACTTCGCCGACGTGCGAACGATCATGTCGGGGATGGGGCTGGCGCTGATGGGGGCCGGGGTCGGTCGCGGGGAGCACCGGGCGATCGACGCCGCCCAGAAGGCGATCGCCAGCCCGCTGCTCGAGGAGACCTCGATCGAGGGCGCCCGCGGCCTCTTGATCAACATCACGGGCGGCCCGGACCTGACGCTCCACGAGGTGAACGAGGCGGCGAGCGCCGTGGCCGAGGCGGCCCACGAGGAGGCGAACATCATCGTCGGCGCCGTCGTGGACCAGGCGGCGGGGCAGGAGATCCGGGTCACGGTCATCGCGACCGGCTTCGAAGAGCGGCGGGGCGGCGTCGCCTCGGCCGCCGTGGCGGCCGCGGTGGCCGCGGGCGCGCCGGCGGTCGCCTCGGCCGCCGGGCGGACCGTGGACCTGAAGGCGTTCCGCGGGGGCGAGCGCTCCCCGCAATGGCGGCGGCCGCGGGCGGACGGCGTCCGCGTGGACGGGGACGACGGGCTCGGCGACGACCTGGACGTCCCGGCGTTCCTGCGCCGCCAGGCGGACTAGGCTGGCCGGCGTGGCCGGTGGCGCTGAGTGTTGGGCTGCGGGTGGCGGCACGGTGCGGTGGTCGGCCGCCGCGGGTGGCGCCGGCGCTGCCCCGCAGCCGGCCGGGCGAAGTGGGACCCCTTCACGCTCCTCCCGCAGTTCGCCAGAACTGCGGGAGGGCGCGAAC
>JBIOTN010000067.1:0-79067 GCA_044866005.1 Candidatus Rokuibacteriota bacterium | reverse complement strand
ACACCCCCCCGAGGCCCCCCCGTTCGTTGCGGCGGCGGAGCCGCCGCTCGGAAGGGATCGCATCAGATGCCGTACGACTCGCATTACTCCAACGGCCCCCTACTCGTGCAGCAGGTTCGGCAAGCCTTCTCCGGAAACGACAGAGCTCGGAGGGTCTGGAGATCGAGAGCCGGTTGACGCGGCTGCCCTCCGCCCGCCGAGCAGCTCGACGGCGGGACGGAGGGCAGCGCGCGCCAGGGGTCGTCGCGTCGCCTGACCGAAGGGCTACGCCATCGCCTTCGCGGGCGCGCCCGCGGGCACCGCGGGACGCCGCGCCAGAAGCTCGCAGACCAGCGCGACCACCGCCAGGACCGCCGCCGTGTAAAAGGCGTACTGATAATTCTGGTAGATATCGAACAGCCGGCCGCCGATCCGTGGACCGACGATGCCGGCCACCCCCCACGCCGTGAAGAGCAGGCCGTAGTTGATGCCCGCGTTCTTGGTCCCCCAGAAGTCCGAGGTCGTCGAGGCATTCACGGAGAGCTGGGTGCCGTAGCAGTAGTAGACGATGAACACCATCACGAACAGGAACACGGGGACAGCGGCAACGCCGCCCGTGTGGGCCAGGATCGGCATGGCCACGGCTGAGACCGCGATCATCAGCCGCAGGACGTTCAGCCGCCCCATGGCGTCGGACATCCAGCCCGAGAAGATCCGGCCCGAGGCGTTCCCGATAGCCCCGATGAAGATGGCTGTGGTGGCGAGCGCGAGCGGCACGCCCCTGCTGCGCGCGAACGGGACGAGCTGGCTGATCACCATGAGGCCCGCCGAGGTGCCGAGGCAGTAGGCGATCCACATCAGGTAGAAGGTCGGCGTCTTCAACACCTCGCCGGGGCTGAACTCGTAGGTTGTGGCCGCGGCCTTGGCCGCGGGGGCCGGCACCCAGCCAGGCGGCCGGTAGCCGACCGGCGGGTTCTTGAGCAGGAAGGCCCCGATTATCGTCATGACGAAGAAGATGACCCCCAGGACCTGGAAGGTGGCCCGCCATCCGTAGGTTGGGATGAGCCAGTTGCCGGCGAGCGGGCCGAAGATGGCCGAGCCGCCGCCATAGCCGGCGACCGCGAGGCCGACCGCGAGGCCTCGCCGATCGGGGAACCACTTGGCCATGACCGGAATCGGCGTCGCGTAACCGAAGCCGTTGCCGATGCCACCGATCGCGCCG
The DNA here is from genome assembly GCA_044866005.1 of Candidatus Rokuibacteriota bacterium. Taxonomy (GTDB): domain Bacteria; phylum Methylomirabilota; class Methylomirabilia; order Rokubacteriales; family DASRDR01; genus JBIOTN01. Next base: position 77,866 of record JBIOTN010000067.1, on the reverse strand, counting down.
AACCAGAAGAACACCCAGGCGAGGCTCGTGGTCCAGGCGCTGAGGAAGAACCCGACGCTGACCAGCACGCCACCGATGACCGAGATCCAGAACGGTCCCTTCTTGTCCTGGAGCCGCCCCGCGAGGATGAACGCAAGCCCGAACACGAATACTGCGATGGTGAAGATCATGGAGGTGTCGGCCCGCTTCCACCCGAAGTCCTTCTCGAGCGGCGCGACGAAGACGCTCCACGCGTAGAGCGAGCCGAGGGCGAGGTTCATGGAGAGCCCGCCCACGACGCGCCACCACCGATTGATGTGAGTCTCTCCGGTCACGTTTGCCGCCATCTCCTCCCTCCTCTAGGGTCGCCGCCCCACCGTTCCGAAGGTGTCAGGCTCCCAACGGACCCGACCGTCGCCCGTGGGGAGCTCGTACCGTTTCCTCGTACGCGGATGACCACCTTCGGGGCCGTGCGGCAGCCCGAGCGAGGGCGCCGCCGCTGCTTCGATGCCGAGTGGGTACCCCGCATTGATACCGTCAACCGGGCACCCAAGAGGGACCGAACCACACGCGAGCACGGGCGAGCCAACGGCCCGGACGGCCGTCCTGGCCGGACCGAGCGGCGCCTTCTCCAACCAGCACGGCGCATGAAGAAATGGGGCGATCCTCGGAAGCCTCGAACCCGCAAGGGCCGGTGAGGTCCGCGACCCGAGTAACACGCGCCGGCCGGCCTTGTCAAGCCCCTGCAGCTGCGCCCGAGCAGGCCGGCCTGCGGCCGGCGTCGGCGCCACGCGTCCCGTCGCCTCCGCCTGCCGACCGTTGACGATGTTCCCCGGTAACCGCTAGAATCCAGGCATTCCCGATCACCTCGCGATGGGAGAGCCCAGGAACCCGTGAAGCCACCCCTCTTCCCCTTCTCCGCGATTTACGGCCAGGAGAAGATGAAGAAGGCCCTCGTCTACAACGCCATCGATCCCTCCATCGGCGGGGTGCTGATCCGCGGTCAGAAGGGCACCGGCAAATCCACCGCTGTCCGGGGCATCGCGGAGCTCCTTCCGGCGCGCCTCGTGGTGGAGGGCTGTCCGTTCGCCTGCCACCCGCGGCAGAAGGAGGGACTCTGCGCGGAGTGTGAGGCAAAGGTGGCGCGGGGAGACGAGCTCCCGCTCTGCCAGGCGTCCACTCCGGTCGTGGACCTCCCCCTGAACGCCTCGGAAGACCGAGTGGTCGGGTCCATCGATCTGGAGACGGCGCTGAAGAGCGGCCAGAAGGCCTTCCAGCCCGGGATCCTGGCCCGGGCCAACCGCGCGATCCTGTATGTCGACGAGGTGAACCTGCTGGACGATCACATCGTCGACCTCCTCCTCGACGTCGCCGTCACGGGGATCAACCTCGTCGAGCGCGAAGGGGTGAGCCATTCCCATCCGTGCCGGTTCATCCTGGTGGGAACCATGAATCCCGAGGAGGGGGAGCTCAGACCCCAGCTCCTGGACCGGTTCGGCCTCTGCGTCGAGATCCAGACCGAGCAGTCCCGCGAGCACCGCAAGGAGATCGCGAGTCGGGCCCTCGCCTTTCAGAGCGACACCGAGCGGTTCCGGGGGGAATGGCAGGCGTCTCAGGAGCGTCTTCAGTCCGAGATCGCGAGGGCCCGGGAGCTTCTTCCCACCCTCACCCCTTCGGAAGACCTGCTGGGCCGCGTCGCCGAGGTGGCCGAAGAGATGAAGGTGGACGGTCATCGGGCCGAGATCACCATGCTCAAGGCCAGCCTGGCCGCCTCCGCCTTCCGAGGGCAGGGCGAGCCGGCGCCGGCCGACTTCCGGGACATCATCGAGCTGAGCCTCCGACACCGCCTCAAGCGGCTGCCTTTCCAGGAGACGAGCCTCGACGCCAAGACGCTGGATCGCCTGGCCGGGAAGTTCCTGGACGGGAGGCATCTTTGACGCGGAGGCCTCGCCGCCCGCGACCGCCGGCACTCTGAGGGCGCGTCGGGACGTCACCCTCACGCCGTCCGCCGCCGGCGAGAGGCTGGAGCTGCGATCCGGGGAGGCATCCGGCGGGGCCGGCGGGTCCGCCGGGCCGGGCGGCGGCGCGGGTGCAGGGCGCGTGTGTCACTGCGGGCTGGACGACTGCCCGGACAGCCGCGAGACGTCGGCGAGGCAGATCCAGTTCGACGAGGACCTCCTCCACCGGATGATCGAGGGCGTCAACCCCCGTCTGCTGAGCCCGCGGAAGGAACGGCAGCGCCGCGAGATGTCCGGGAAGCGAAGCACCGCCCGCACGGCGTCGAACCGCGGCCGCTACGTTCGGGCCCGCCATGCCGGCGCCCTCGGCCGGGATATCGCGCTCGACGCGACGATCCGGGCGGCCGCGCCGCGGCAGCAGCACCGAGAGCGGCAGGCGATGGCCCTCCGGGTCGAGCCCTCGGACCTGCACGCCAAGGTCCGGGAGCGCACGGTCGGGAACCTGCTGCTCTTCGTGGTCGATTGCAGCGCCTCCATGGGGACGCAGCGCCGCCTGCTCGCCACTCGGGGGGCGATTCTCGCCCTGCTGGTGGACGCCTACCAACGGCGAGACCGCGTGGGCCTGGTCACCTTCCGGGAGGAGTCGGCCGCCGTCGTCCTGCGGCCGACGTCCAGCATCGAGCTGGCCAAGAACGCTTTCCAGTCCCTGGCGACCGGGGGCACGACCCCGCTGTCCCGGGGTCTCCTCACCGCGTACGAGCTCATCCAGCAAGAGGTCCGCAAGGACCGGAAGCTCATCCCGGTGCTGATCCTGATCACCGACGGCTGGGCCAACGTGGCGATGGGGAATCTCGGGCCCGGCCACGAAGCCATCCTGCTCGGCCAGATCATCCGCGCCAAGAAGGTCCGCAGCATCGTGCTGGGAACCGGGGGCCCGGGGTGGCGGATGGCAGACGGGCGCGTCTGCGCGCCCGCCGAAGAGCTGGCGGTGTCCATGGGCGGGGACTATCACCCCATGGACGAAATCACGGCCCAGCGGATCCTGGACGTCATCGGCAACAACCGGGCGTTCCACGACTGAACCGTCAGGGGCGCGGCGAGCCGGCGAGAGGGAGGAAGAGGCAGATGACCGTAGGGCAGGAACGGAAGCGGATGGAAGAGCGGTTCGGGGAGGTCGGCACGGGTCTCACCGAGCTCACCATCGAGGGGCAGCGGTACGACCTGTACCAGCTGCTCAGGTTGCTGGGGATGGACCACGCCGACATCCGGCCGATCGACGCCCACTACGTCGACGGCTCCGATCGGTTCGCAATCCGCTATTTCGACTCAGAAGAGCGCGTCATCGTCGCCTACGAGTTCGACACCGAATTCGGCTACCGCGGGGAGACGTGCGTCCACATCGACGAGTGGATGGGGGAGGACTACTACAACTTCCCGTGGGCGATCTTCTGCCCCGACTCTCCCTGAGCGCGTGAGATGGAAGAGCAGTCACGGATCGCACCGCAGCGCCGGTACGTCGAGCGACGGGCCGAAGAGCTGACTGAGCGGATCCCGTTCATGGCGGAGACGGACCTCCGCTGGACCGTTCGCGTTCTCCGGGACTGCCTCCCGCCAGCGGCGCAGAAGCAGATGCTCTCACGGTACAGCGAGCATCTCGAACTGCACCAGATGCGGCACGTCGTGCAGGATTTCGTGGCGGACTACACGCAGCATGCCCTGGACGCGCTGGAGACGAAGCGGTTCGCGCCGGGAGGGAGCTTGCGGGACCTGACCGACGAAGAGCTCCAGGCCATGTCGGCGGCCGAGAAGTGGGACCTGCTACAGGAGCAGGCCTCGGCCTTGCAGCCGCACCAGCTTCGCACCGAGCTGGCGAGGCTCTTCATGTGCCTGAACTTCGACCTCTTCCACGACCCCGGCCTCGGCGAGGCGGCGGTCGAGTTCAACGCCTACCTCGACCTCGTGGAGCGGCTGCGAGGCGCGAGCGACAGTGCGATCGAGCTGCTGAAGGAACGGGCCCTCGGCTCCCTCCGGGACCTCGATCTCCGGGACCCCCCGGCCGTGGAGGCAGCGCTGGCGCCTCTCCGCGAGGCCATCGGCCGGTCGGCGGGCTTCGCCCCGCCCTTCGACCCTCTCTTCGGCGAGCGGATGGCGCGGTGGCCGCCCGCAGCGCCGGCGCAGCTCCCCGAGGTGCTCGATCCGCAGGTCACGGCCGCGGTGGAAGGCATGAACCTCCAGCAGCTCCGGACGTCGCTCCGCGTCCTCGTGGAGCTCATGGGTCTCGAGGAGCAGGGGCGCGCGCTGGAGTCCATCCGGGCGAGCTATCGCAGCCTGGCCGACATTCCCCCCGCGGTTCTCGCGACCCTGTTGCCGCGTCTGTCCATGCGACTCGGAGACCGGAACATCTGCGACTTCGCTCTCCGGTACCGCTCGGGGCGCCTGTGGGCGCACGAACGGATCAACCCGGACGTCTGGAAACTCCTCCCGTTCAATGACAAGTTCATGCTCCTGGAAACGGACAACGAGGCGATGGATCCCCTGCAGGCCGCCCGGCACCTCGCGCGCCTTCTCCTCACCGAGCGATACGAGCTGCTGTTCGACCCCGCCTACCAGATCGGCCTGAGCCAGGAGCCCGTCTACCAGCGGGTCCTCGATCGCGGCATGCGGGAGCTGGGGAACCTCGACGAGCTCAAGAGCCTGAACCGTCAGGTGAGCCGGATGATGCTCGAGCTCGAGGAGATGGTGCCGGAGGGGGAGAGGCCGGGCCGGTTCCCGGAGATCCGCGAGATCATCGGGCGCGGCCTCGGATTCGGCCCGGCGCCCGAGCCGGGGTCCTGATGGCCGAGCAGACTCCCCGGGAGGCCGCGGACACGCTGGCGGCCCAAGCCCGGGCGCAGGAGGCGGCAGGGAACTGGGCCGGGCTCCTGGATACGCTGTCGAGGCTCGCGGCCCTCCTGCGCGAGCTGAACGACGAGAGCGGGGCCCGAGGCGCGCTGGATGAGGCCTACCAGATCGCCGCCACGGCGACGGACCAGCAAGGGATGGCTCCCGCTCTTCACCGCCTGGGCATGCTCTACTGCTTGCAAGGGGGATGGGACCGGGCGCTCGAGCTGTACCACCGGGCGCTCGGCCTGCACAACGAGGCCGGGGACAGGACCGGCGCCGCGGTCACCCTCGGCGGGATCGCCGAGGCCTCCCAGGGGAAGAGGGACTTCCGCAGGGCGCTCGAGGCCTACGACGAGAGCCTCCGGCTGAAAACGGAGCTGGGCGACCAGGCGGGGATCACGCTGGCGTGGAACAACATCGGAACCGTGAAGGCACGGATGGGCGATCTCTCGGGAGCGATGGCGGCCTTCGAGAAGAGTCTCGAGCTGCAGGAGCGGCTCGGAGACGCGCGCGGGCGCGCGGTCACGCTAGCGAACATCGGAGGCCTCCACATGCGCGCGGAGCGGTGGCACGAGGCCCTTCCGGCCCTCGAGCAAGCCCTCACGCTCCACGAGAAGGCGGAAGACACGACGGCCATGGCGGTCACCTTGAACAGCCTCGGCCTCGTTCAGCGCCGACTGGGGGACCTGGAGGGGGCCTACCAGCGCTATGCGAGGGCCCGGAGCCTGATCGAGGCGTCGGGTGATCTCCTCCGGGCCACCATCCCCGTCCACAACATGGCCCTGATCCACGAGGAGCGGGGGGAGTACCGGGACGCCCTTCGCCTCATGGAGGAGGTCATCGCCATCGACAAGCGGATCGGCCACCCCGACCTCCGGCAGGACCTCCAGACCTTCGGCCGGATCCGGCAGAAGCTGGACGCCCAGCGGGACCACCGCCCGTCGGGCTCGGGGAGCTGAGAGGGGGGGGCGGCCGGGGCCCCTTGTATATGCAGATCAGCCCTTGCCGATGATGTGGCTTTCCAGCTCCTTCTGCGCTTCCTTCAACGTCGGAAACGGAGACCGCTTCGCCACCTGCTCCTGACGGTGGCCGCAGGCGGAGCAACGCATCACGTAGACCAGGTCGATGTAGTAGTGGCCGCCGTTGGGGTCGGCGGGGTCATCGGCCAGAGAAATCCGCTCGAAGCTGTCCACGCGGTGGAATCGCTCCACCACGCCATTCCCGCACCGCCGACAGACCATGTGCCGTCCCCGGGGGCGCGCCCCGCCGATCGGGCGAGTCCGGGCGCGGGCCTCGCCCGCGCGCCTGGGGGAAGCTCGGAGAGGGCCGCGCCCCCCTCCGAAGACTCAGCCCGTCTTGACGAGATTCTGCAGCGCCTCCTCGATCCCCACCAGGCGGTCTAGCTCCCGATCCGTCCGCGGGAAGACCTCGGAGGGGTAGCGTTCGCCTTCCTTGTCGAAGACGAGGAGAGCGGGGACCGTCTTGCCGAAATCCTCCTCCAGCGCGCCCTTGGCCCCGAAGACCGAGCGCTTCGCCGAGGGGGGACCGGTCACCGCGGCGTTGTAGGTCATGAAGGCGGCCGGCTGCTCTGCGGTGTCCTGGATCTTGACGTTCACCCCTTTCTTCTCGAGCTGCTTCAAGAGCTCGAGGGCCTTTTGATTGTCACAGCGGAACTGAGGCCCCGGTTGCTGTTTACTGCTGTAGTAAAACTCGACTTTCATCTCTCCTCCGAAAACACCTCACGACCGCCACGGCGGTCGTGAGGTGGGTGGATGACGATCCGTCGAAGCGTGACCGCTACGAGAAGGGAAAGCCCTTCCGAACCGGCGCCGTCCCCGCGCAGTAGTCGCACTTGTGGGGCTCGCCCCCCTTGGCGATGATCCGCGTGTACGGCCACTCGCTCACCGCGTCGTACCCCCAGTACGCCTGCGCGATGTGGGGATCGAGCGCCCGCGTGTAGTGCGGACACTCGAACGGATAGGTATCGGCTGGCCAGCTCCGTTCTGCCATTCCTGAATGCCTCCTCTCCGCGGCCGCGCCGCGGACGGGCGCGGGGCGCTTCCCCTGCGCGGCTCCGCCGCGGCGACTGGACCCGGAACCCGTTCCTTTCGCCGTGCCGCCGCGCCGGCGGGACTCAGAACCCTTCCGTTCCGCCGGTCCGCGGTGGCGGGTGGACGCGGAAACCTTCCGCTCCCCCGTGCCGCCACGGCGGCGGGACCCGGAGCGCCCCTTTCCTCGCTCAGCTCGCCGGCTGATACGGCTTGCCCTCGACAATGAAGCGGGGGCGGCTCCCCACGAGGTCGGCTGCCGTCAGCTTCCCCGCGGACACGAGCTTCCCTCGGACGTTCTTGTACGTCGGGCCGTGCTTCTGGTCCGGCGGCCGCGCGTAGGTCGGCGGGCTCACCTTGTCGGGCGTCTTGTAATCCGTCTTGAAGTCCTTGGACTGCGCGTAGCCCGGCAACCGGTCGTGCGGGCCCTGCGCCGGGTCCGGCCCCTTCACCCGCTGGCCGTTCGTGAAGGCCACGGCGTAGATCGCGTCACAGCCGGCGCACTTGATCTTCCCCGAGAAGTTCCAGAAGCTGAAGGGGTCCATGTAGTTGATCACCTGGCACTTGGGACACTCCAAGAGAAGGGAACAGTGACCGTAGCCGACTTCTGCCATCCATCTCCTCCTTCCCGTCAGGGCCGGGGGGTCAGATGATCGCGTCCGCTTCGAGCTCCGCGAGCTTGGTCTTCGAGAAGCCGCAGAGCTTGCCGAGGATGTATTCGTTGTCCGCGCCCACCGGCTTGAGCGTCCACTTGTGGCGCGCCGGTGTCTCGGAGAGGTGGAAGGCCGGTCCCTGGCTCTGGACCTCCCCGAAAGTCGGATCGTCCAGCCACTCCAGCTCCCCGCGGAGGTGGAAGTGCTCCTGGGTCGACACCTCCTTCGAGTTCCAGACCGGCTGGTTGTTGATCCCCTCCTTCGTGAGGATGTCGCGGACCTGCTCCTTGGTCTTGTCCTTGGCCCAGGCCTCGATGGCGGGGTAGATCTCGTACTGGCTCTCCGCCTTCACCCGCTCGTCGTGGGCGGCGTACTTCTTCGCCAGCTCGTCCCGCTTGATGAGCCGCATCAGCTTGGCGAAGTCAGCATCCTTGTACGCGCTGACCAGGATGTACCCCTCCTCCAGCTCCTGCGGGTTCTTCGAGTCGGGGTAGGAGGACTTGCCGCACTTGATGATCCCGTGGACGGAGAGGAGCACGTCCCAGTTCCCCCAGCGCTGGGGCACAAGCCCGTACCGCCCGTAGAGCGCGATGCAGTCGGAGAGATGGCGCTGGGCGCCCTGCACCTGGGAGTACTCCATGAAGTTGCCGAGGCCGGAGAAGTTGTCGCGCCAGTACATGCACGCGAGGATCTGAAAGGCGCCCATCATCCCGCCCCAGTAATCCATGATCCAGATCGTCTGCTTGGCGGGTAGGCCGCCCTTGTCCAGCGGCCAGCCGGTCACCGAGAAGCAGCCGCCCTGGGCCTGACCCAGGATGTCGTAGCTCGCCCGTTTCCGGCCGGGGCCCCAGCCGCCGAACCCCCCCAGCCACTGGTAGATGATCCGCGGGTTGATCTGGCTCAGCTGGCGGTAGCCGATCCCCCACCGGTCGAAGGTGCCGGCGCGGTAGTTCTCCACGACACCGTCGCACTTCGCCGCCAGCATCCGGACGATCTCTTGCCCCTCCGGCTTGTGGAAGTCCACCGAAAGGAAGTACTCGTTGTGGTTGGCGCCATAGAAGCCGAGCCCCGTGCCCATCTCGGGCATCCACTTCGACAGCGGGTAGAGCTTGGGCTCGTTGAAGGGCGTGGTGTGGCGCATCGGCTCGCCCCGGCGGGGCAGCTCGATCTTGATCACCTCGGCCCCCAGCTCCGCCAGGTAGTTCGCGCACGACGGGCCGAGGATGTACTGGGTGCAGCTGAGGAACCTGGTGCCCTTCAGCGGCTCCGGCTTCGAGAAGATCTTCTTCGGGTCAAAGACGTCTCGACAGAACTCTTCGAAGCTCAGGGTCTCGGCCATCAGACCACCCCTTTCTGCTTGAGCCCGTCCATCTCCGCCTTGGTGAAGCCCAGGAGCCGGCGGTAGACGTCCTCGTTGTCGTGCCCCGTCGGGCGGCCGATCCACTTCACCCGGCCCGGCGTCCGCTGGCCGATGAAGGCAGAGGCCCCGATCAGAACCTTCCCGTAGAAGACGTCGTCGATGACCTCCAGGTGGCCCCGGTACTTGTAGTGGGGAAACTCGGAGACCTCGTCGATGAAGGACACGCCGCCCGACGCCACCTCTTCGGCCTGGAGCTTGGTCTCGGCCTCGGACCGGGTGTTGTCCTTCATCCACTCGCAGAGCGAGGTGTAGGTCTCCACTTGCGCGTAGTGCGGCAGCCGGTTGGTCACCTCTTTCATCTTCGGGTCTTCGACGATGTGCTGCTCGATCTCCGGCCGATCCTTCCCCGCCGTCCGCCAGATCCGATACCAGAGCCGGTCATGGCCGCCGCCCACCATGATCTGGCCGTCCTTGCAGGGGTTCACGGCGTAGATGCAGATGGCGAGGTCCCAGTTGCCGTACCGGGGCCGGATGCTGCCGTCGATCCCGTACCAGCCCCAGTTGTAGTCCAGGATGCGGATGACGCCCGCGGCGCCGGTCGCCTCGACGAACTGGCCGCGGCCCGAGACCTTCTCCCGGTAGTTGAGCGCGGTCATGATCCCGATCGCCGCGCCGGTTCCGCCGACCTGGTCGCACATCCACCAGCCGGAGCGGGTGGGGGTGCCCCCGAACGCGACGGGCGCGCCGGTCCCGTGAACGAAGCCGCAGGCGGCCTGGGCGGTGGGGTCGAGATTGCCGGGCTTGTCCTTCAGCGGCCCCCACTGGCCGAGCTGCCCGACCCAGCAGTAGACCAGGCGGGGGTTGATCTGGGAAAGCTGGCGATAACCGATCCCCCACTCGTCCCACTGCCCCGGGGGCGCGTTCTCGATGATCACGTCGGCGTGGGCGGCGAGCTTCTTGAGGATCTCGCGCCCGTCTGGCTTGGCCACGTCCAGCGTGATCGACTGCTTGCTGCGGGCCTCCGCGAGGAAGCGCGCACCCACCTCCTCACCGCTGGCGGTGTCCTTGAACATGTACTCCTTCCGGCCGAAGGGGGTGAGCTTGCGGAGAGGATCCCCACCGGGCGGCTCGACCATGATCACCTCGGCCCCCAGCTCGGCGAAGAGCGACGAGCACCAGTGGCCGATGATCATCGTGGAAGTGCAGTCCAGGACGCGGATGTTGTTGAGCGCCTCGGGCTTCTCGAAGTTCTTGCTCTGGCGGAGGTTGTCCTCCAGCCACAGGGCGTACTCCTTCGCCTTGTCGCTCTCCCCCTTGTAGACGTCGTCGGGGGTCGGCGTCGGTACGGCGGGCCAGGACAACACCGGATAGGTTTTCGCCATGCTGACCTCCCTCTCTGCACTAGACCAGAGCCGTTGAATCTCTGGGCGGGACGTCCTCTGCTCTCGCGTCGCCTCCTCGCGACCTGGAATAGGGGCTCGACTGAAGCGCCGTTCGGGCTATCGCATTCGCGGCGTCCGACGTCCCCGGGAATCGGGGTGGCCCGAGCCGCGGAAGGGAATCGATGTTGTTGGGCCTGTCTCGCCTCCTTCGCCCGGCGGGACGGACGCTACGGGAGATCGCTGATTTCAGCTATCTAGTGCGGGGTTGCTCGTCGAGCGATGCGTAACCCGAGTGTATCGCATAGCACGCGCGTCGAAGGGTTGTCAAGCCCCTCCGTGCGGCGGTGGCCCTCCGGGGAGCTCGAGGGGCCGCTCGGCTCCTCGTAGCCGCGCTTCCTCGGTGCCCGGGTCCCAGTCGGTCGTGGGCCCCGGCTGCGCCTCCCCCATCCGCGCCAGCAGTCGCTGGTGCAGGCTTTCCGTCTTCGCCCGCCGGCAGTCGTCCCGCGCCGCCAGCACCGGCTCCAGGGCCGTGCGCGCCCCCGCCACGTCCGCTGTCCCCCCGCCCGCCGTCTGATCCATCAGCCGCCGGTAGATCCGCGTCAGTTCCCCGATCAGCCCCGCCGGATACTCCCGCCCCTGGATCTTCAGCGTCTTCACCCCCAGCGCCATGTAGCGCGGCACGTCCTCCAGCAGGTGGTAGATCTCGTTGTTCGACCGCGCCAGGTACTCGAGCACCCGCCCCGGAAACTTCGCCGCGATCGCCGGCACCCCGGTCCCCAGGCACGGCCGGTAGCACACCCCCCCCTTGTCCGGGTTCCCGACCAGCTTCGTCCGCCGGCTGCCGTCCACGTCCTCCACCGCCTGTGCCTCGAAGTACGGCGCGAAGTAATCGTAGAGCCGGCACCCTCCCACCCCCGTCACGCACCGGTTCGAGTGGATCAGCAGCTCTACGCCGAGCCCCACCTCGTCCGCCGTCTGCTTCAGCGCGGCGATGCGCTCGTAGGTGCTCAACGCCGTGGACGCGACGAACTGGCTCGCCCCCGCCGCCTTGGCCCGCTCCATCGACGCCCGGTCGCGGATGTTGCAGGCCACGCTCGCGTGAATCGTGATCTCCGGAAAGCGCGCGTGGATCTCGCGCATGGCCTGGGGTGACTTGACGATGAAGCCGTCCACCCCCCACCCCGCGTAGCACTCGACCTTCCGCATCAGTTCTGCATGGTCGGCGGGGTCGATGTCCGTGTTCAGCGCCACCCGCAGCTTCGCCCCCCGATCGTGGGCCCGCTCCACCGCCTCCCCGATCTGGTCGTGCCGCAACTCGTAGCTCGCCTCACGGCGGCTCCACCCCAGGGGACCCACGTAGACCGCGTTCGTCCCGGCCTGCAGGGCGTCCCGGACCATCTCCATCGACCCCCCGGGCGACAGCAGCTCCGTCGTCATCGGTGCCTCCCTAGGCTGTCCCGTCGGCTCCACCGTGCTCACGTCGTGCCGGGAACCGGGAACTTCAGACAGAACTTCCGCACGGCCTCTCGCAACGCCGCCAGCCGGGCATTCTCCTCGATCGCCCGACGGAACAGTTGGAACCGGGCCGTCCGCTCCTCGCGTCCCTCCGGCAGCTGAAACGCCTTGATCTCGTCCGCCACCGCGGCGATCCAGGCCGCGATCTGATCCATCTCCGCCTCGCGCATGCCGCGCGTCGTCGCCGCCGGCGTGCCGAGCCTGACGCCCGACGGGTAGAACGCCGAGGACGGCTCGCCGGGGATCGTGTTCTTGTTGACCGTGATCCCGATCCGATCGAGGGCCTCCTGCAGGAACACGCCGCGGCCCGGTCCGTCCGGGGTGAGATCGATCAGGATCATGTGGTTGTCCGTCCCGCCGGTCACCAGCCGGACGCCCCGCTGGAGCAGCCCGGCGGCGAGGACCTTGGCATTCGCGACGATCTGCCGGCCGTACTCCCGGAACGACGGCTGCGACGCTTCGCCCAGCGCCGCCGCGATCCCGGCCGTCGTGTGGTCGTGCGGGCCGCCCTGCAGCCCCGGGAAGATCGCCCGGTCGATCCGGTCGGCGAGCTCCGGGTCCTTCTTGAGCCCCTTCTGCGTGACCATGATCATCGCCCCACGCGGCCCGCGCAGCGTCTTGTGGGTGGTGGTGGTGATCACGTCCGCGTACGGCACCGGGCTCTTGTGCGCCTCGGCGACCACGAGCCCCGCGATGTGCGCGATGTCCGCGGCGAAGAAAGCGCCGACTTCCTGAGCCACCTCGGCGAACTTCTCGAACGGGAACTCCCGCACGTAGGCCGTCGCGCCGCACCAGATGAGCCGCGGCCGGTGCTCGCGGGCGAGCCGCCAGACCTCGTCGAAATCGATGTAACCTTCCTTCGTCACGTGGTAGGGGACGCTGCGGTAGTAGATCCCCGTGACGCTCACCTTCCAGCCGTGCGTGAGATGCCCACCGTCGGGGAGGTTCTGCCCCATGATCGGGTCCCCGGGCTGGCAGGTCGCGAGGTACACGGCGAGGTTCGCGGGGCTCCCGGAGTAGGGCTGCACGTTGGCGTGGGGCACGCCGAAGAGGGTCTTCGCCCGTTCCTGCGCCAGCCGCTCGACGTCATCGACGTTCTCGTTGCCGCCGTAGTACCGCCGGCCGGGGTATCCCTCCGAGTACTTGTTCGTGAAGATGCTCCCCATCGCCTCCAACACGGGCTCGGACACATAGTTCTCGGAGGGGATCAACTCCACGCCTTCGCGCTGGCGTTCGCGTTCCCGCTCGAGGATGCGGGATACGTCGGGATCGGATTCACGCAGTCTCATCGCCGTCCGCCTCTCCTGTCGTCACCCGGAGGCAATCGCTCGGCGTCGTGTCCCGCAGGGGCGCCACCATGGTACCCCGCAACGCCCCCGCGTGTCCGGTCACGAGCGCCCGGACCGATCTCGCGCTTCTCGGCAGCGCTGAATGGCGGTCAGTCTATGCGGGGCCGGCGGAGGCCGTCAAGGCCCAAGGGTTGGCTCCGCCTGCTCCTGCCGCGGACGCCGTCGAGGAGGTGTGGTGGCGGGACGCCGTGCTCCGCCGGCGTGACGTCCTGGGAGGGGAGTCCGAGGTCCCGGGCGGGTGCTACTGGCCGCGCGGCGTCTCCGGCCCCGGGCTCGCGCTGTGTGGCCAGCGGAGGTTCGGCTGCCGCGCGGCCCGCGTCTGGTCCAATCGCCCGACCGGCGTCGTCACCGGCGCCCCCTGCACCGTCGCCGGCTCCGTCTCCGCCTCCCGCGCGATCTGGAGCATGGCGTCGCAGAACTCGTCGAGCGTCTCCTTCGACTCCGTCTCCGTCGGCTCGATCATCAGCGCCTCCTCGACGACCAGCGGAAAGTAGATGGAGGGGGCGTAGAACCCGAGATCCAGGAGTCGCTTGGCGATATCCGTCGCCGTCACCCCCTGCCGCTTCTGCCGCCGCGCGGAGAAGACCACCTCGTGCATCGAGGGGCCGGGGTACGGCAGGTCGTAGGCAGGCCCGAGCCGCGCCTTGATGTAGTTCGCGTTGAGGATGGCGTCCTCGGAGACGGCTCGGAGGCCATCGGGGCCCATCGTCCGGATGTACGTGTACGCGCGCACCAGCATCCCGACGTTCCCCCAGAACGCCTGCAGCTTCCCGATCGACTTGGGCCGCTTCCAGTCCAGGCGATACCGGTCAGCCTCCCGCACGGGCAGGGGCACCGGCAGGAAGGGCGCCAGGTGCGCCTTCACCGCCACCGGCCCCGCCCCCGGGCCCCCGCCCCCGTGTGGCGTCGTGAAGGTCTTGTGCAGGTTCATGTGCACCACGTCGAACCCCAGGTCGCCCGGCCGGGTGAGCCCCAGCAGGGCGTTCAGGTTCGCCCCGTCCATGTACACCTGCACCCCTTTGGCGTGGCACATCTCCGTGATCTCGAGAATCTTCGACTCGAAGAGCCCCAGCGTGTTCGGCACCGTGATCATGAAGGCCGCGACGTCCTCGTCGAGGTGGCGCTCGAGGTCGAGCAGGTCCACCTCCCCCTGCGCGTCCGACTTCAGCTGGATCGTCTGGTACCCCGCGATCGTCGTCGACGCCGGGTTCGTCCCGTGGGCCGAATCGGGCACCAGCACCTTCGTGCGTGCCCGCCCCTCCCGGTCGAGGTGGTACGCCCGGATCATCAGGATCCCTGCCAGCTCCCCCTGTGCCCCCGCCGCGGGCTGGAGCGAGACCGCGTCCATCCCCACGATCTCGGCGAGCGCCTCCCCGAGCCGGACCATCAGCTTCAGCAGCCCGGGCATCGCCTCGTCCGGCGTCAGGGGGTGGAGGTGGGCAAAGCCCGGCAGCCGCGCCATGTCCTCGTTGATCTTGGGGTTGTACTTCATCGTGCACGAGCCAAGCGGATAGAAGTGCGTGTCCACCGCGTAGTTCATCCGGGAGAGGCGCGTGTAGTGGCGCACCACGTCGAACTCGCTGACCTCCGGCAGCGCCGGGGGCCGCCGCCGCAGGTGCGGCGCCGGCAAGAGTCGCCCGGGGTCCGCCTCGGGGACGTCCGGCTCCGCCAGCGAATAGCCCACCCGCCCCGGTACGGATAGCTCGAAGATCAGCTGGTCGTAGTCGTGCATGCCCGGCCTCTCATGCCACCACCGCCGCCAGCGCCGCGGCGTAGCCGTCGATCTCCGCCCGCGTCCGCCGCTCTGTCACCGCCACCATGACGCAGTCCTTGAGAGCGCGGTCGAACCCGCCCAGCGCGACGCCGCCCAGGATCCGGCGCTTCCGCAGCGCCCGGAGGACGCGCTCCGGTGACTTCGGCAGCCGGAGGACGAACTCGTGGAAAAACGGCGCCGCGAAGCGGCGGCTGACCCCGGGGACCCGGCCGAGCACCTCCGCTGCGTAGTGGGCCTTCGCGGTGGACAGGCTCGCCACTCGCCGCAACCCCTCCGGCCCCATCAGCGCCAGGTACATCGTCGCCCCCAGCGCTACCAGTGCCACGTTCGTGCAGATGTTCGAGGTCGCCTTCTCCCGCCGAATGTGCTGCTCCCGCGTCTGCAGGGTGAGGACAAACCCGCGGCGGCCCTTGGTGTCGAGGGTCGCCCCCACCAGCCGCCCCGGCATCCGACGCACCAGGGCCTGCCGGCACGCGAACAGGCCCAGGTACGGCCCCCCCCCATTCAGCGGGTTCCCGAGCCCCTGCCCCTCGCCCACCACGATGTCCGCCCCCGCCTCCCCGGGCGGCCGCAGGAGTCCGAGCGCGACCGGGTCCACGGACACCACCAGCAGCGCCCCCCGCCCGTGCGCGATCGCCGCCACCGCCTCGAGGTCCTCCAGGCAGCCGAAGAAGTTCGGGTACTGGACCATGACCGCCGCCGTCTTGTCGGTGACGGCCTTCCGGAGGGCCTCGAGATCCGTCACCCCGTCCACCCACGGCACCGCCTTGAGCGGCAGCCGGGGCCCCGCGCAGTACGTCGCGACGACCCGCCGCCCCAGCGGCGACACCGCCCCCGAGATGACGACCTCCTCCCGGTCCGTCACCCCATGCGCCATCAGGGCCGCCTCCGCCAGCGCCGAGCCCCCGTCGTAGAGCGAGGCGTTCGCGACGTCCATCCCCGTCAGCTCGCACAGCATCGTCTGGTACTCGTAGATCGTCCGCAGCGTCCCCTGGCTCGCCTCCGGCTGATACGGGGTATACGCCGTGAAGAACTCCGCGCGCAGGAGGAGATGATTGATCACGCTCGGGATGTAGCGGTCGTAGGCCCCGGCGCCGAGAAACGAGACGTAGTCGGCCGCGTGGGCGTTCTCGGCCGCGAGCGATCGGAGCGCCGCCACCAGCTCGGCCTCCGCCAACGCCGACGGCAGCTCGAGCCCCCGGTCCAGCCGCGCCTTCGCCGGAATCCCTGTGAGCAGCGCCTCCAGCTCCCCCACCCCGATCGTCTCGAGCATCGCCGCCCGCTGCGCCGGGGTCGTCGGCAGGTACCGCATCGGTCCCACGGGCTGCACGTCAGTCGCCTCCGTCGTCTTCAGATACGCCTCGAATTCCGCCGCGCTCGAGAGCGCCTCCCTCGCAGCCCCTAGGACTTTTTCACCCGCGGCGGCTGAAAGGGCGTCTTGACGACCCGCGCCCGCTGGGGTCGCTCCCGCACGTCCACGTCGATCTCGGAGCCGACGCCGGCGAGCGGCGCCTCCACGTAGGCCATCCCGATGTACCGATCGACGGAGGGGCCGTACGAGCCCGACGTCACCTGGCCCACGACCCGGCCCCCGTGGAGCACCCGGTAGCCGTGGCGCGCCACCGCCCGGTCCACCATCTCGAAGCCGATCAGCCGGCGCCTGGCGCCCTCGGCCTTGACGCGCTCGACGGCCGGCTTTCCGATGAACTCCCCCTTGCCGGGCTTCACCACCCACCCCAGCCCCGCCTCGAGGGGGTTCGTGCTCTGGTCGATGTCGTTGCCGTAGAGCGCGTACTTCATCTCCAGCCGCAGGGTATCGCGCGCGCCGAGCCCGATCGGCGCGGCGCCCTCCCGCGTGCCCTCGGCGAGGAGCGCCTCCCACACCGCCTCGGTGTCGCCCGCTGCCAGGTAGAGCTCGAAGCCGTCCTCCCCCGTGTACCCCGTCCGGGAGATCAGCGCGCGCCGGCCTGCCACGCGCCCGCGCACACATCGGTAGTAGGCGATGCCTGTCACGTCGACGTCCGCGAGTCGGCCCACGAGGGCCTCGGCCCGCGGCCCTTGCACGGCGATGAGCCCGGTCTCCGCGCTCGCGTTCTTCGCCTCGACCTGGCCGTCCAGGTGCTGCGTGACCCACGCCCAGTCCTTGTCGATGTTGGCGGCGTTCACGGTCATCATGTAGTGGTCGTCGCCGAGCCGGTAGAGGGTGAGGTCGTCGACGATCCCGCCGTCCTCGTAGCAGAGCAGCGAGTACTGGACCTGGCCGACCTCGAGCGCGGCGACGTCGTTGGTGGTCAGCCGCTGGAGCGCGCGGGTCGCGTCACGGCCGCGGAACTCGAACTCGCCCATGTGGCTCACGTCGAAGCAGCCGACGGCCGAGCGCACGGTTCGGTGCTCCTCCACGATCCCCGTGTACTGCACCGGCATCTCCCAGCCCCCGAACCCGATCAGCCGCGCCCCCCGCCGCACGTGCGCGGCGTAGAGGGGCGTCCGCTTCAGACTGGGCGTCGCCGACTCGGCCATCCTGCGTGCTCCTCGTCGCTCGGGGGGGACGTCGCGTTGCGGGCGCGCGCCGCGGGGCGCGCAGCGAGCGCTATTATGGGCTCGGCCCGACCGATTTTCAACCGCGCGCTCGGCGGACGGCGTCCGCCGACCGAGATTGGGATACACTGAGGAGAGGAGGGCAGAAAGGAGTCTCCGCCGTGGCGACGTACCAGGCGAAGTCCTACAAGCCGAAGAGCTACAAGGCGCAAGAGTTCGACCTGAAGGAACTCGACGGCATCTCCGACCCACAGATCGCGGAGCACCTCGCCCTCTACGCGGGGTACGTGAAGCAGGTCAACCTGCTCAACGAGGAGCTGGCGGGGCTAATAGGCCGGGGCCAGGCCTCCGGCAAGAGCCCGGAGTTCGCCGAGCTCACGCGCCGGCTCGGCTTCGAGTACAACGGGATGATCCTGCACGAGTACTACTTCGAAAACCTCCGCTCGGCCGCGGAGCCGCAGCCCCCGTCGGGGTCCGGACTCGCGCAGGCCCTCACCCAGTCCTTCGCCTCCGTGGAGCAGTGGAAGGCGGATTTCCAGGCCATCGGCGAGATGCGCGGTGTCGGCTGGGTGATCCTCTTCCAGGACCCCGCCACCGACCGGCTCACCGACCACTGGATCACGCTCCACCAGGACGGGGTGCCGGCCGGGTTCAAGCCGATCCTCGTCATGGACGTCTGGGAGCACGCGTTCATGCGGGACTACAAGGCGACGGAGCGCGGCAAGTACATCCAGGCGTTCTTCCGGAACATCGACTGGCAGATGGTGGAGCGGCGGCTCCACGAAGAGGCCGCGGTCCGCCCCGCAGCCTGAGCGCCCGTCGCAGGCCGATCTCGCCGCTTGGCCGGGCCGAGAAGCGAGCAGATCGCGTCCTGGCCGTGATGCCGGACGCCGAGATGCGACGCTTATCGGCCCGGCAGTCAGGCGGCGCGGTCGCGGTCTCCGGCCTCCCAGTACTTCGGCCGCTGGTAATGCTCGTAGAGCCGGCTCTCGTCCGCCCGCTCGATGGGCCGGGCCGGGTCGTACTCGGGCGCGTCCCGGATCTCGTGGCGCGTGAGGTTCACGTGGACCTTCGAGTCGGCCCAGCTCACGTAGTCGATCCACTCGGGTGAGACGAGCACCTTCTTCCCCGGCCACCAGTTCCGCGTGTCCACGACCAGATAGCGGACGGTCCAGGTCTCGTCGTCGAGGATGAAGTCCTCCACGTGGCCGATCTCGCCGTCCGCCGCCTGGATGGCGTAGCCCAGGACCTCGCGGACGCTCCGGAGGTGCGGGTCGCCCTCCTCCCGCTCGACCCGCCCCGAGGCCAGGGAGCCGCGCTCCCGGTGTTCCGGGCCGACCTGCGCCCAGCCTTCGCGGCGGAGCGCCTCGGCGGTCTCCGGCTCGACCTCGCGGCCCGCGACCGGCATCGGGTAAGGCACCGGGCCCCAGAGGTACGGGCCGGCCCAGTAGAGCGGATAGCCGTAGTAGCCGGCGAACTCGATCTCGTGCTGCCGCGAGACGGGCTTCGCCGCGTCGAAGGACGGGCTCCCCTCGACCTGCGCCTTCGTCAGCGCGACGGCGAGCCGCTGCGCACTCCAGCTCGGCTCGCGCACGGCCATCGGTGAGATCAGCACGCGGCGTCCCGGCAGCCAGGTGCCGGTGTCGACCACGAGGTAGCGGATCGTCCACCGCTGATCGTCGAAGTAGAGGTCGTAGACGCCGCCGATGTCGCCGTCGGTGGCGCCGATCGTGTAGCTCAAGAGGCCGTGTGCGCTCTGTCGCATGGTCCACCTCCTGCCGCTCGGGGCATGCAATCGTGCCGCCGCCCAGCCGACGGCTCCCGCCGCCCGGCCCCGCTCCCCCGGCCGCGGTGAGCGCGCTCCGTCTCGCGCCTGCGAGGGTCCGGCATCCACCTTGCACCCCCGGGCCCGGGAAGACCGCGTGGTCTTTCGTCTTTCTGATGATCGCGCTCGGCTACAAGCTCTCGAGCGAAGAGCACGGCCCGACCGACCTGGTCCGCCACGCGCAGCGGGCCGAAGAGGTCGGCTTCGCCTTCGCGATGGTCTCCGACCACTACCATCCCTGGGTGGACCGGCAGGGCCACAGTCCGTTCGTGTGGCCCGTGATCGGCGCGGTGGCCCAGGCCACGCGGCGCCTCGGCATCGGCACCGGGGTGACCTGCCCGACGATGCGGCTCCACCCGGCCCTCGCGGCCCAGGCCGCGGCCACGGCGGCGGCCATGTTGCCGGGGCGGTTCCTCTTCGGAGTGGGCGCGGGCGAGAACCTGAACGAGCACATCCTGGGGCAGCACTGGCCGCCCGCCGAGGTGCGGCGGGAGATGCTCGAGGAGGCGATCGCGGTCATCCGGCTGCTCTGGCGGGGCGGGGTTCACAGCCACCGCGGCCGGCACTACACGGTGGAGAAGGCGCGCATCTACACGCTGCCGGAGGCGTTGCCGCCGATCCTGGTGGCGGCGAGCGGGCGCCGTGCCGCCGAGCTCGCCGGCCGGATCGGGGACGGGCTGATCGGCGTGACGCCGGATGCCGGGCTCGTGCGGGCGTTCCAGATCGCCGGGGGGGCGGGAAAGCCGTGCTACGGCGAGGCGACGGTCTGCTGGGCGGCGAGCGAGGCGGAGGCGCGGCGGACCGCGCACGAGTGGTGGTCGCTCGCGGCGATGCCGGGCGAGCTGCCCGCCGAGCTCCGCCTCCCGGCGCACTTCGAGCAGGCCGGCCGGATGGTCGGCGAAGAGGACGTCGCGCAGGCCGTGGCCTGCGGGCCGGACCCCGAGCGGCACCTCGCCGCCATCCGCCGGTACGCCGACGCCGGGTACGACCACGTCTGGATCCACCAGGTGGGGCCCGATCAGGACGGCTTCTTTCGGTTCTACGAGCGGGAGATCATTCCGAAGTTCCGCGACCCGGCCACGCCGGCGGCGCGCGCCGCGTGAGCGGAGACGAAGGAGCGACGGCGCGCAGATCGCCTACCCCGACCGCCAGTGCGTGGCGTTCGTCGGCGACGGCGGCTTCTCCATGCTCATGGCCGAGTTCGCCACGGCGGCCGCGTCCTCGACGAGGCGCTGGCCACCCCGGGCCCCGTCGTGGTGGAGGCGGTCGTGGACCCGTTCACCCCGCCCATGCCGCCGAAGGTCACGCTGAGCCAGAGCGCGAAGTTCGCCGAATCGCTGGCCCGGGGCGAGCCGAACCGCGGGCAGATCGCGCTCACGGTCCTCGGCGACAAGGTGCGCGAGCTGGTCTGAGCGCGTCTGCCAGGGAATCGCGCGCCGCCGACCTGCCCGCGAGGCCGACGGCGCCGACGTGACCGTGGCGGTGACGCGGGGATGAGGCGCGTTCACGCCGCGTCATCGCGCCGCGCCGACGGGCGCCCGGCAGAACCGCGGCGGCACGGCGAGCAGCCCCGTGATCAGGCCGAAGAACCCGGCCATGATCGGCGCCCCGGCCCAGAGGTGGGTCGTCCAGGCGATGCCGCCGCCGAAGGCCGCCATGAGGCCGAAATACACGGCGAACTGCACGAGGGGCACGACGGCAGCGAGCATCCAGTAGCCCCGCTCCGCGTTCAGGCCGCCCAGACCGCCCCGCCACAGCGACAGCCAGAGCAGCTCGCCCACGGCCGCGCCGCTCACCGCGGCGGGGAGGTAGAGCCACATGCCGCTGACGGCGGCCGTGAGCCAGGCGTTCCACAGCATCATGCCCGCCACCGCGCCCACCGGCAGGCGTAGCTGTCGAAGCGGGCCGACGAGGAAGAGAGCCAGGAGGACCGCGTGCAGGACGATGCCCGTCGTCCCGGCCACCTCCGTCGCCGCGCTCGGCCAGGCGGCACCCGCGCCGCTGGCGAGCCGGCTGACCGTGATCCCGCGGGAGGCGTAATCGACGGCGAGCGGATCGGCGTAGGCAAGGCTCCACAGCGCCAGACGGAGGAGGAGGCTGAACGCGAGGAGAACGGGCAGGTCGCTTCCGCGGAGCCGGTAGCGCGGCGAATCGAGCGCACGATGCTCCGCGGCAACCTGGAGCAACCCCACGTACGAGACGAGATCCGCCGTCACGAGCCACAGGTGCGAGGGGCTCAGGAGCGCCTCCAGGTTGGCCTCGAACCCGAACCAGTCATGCCACGCGAAGTCGAACATGCCTCCCAGGAGGAAGAGGACCGAGCCGCCCAGGACGAGGCCATAGCCGCCGAACAGCGTGCGTCGAGTGGGGACGCCGGCTCGGCGACCCTCGGCGAAGGCGAGCGCGGCGGCGAGCCCGAAGCCGAGTCGCCCGGCATAGAAGAGCGCGTGCGGCCACGTGAAGAACGACTCGACCGCGAACCCCCAACGCACGTGGTACCAGGCGTCCACGTGCGCGCCGATGTCCGACATCAGGGCGAGCCCGAGGGTCAGCCACAGGAGTCGGCTCGCGGTCAGCGCCCGGTCTCTCGGGGTCTCGACAGCCGTCGCGACAGTCATGGCCCCCTCCTCCTCCTCATGCCGTGCGCCATGCCACGCCCCGGTAGAGATAGGCCAGCACCTTCGGCCCGCTCGCGTAGCCGACCTCGATCTTCGCGAACTCGAAGCCGGCGCCGCCGATCAGCGCGTCGATCGGCCGATTCATGTGGCAGCCCCCCGCCACCCGCTTCCAGACCGGCGTGAGACGATCCTGCCAGGCCCGGACGCCGGGGTCGGGCGCGCGGCCGTGCTCGATGAAGAGCAGGCGTCCGTCCGGCTTCAGGACCCGCCGCATCTCCGCCAGCGCCGCGCGCGGGTCGGGAATGGTGCACAAGGTCCACGTGCTGACCACCGTGTCGGCGAGCGCCGCCGGGAGCGGGATACGCTCCGCCGAGCCGGCCACGAACTGGACGGGGAACCGCGCGGCCGCCACCCGGCGCCGCCCGATCCGCCAGAGCGCGACCGACGGGTCGACCCCGTAGAGCGCCTCGACGGCCGGCCCGTAGCAGGGAAGGTTGAGCGCGGAGCCGATTCCCACCTCGACGACGACGCCGGTGGCGAGCGGCAGCAGCTTGGCCCGCTCCTCCGCGTCGGCCCGGTTCCGCATGACGAGGTCGGTGAGGCGGGGCAGGACGTAGCGCGCGTAGAGGCTCATGCGTCAGGCTCCGATGCGAGGACGACGACTTTCGCGGAAGGGTCGCCGAGGGCCTCAGGGGCGTCGTCCCAGCTCGCCCATCGCGTCACCAGACGGTCGGGCTGCAGGCGCCGGCTCCTGACCAGATCCAGGACCCGAGGAACGATCGTGCGCGCGTGGGCACGACCGGTCTTGAAGGTCACCCCGGTGTCGTACATCTCGAGGAGCGGAACCCGTACGTGGCGACCGAAGTAGATCCCGACGCTCGTGCAGACGCCGCCCGGCTCCAGCGAGCGAAGCGCGGGCAGCGCCCGCAGCAAATGTGGTACGGGACGATGACGCGCTGGCCGGGCTGGAAGCCAGCGACGCCCTCTCCGAGCGCGACGATCTCGGCCACAAACTCGTGACCGATTGCAAAGGGGCCCTCGAAGGGGGCGCGTCCTCCGACGATCGCACCATCCAGGTCGCAGCGCCCGACCGCGATCGGCCGCACGATCGCCTCCTGAGGCCCCTCCAGTCCAGGCTCGGCGACCTCGCGCCACTCGAGCGTGCCCGGCCTGATGAAGGTCAGCTGTCGCATGCGCCGTCCTCCCCCGGTGGCCCGTTCGTCATTCGATGACCGGCGGTCAGCGACTTGGAAAAAAATTTAGACTTTGCCCGCCTTCAACCCGCGGATGAAGAGCTCGGTCGACTCCCGCAGGAGATCATCGACGGCAACCGGTAGCCTCTCGCCTTGCTCGGGATGCTGCTCGAAGAGCAGCAGGATCCCATTCGTGGAGGCCCATCCCACGGCGGCGGCTTTCCAGGGATCGGTCGACGGAGCGAAGGTCCCTTCGTGGATGCCCTTCTCGATGAGCGATGCGAGCCCCTCGAGGCACGTTCCGCCTGGAGCCATGGCTCCGCCGCCGACCTTCGCTTTGATCTCGCTCTGGCAGAAGAGAGCGACGAGCTTGAAGTACTGGGGCTCCTCACGGGCAAAGCGGCAGTAGACCTCGGCGATCCGCCGCAGATTCTCGTCGGCGGGACGGGCGAGGTCGGTGGCCTTCGTCATCCGATGGGCGAGCAGTGTGGCGGCCTCCTCGAGGAGAGCCATCAGCATCTCCTCCTTGGACTTGAAGTAGAGGTAGATCGTCCCCTTGGCGACTTCCGCGCGCTCGGCGATCTCGTCGATCGTGCTCGCCAGCAAGCCCCGATCGGCGAAGATCGCCCGGGCCGCGTCGAGGATCGTCTCTCGACGGGCGATTCTCTCACGGGCCCGGCGCTCTCTCGTACCCACTGACTTCGGGTCATTAAAAGACTGCCAGTCTACTCCTGTCAAGAGGATTCATTCCGCCGTGCCGGCCGGCTCAGGCGAAGTGGAGAACGATCGCGTGGAGCAGTCCGAGGATCGCGGCTGCGCCGCCGATGGCCAGGGCGAGCAGCAGGTTCACGAGGAGGAGCTGCCGGAACCGCCGGCCACCCGCGGCGCTCGGCTCGGCGCGCCAGACGAGGCGCGTCATCCAGGCCGTCACGGCGAAGGCCGCGACGATCAAGAGATGCTTCGCCGTCAGGGTGTAGAGGTACTCCCGGCCGAAGAAGATCCGCGGCACGTCCCAGTCGAGGAGGCGCAGGCCGCGGGGAAACGGAGTCCCGTATTCCATCTTGTTGAAGCCGGTGGCGACGCCGATGGCGAGCGCAAGCCAGGTCAGGCGCACCGTCGCCCGGGGCGCGGGGTCCCGCCGCGCGAGCGCGAGCGCCGTGATGCCGAGCCAGAGACCAAAGCCGAGGAGGTGGCCCCAGTTCAGCACGAGCAACCGCCAGCCCTGCCAGCCGAAGGCAAGCTCCGGCTGACCGCCTCGCGAGGCCGCCCGCGGCCCGGCGCCGGTGACCTCGAGCGTGAAGTGCGCCTCGCCGACGTAGCGACCTTTCACGGTGACCGTCAAGTCCCACAGGCCGGGTCCCGGGAACTCCACGGCTCCCTGGTAGACGCCGGCCTGCGGGGTCGGCGCGAGCCAGTGGTCGCGCAGGCGGACGGCCGAGCCACGCTCCCGCTCGAGCCCCGAGACGACCACCTCCGCGCCCGCCACCGGCTCGCGCCCGCTCGGGTCGCGCACCTCGACGGTCACGATGCGAATCCCAGGGTCCCACCGATGCGGCGAGGCCGAGAGGAGGCGGACCCGCGGGAAGGTCGGCAGTTCGTGGGACGGCGCCGGCGGCGCGGAGGCCAGCAGAAGGATGAGAAGGGCCGCGGCACCCCCGCTACGGCGTGCCGTCACACCCCTCGACGAGGAAGCGCCTGAGCTCCTCCGGGCCGCTGAAGATCACCTGCCCGCGGTCCCCTTGCATCCCGGCCGGCAGTAACACCGGCCGGCCGCGCTCCGGGCCTTCCCGGCTGCCATCGGTCTTGAAGCGCAGGTTGAACTCGGGGAAGCGCCGGCGCGCGCCGCTCGCCATGGTGAGCCGGTACTCGCCGCGGCAGTAGCGGATCGTCCGGACGACCTGGTCGTCGGCCAGGTTCTGGAGCGGCGTCGCCCCGGCGGGGCCCACCGCGCCCAGGACCTGGGCCGCGAGACCGAAACCGACCAGCACGCCGCGGCGACCGGCTCCCGCCATGCCGTCTCACCGGCTCGCGAACACCGTCGTCTTGCCGCTCCGGTCGAAGCTGAAGACCTGATATTTGGCCGCCGGGCTCCCCGGCACTTCCATCCCGGGCGACCCGACCGGCATCCCGGGGACGGCGAGGCCGGCCACCGGCGACCGCTCGCGGAGCAGGCGGACGATCAGGTCGGCCGGCACGTGCCCTTCCACGACGTAGCCGCCGACGAGCGCCGTGTGACAGGTCTGGAGCTCGGCCGGCACCGCGTGCTTCGCCTTGATCGGCCGGAGGTCCGTGCGATTCTCGACCGTCACCGAAAACCCGTGCTGGCGCAGGTGCCCCACCCACGCGTCGCAGCAGCGTCAGGTCGGGGTCTTGTAGACCATGACCTCGGGAAAGGGCGTTGGCGCCGCGCGAGATTCCCGCCGGGTCGCCAGGGTGAGCGCCAGGGCGAGGCCTCCGGCCAGCAGCGTGATGCGCGATCGCTCGACGTTCCGATCGTCCTGCGACACCGAGTGGCTCCTTTCGGTCACCGGATCGGTTGATAGCGCCCGCTCCGCCCCTCGCTCGCGCTGACCGTGCCGCGGAGGGCCTCTTCGACCTTCGCCACGAGCACAGTCCCCCCGATCGCGCCGATGTGCTTGTACGCGATCCGCCCGTCCCGCCCGATGACGAACAGCTCGGGGATCCCGTAGACGCCGTAGCCGATCGCGATCCGCCCACCGGCGTCGGGCCCGTTCGGGTACGTCAGGCCGAACTCACCGAGGAAGGCGCGCGCGGCGGGCTCCGCGTCCTGAAAGTTTACCCCGACCACGACGACCCCGCGCTCCCGGTAGGCGACCCAGGCGGCCTCGAGGAGCGGCGCCTCGTCCCGGCACGGCAGGCACCAGGACGCCCAGAAGTTCACGACGACGACCTTGTCCGCCTGCTGGGCCAGGACGAACCGGCTGCCGTCGAAGAGCGTCAGCGACAGCGGCGGGGCGGGGCGCCCGAGGAGCGGCGAGCGGATGTCGCGGGGGTCCCGGCTAAAGCCATAGGCGAGGAGCCCGATCAGGCCGACGGCCGGGACGAGCACCATGGCGTACTTTCCGAGGCGAGGCATCGGCGACCTCATCCGCCGCGCGCGTCGCGCACCGCCTCGACGTTGTGGCGGCCCGGGCCGCCGCGCATGATCTCCAGGCTGACCTTGGCCACGACGGCGACGACCAGGCCAGCGGCCGCCCAGCGGCCGAGCCTCCAGAGCTGGTTCACGGGTGGAGCACGCTCCGCACGTTCCGCCGGAGACGAGCGAGCGATTGCGGGTCGTCGGGGAGGTGATAGGCGCGGATCGTCGCGGTCCGGTCCACGACCACCAACCGGGAGCTGTGCATGATCAGGCCCTGGGAGCCGTGGGTCGCCCACGCCGCGGCCGGTGAGAAGGAGTGGAGAAGGCTCGTCTGGCTCGCTCCGGGGTCGTCGGGATCGACGACGCCCAGGCGGAAGCCGTCCTTGGCGAGGCGGTAGATCGCGCGTTTGTCCCCGGTGAGGAACAGCCAGCGCTGCCTGTCCGCTCCGTAGCGCTCCGCGTAGCGCGACAGGGCCGCCGTGTCATCCCGCTCGGGGTCCACGGTGATCGAGACGAGCCGGAAGTCCGCCTCCCCCACGAACTCGGCCTGGAGTCGCGCGATCTCGGCCGTCTGCAGCGGGCACGTCTCGGTGCACTGCGTGTAGACGAAGTTCGCCACCCAGACCTTCCCGAGCAGGTCGGCCCGGCTCACACTGTCGCCGCTCCGCTCGGTCAGCCGGAAGTCCGGCAGTTCGCCGTACCGGCCGAGCGTCTCCAGGGTCGCCGGCGTGGACTCGCCGGCCGCTCCGAGCCCCAGCGCGCGGGGCCATTGCCCGGTGACCGCCATCCACGTCGCCACGGCGGCGACGGCGGCGTGCAGGACGACGAGGCCGGCGAGCCACGCCGCTCGCGGCATTCTGGCCAGCCCCGTTTTCCGGGTCATCGGCGGCTCAACAGGACCTCGACCAGACGTCGGGCGTCGTCGGTGCCCCAGTCACGCTCGCCCCGGACGCGGCCGACGATGCGGCCCTCGCGGTCGATGACGATCGTGTTGGGATGCCCGTAGACGCCGAGGGCCGCCGGACTCTGGCCCGCGGGGTCGAGCCACATGGGGAACGTCACCTGGAACTCTCTCGCGAAGGCTCGGACCATCTCCGCCGATTCCCCCAGGTCGAGTCCCACGACTTCCAGTCCCTTTGCCCGGAACGCCCGATACAGCGCCGCCTTGGCGGGAGCCTCCCGCCGGCAGTTGGGTCAGTCGGTCCGGAACAAACCGAGGAGGACCACCTTGCCCCGGAGGTCGCGCAGGCGCGCCTCGCGACCGTCCAGCGACCGGAAGGCCAGATCCGGAGCCGGCGCCGGCTCCGCCGGACGGTGCACGCCCATGGTGTCGAAGGGGTCCCTGGGCGCGTCGCCGGGCCCCGAGGCCGCGAGCGCCGGCGCCGCCAGGCCCACCAGCACCAACAATCCGAGCCGGGAGGCGCGGGAACCCCAACCCCAGCGTGACAGGTTCACGGTGTCGGCCTCCTCCCGAGCGGCCCATGCGGCGACTTCCCGCCCTCGCCTCCTCGCCGTCCGTCCGACATCGTCAGGCGATCTGGGCGAGGGTGATCATGCCGCCCTCCATGTGCATGGGCTTGTGGCAGTGGAGGAACCAGTCGCCGGGGTTGTGGGCGGTGAACTCGACGACGACCGAGCCCATGTGAGCGTCCACGTCCACGCTGTCCTTCACGATGGGGGCCGCGTACCGGGCGCCGTTGACGGCGAGGACCTTGAACGACTGCCCGTGGAGGTGCATCGGGTGCGCCTCCATGCTGTGGTTCTCGAACCGGACGCGGACCCGGTCGCCCTTCCGGACGCGCAGTGGATCCGTGCGCGGGTACTGCTTGCCGTTGATCGTCCAGGCGTCCGAGCCCATCATGCCGCCGCTCAGCAGGAGGTCGAACGCGCGCTCGCCCCCCCACGCGCGCGGCAGCACGTCCCGGCCCCGGCCGAGCCCGTACTGCCAGAGGTCGAGCCCGGCCACGCCCCCGGCCGGCGGGTCGGGTCTCTCGCCCTCGTGCCCCTCGTACACCACGGCGACCTGCTCGCCCGCGCCCGGGTGACCGGTCTGCACACAGTGGAGGAACCACGCGCCCGGCCGATCGGCCACGAACAGGACGTCGTAGCGCTCGCTGGGCGCGATCGGGATCGCGTCCACCTCGACCGGCTGGACGAGCGGATTGCCGTCGGTGTGGGTGACCCGGAGGCGGTGGCCGGCGAGCCGGATCACGTGCGTGTGGTCGGCGCTGGCGTTGATCAGCCGCAGGCGGACCCGCTCGCCCTTCCGCACGGTGAGCGGGGTCGTCGCCGGGTAGGCCTTGCCGTTGATCGTCATCGTGTCGTAGGCCGGCTCGTGCCCGCGTCCCGACATCTGGCCGCCCATCATCCCGCCCATGCCGCCCCGGCCCATCATCCCTTCCATCATGCGGCCCATGCCGCCGCCCATTCGGCCCATCATCCCGCCCATGCCGCCGCGCGCGCCGGCGATCCCCTCGCGCGTCGGCGGCAATGCCGGACCCGTCCCGGTCGCCCAGTCGTCGAGGACGAGCGTGTACTCGCGGTCGAAGGGGAAGGGCTCGGCGGTCGCCGGCTCGATGATCAACGGCGCCGCGAGACCGAGGTCCAGCTGCCGATGCTCGTCGGCGTGCGTGTGGTACCAGCGCGTCCCGGCGGGCCGCGCCTCGAACTCGTAGACGAAGCTCTCGCCGGGCGGCACCGGCTTCTGCGTGACCGCCGGCACGCCATCCATGGCGTTCGGGACGTCCACCCCGTGCCAGTGGATCGTCGTCGGCTCGGCGAGGCGGTTCGTCAGGATGACGCGCACGCGCTCGCCTTCCTTGACCCGCAGCTCCGGCCCCGGGACCTGGCCGCCGTAGGCCATGGCCTTGACGCGCTTCCCCGGTGCGAGCTCCCACGTGAGGTCGCTCGCCTCGAGCCGGATCTCCCGGACGCCCCGCCCGCCGGCCGGCGCGGCGCCCGCGCGGGAGAGCACGCCGCCGCCGAGCGAGAAGGCCACGGCGCCGACCCCGGCCCCGCCCGACAGGCGGAGGAAGTCCCGCCGCGACAGCGTCGTCACTTCCGGCGTTCCCACGTGGTTCCTCCGTCGGCGCTCCGGTAGATCATCCCATCGGTCGTCGCCGCGTAGACCTCGGCCGGCCGCTTCGGGTTCACGACCACGACCGCCATGTCCCGGAGCCCCTTACCTACCGGCTTCCAGCTCTCGCCGCCATCCGTGCTGCGGAAGAGGCCGTCCCGCATCGCGACGTACATCAGGCGCGGATTGGTGGGATCCACCGCGAAGCCGTTCACCGTCTTTCCGGCGGGCAGACCGCCCGCCATGAGCTTCCACCCTCAGAAACAGTCGGGGTTCCGCTGAAGCCCCTCGGCCGTGCCCGCGTACAGCCAGATGCCGCCCATCCCCGTCGGCATGTTGACCGAGGCCAGGACCTTGACCTCGCCGCCGGGTCCATCGTCCACGCGCGTCCACTTGCCGCCGCCATCGGTGCTCCGATAGATCCCCTCGCCCTTGTCCCGCACGGCGGCGTGGAGCTTCGACGGCGTGTTCGGGTCGACGGCGAGCCCGTGGACGTCCAGCCCGCCGAGGCCGGCGTTCACGGCTTTCCACGTCGCCCCGCCGTCCACGCTCTTGAAGACCCCGGCATCGTGCGTGGCGGCGTAGAGCACCCGGGAATCGCCCGGGTCGGTGGTCACCGTCATGATGTCGGCGTGGCCCGCCGGCACAGGCAGCGCCACCGGCTCCCACGACCGTCCCCCGCCTTCGGTCCGGAAGAGCCCGGCGTGAGTCCCGAGCCAGAGCGTCCGGCCCTCGGCGTCCATCGCCAGGGCGTGGACATGCTCGAACGTCGAGCTCGCCGTGCCAGGATGCTGCGAGGCGGCGGACGCAAGCCCTGTCGCCCCGAGCAGCGCCGCCCCCGCTCCTACGACCCGAAACCAGCTCAGTATGCGTCTTCGCACGTCTTCCTCCCGTTGGTCAGTCGGGGCGCTGGGCGAGCCCCTTGAACCGGTATCCGAACGGCCGGGGCAAGCCCGGCGTGTACCCGCGCTCGATCTGCGCCACGCGGAACCCGGCTCCGGCGATCACGTCGTCGATCTGGCGGCCGAGGTGGCAGCCCCCCGCGATCCGCGGCCAGACCCGGTCGAGCCGCTGCTGCCAGCGGCGCACGCCCGGCTCGGGCGCCCGTCCGTGCTCGACGAAGACGAAGCGCCCGTCCGGCTTCAGGACGCGCTTGATCTCGCCGAGCGCGCTGGCGGGATCCGGGATCGTGCAGAGGGTCCACGTGCTCACGACGGAGTCCACGCTCCCGTCGTCCAGGGGAATCTGCTCCGCCGAGGCCGCGAGATAGTCGACCGGGAACGCGACCGCTCGCAGCCGCCGGCGCGCCAGCCGCCAGAGCTCTCGTGAGGGGTCGAGCGCGTAGAGCCGCGCGACCTTCGGGCCATAGAAGGGCAGGTTGAGCCCCGAGCCGACCCCGACCTCGAGGACCAGCCCGGTGGCGATGGGGACGAACCGCGCCCGCTCCGCGGTGTGCACGCGGGTCTGCATGGCCAGGTGGATCAGCCACGGCAACACGTACCGCTCGTAGAGCTTCACGCGTCGCGCCCCTTTTTACTCGACCGTGCCGTCAGGGCGAGCGCTCGCGCCCGGCGCACGGCCGGCGCTACTTCCGGCCATCCGTGTCGCCGCGGTCGTCCTGGTGGCCCATCTTCGACATCGAGCGCATCATCAGGTACATCCCGAGCGGGCAGGCCAGGATCGCGAGCGCGGGCAGGAGGGCGCCGGCCGCCCCCGCCAGCGCGCCGGTGCCGCCGACCAGCAGCACGCCGAGGACCAGGAGCGGCGCGCCCCAGCAGAGCGCCCGCCCGAGGGTCGCCTTCCCGCGCTGTCCCGGCGCGGCGGCGTCGCCTGCACCCATGGCACACGCGCTGCCCGCGGCCGGCGGCCTCGCCGCGGCCTGGACCCGGGCGCCCCGCACCCGGTCGACGAACTCCGCCGCGTGCGCCTCGGAGCAGAACGGCTCGCCGAAGCGCTCGATCGGGGGACTCTCGCCGCCCACCGCCGTCCCGCACACGGCACAGTAGCGCGCGCCGCCACCCGGGCCGGCCGTCCCCGCGCCGTTCTCCCCGCCCGCCGCCCCGATTCGCTCTCGCTCGATCCTCGACATGTCAGATCCTCCGTTTCAGCGTGCCGTGTCTCAGAGCGCCCAGTACGTCAGCGTGTCGTTGATCCCCGCCAGGATGATCACCACCCCCGCCATCCGGTGCACGAGCCCGTGGGAGCGCTGGAGGCGCTCGACCAGCCCGCCGGCCTCGCGCCCCAGCGCGAGCAGCCCGGCGAACGCGACGAGGGGCAGCGTGGTGCCGGCCGCGAAGACCGCCGGGAAGCTCCACCCGGCCGCGCTCCGCAGGGCCAGCGGGATCGTCAGGCCGAAGAAGAGCCAGAAGAGCGTGGGACAGAAGCTCCCGGCAAAGGCCACGCCGAGCAGGAAGGCGCCCCACGCGCCGCGCTGCGGTGCCCGGGTCCGCAGCCAGGC
The DNA here is from genome assembly GCA_044866005.1 of Candidatus Rokuibacteriota bacterium. Lineage (GTDB taxonomy): Bacteria > Methylomirabilota > Methylomirabilia > Rokubacteriales > DASRDR01 > JBIOTN01. The sequence continues at coordinate 46,157 of JBIOTN010000067.1, read as the reverse complement.
GGAGAGCCGACCGCCGAGCGAGCCGCGCAGCCGGTAGAGCCCCAGCAGCCCCAGGCCGATGAGGATCATGAGGGGCCCGAGCGCCTTTCGCGCCGCCATGGCCACGGGAATGGCCGCCGCCTGGAGCTCCCGGCCGACCGCGAAGACGGCGGCGCCGACCAGCGTGTAGACGAGGGCCTTCCCCGCGAGGTAGGCGAGCGTCTCGCGCCAGGGCCGGCCCTCGCCGGCGCGGCTCCCGACGTAGGCCATCGCCGAGAGGTTCGTCGTGAGCTGACAGGGCGCCATCGCGCCGACCACGCCGAAGAGCAGCACCGTGAGGAGCGGGAGCTCGATCCGGTCGGCGAGGTCGCTCACCGGGACGGTGAGCGCGGCGCTCAACCGGCTCAGCACCAGGTACCAGCTCCGCATCAGCTCGTGAATCAGCGCCATGGGCGGGGACTCATTTCAGCAGGGCGTCCAGCTTCCTTCGCGCCGCGGCATCGCTCCAGTCCCGGAACCCGAGCTCCTCCGATCGAATCATGCCCGTCCGGTCGATCAGGAACGTCGTGGGGAGGCCGCGCAGCCGGTAGCGGCGCACGACCTCGCCCTCGACGTCCAGCACGGCCGGGAACGTGAGCTTCAGCTCCTTCATGAACGCCTTCACTTTCGCCCTGACGGATGCTTCACTGCCGGCGTCGATGCTCACGGCCAGGACCGTGAGCCCGCGCGCCTTGTAGTCGCGGTACGCCCGCTCCATCGTCGGCATCTCCTCGCGGCACGGCGGACACCAGGTCGCCCAGAAGTTGAGGAGGACGGCGTGCTCGCCGAGGATCCGGGAGAGCTCGACCGGCTGGCCGTCCGGATCGCGGAGGACGAAATCGGGCGCGCGATGCCCGACGGCCGGCCGGACGTCGGTCGCATCCGACACCGTCGCGGGCGAGACGGAGACGAGCAACGCGAGGACGAGCCCCACGTGTGGCCGACCGCCTGCAATCCGCTGCACGCGCACAGTTCACGCCTCCGCCACGCGCCCACGGACACGTCGTCCGATGACGTCGAGCGACGAGTCTCGAGCCTGGCCGCCGTCCGCGGCGGCCGGTATCCCAACGAGCGAGATCGAGCGACTAGGCGGGAAGGAGCGGGGGCGCGCGGGGGCGGGAGACGTCCGCGTGGAAGCGGACGGCCGGCGGCGGCGCGGCCGAGACGGGCAGCCAGTCGCCCAGCTCGGGCCCCGGCGGCGGCACCAGTGCCGCCACGGTCAGCCCCGGAACCGCCTGATCGCCGGGACCGGCCTGCGCGCAGAACCGGGGCGAGGACTCCGAGGCCGGACACCCGTCGCCTGCGGCGTGGGCCGTCCCGGCCTCGATGGCGAGGCAGAAGCCGGCGACCACGACCGCCAGCACGGCGGCGAGAGCCGGGGTCATCGGAACGGCGGGGTGACTCCGCTTCCCCATCTGGCCGGTAGCTTACCATCCTTCGCGTCCCGGCGCACGCAAACCGGGCGATCGGCGGTACCCGCTTTGCAGGGTTACGGACCGCACGCACCGGCGTCGACAGGAGGATCGACCATGACACTGCGGACAGTGACGATCCTGGGACCCGCGCTCCTGGCCCTGCTCGCCGTCCCCACCGCTCGCGCTCAACAGGCGCCGGCCGACCCCCAGGCGGCCTGCGTCGAGATGATGCAGGGCGGGGGCATGAGCGAGGAAGGCCGGCGCGCCATGCAGGACCTCTTGCAGTCCGGCCGCGCGGCCAAGCTGATGGACGGGATGATGCGCATGGCCCGCCAGATGGGAAACGGCGACGTCATGGCCGGCATGACCCGGATGATGGAGATGATGGGCCGCATGGGCTCGGGGGGCATGACGGGCGGAATGATGAGCCCGGGCAAGCAGCCGCCCAAACCGTAGCCATCCGTCAGCGGGTGGAGGCCACATGGACTCGCGATCGCCGGGGGTCGTGATCGTCACGGGGAGCAGCGGACTCATCGGCTATGCGGCGGCCAAGAGGCTCACCGAACGCGTCACGACCGTGGGCTTCGACCGTGACGACCCGCCCGAGCCGCCACCTACCGCCGGCTGCGTGCGCGTCGACCTCACCTCGGACGAGAGCGTCGACCGCGCCCTCGCCGGCGTCCGCGCCCGCCACGGCGAGCGCGTCGCCTCGATCATCCACCTCGCCGCGTACTACGACTTCTCCGGCGAGCCGAGCCCGAAATACGAGGAGATTACGATCCGAGGAACCGAGCGGCTGCTTCGGGCCGTCAAGCGCTTCCAGGTCGAGCAGTTCGTGTTCTCCAGCACCATGCTCGTCCATGCGCCTTGCGCACCCGGTCAGCGCATCAACGAAGATTGGCCGCTCGAGCCCAAGTGGGACTACCCCGAGTCGAAAGTCACGACCGAGCGACTCATCCGCGCCGAGCGCGGTGACATCCCCGCGGTGCTCCTGCGGATCGCCGGCGTCTACGATGACCGGTGCCACTCGATCCCGCTCGCGCGCCAGATTCAGCGGATCTACGAGCGCCGGGTCACGAGTCGCGTCTTTCCCGGCGCCATCTCGCACGGACAGGCGTTCGTCCACCTCGAGGATCTGGTGGAGGCCTTCCTCAGGGTCGTCGAGCGCCGGGCCGAGCTGCCGCCGGAGCTGCCGCTGCTCGTGGGAGAGCCGGCGACGCTCAGCTACGACGAGCTGCAACACACGCTCGGTCGGCTGATCCACGGGGAAGAGTGGGAGACGCGCGAGATCCCGAAGGCCCTGGCCAAGGCCGGCGCCTGGGTCCAGGATCAGATGCCCCTGGGCGACGAGCCGTTCATCAAGCCGTGGATGATCGACCTCGCCGACGACCATTACGCCCTCGACATCACCCGGGCGCGCACCCTGCTCGGCTGGGAGCCGAAGCGTTCGCTCGGAGGCACGCTCCCCAAGATGATCGCCGCGCTCGAGGCCGACCCCCTCGGCTGGTATCGCGCGAACAAGCTCGAGCCGCCGTCATCGCTCGACCGGACGGCCGCTTAGAGCCGCGAGAGCCCGATGAGCCGGCGAGGTCCCGAGCACGCCGCCCCTGCCGCGCCACTCCCGCGGGACGGGGTGCAGGAACACGCTCGAGACCATCTGGAGATGATCCGGCAGCAGCGCGCGAAATGGCTCTGGACCAACGTGACGAACGCGGTGCTGGGCGTATGGCTGATCGGTAGTCCCGCCACGTTCGGCTACGAAAGCGCGGCGACCGCGTGGAGCGACACGATCAGCGGGGCGCTGCTCGCGTGCTTCGGCGCGCTGTCGCTCTTGCCGCGCCTGGATTTCGCGGGGCGCTGGGCGGTGTGTCTCGTCGGCGTGTGGCTGCAGTTTGCGCCGCTCCTCTTCTGGGCGCCACGCCCGGTCGCCTACGTCAACGATACCCTGGTCGGGGCGCTGGCAATCACCTTCTCGGTGCTCGTGCCCATGATGCCGGGCGCGGCCCATCATCTGGTCATGATGAAGCCCGGCCCGGAGATCCCGCCCGGATGGACGTACAATCCGTCTTCCTGGCTCCAGCGGACGCCCATCATCGCGCTCGCCTTCGCCGGCTGGTTCATCTCCCGCTATCTGGCCGCCGTCCAGCTCGGCTATGTCGACGTCGCCTGGGAACCGTTCTTCGGTGAAGGCACCATGCGCGTCCTCCACTCGGAGGTCTCGCGTGCCTGGCCGATCTCGGACGCGGGGCTGGGCGCGGCGGCCTATACGTTCGAAGCCCTCATGGGCTACATGGGCGGCCAGACTCGGTGGCGCACGATGCCATGGATGGTGACGTTCTTCGGGATCCTCGTCGTCCCGCTCGGCATCACCCACATCGTGCTGGTCATTCTCCAGCCCGTCATCGTCGGTCAGTGGTGCACCCTCTGTCTGGCGGCGGCCTTCCTCATGTTGTTGATGATTCCCCTGACGCTCGACGAGGTCGTCGCGATGGGACAGTTCCTCGCCCAGAGTGTCCGGGAGGGGAAGCCCTTCTGGTGGACGTTCTGGGTGGGCGGCACGACCGAGCGCGAGGGCAAGGATCTCCGAACCCCGCGCTACGGGTCACCGATCTCCCGGATCGTCCCGGCCATGCTGTGGGGGATCGGCGCTCCCTGGACTCTCCTGGTCAGCGCGGCGCTTGGCGTCTGGCTGATGGCGGCGCCCGCCGTGGTCCAGGCCGAGGGCCCGGCTGCGGACAGCGACCACATCGGAGGGGCGTTGATCCTGACTTTGGCCATCATCGTGACGGCGGAAGTGGCCCGCCCCTTGCGCCTCGTCAACGTCGTTGTCGGGGCCTGGCTCGTCGTCGCGCCCTGGGTGCTCGCCGGCTCGAATGTCGGTGCGACGTCGAACGACATGATCATCGGCGCCGCCGTGATCCTCCTGGCGCTCCCCCGGGGCGCGATCCGAGAGCGCTACGGGAGCTGGAATCGCCACCTGAGTCGGGCCCTGCTGCCTACGAGGCGCGTACGACGCTGATGCTGCGTCCCTCTGCCCGGAGCACCGGGGGGCGGGGCCATTGTCCCGCACCCCGTCCCGTCACACGCGCTGCATCTCCTTGCCGCAGCAGCAACGCGGGTTCAGATCGCCGCCCTGGCCCGGCGCGGCGCCCTTGGTGACCTCGATCTCGCAGCCGCACTTCGGATCCGGGCAGCGGTAGCGCTCTCCCTTCTTCAGTGCCATGAGAGCTCTCCGTCGCGCGACTCTACAGCTGCGTCAGCTGTCCCGATCGGATCAGCTCGACGAGGATGTTCCACTCGTCCTTCTTGAGCACGGCCAGGTTGCCGGCTTCGCCGATGCGAACCTCGTCTCGCTCGACGACCACCTCCGGACACTCCGCACCTTCATGGCACAGCGACATTCTCACCGGCTCCATGTTCGCTCCTCCTTCCCCGGTCGGGCGTGTACGTTGCTTGCCGGTCTTTGTGGGCTTGGGCGTGGCCAGCGGAATCCCGCAGCCACAGCCGCAGCTGCCGTCCCCGCAGTCGGTGCGCGGGGCGGGCAGGACCGGCAGGCCCGGTGACTTCCGACTCTTGTTCATCGCCGTCCTCCTTGCTTGAGCTTCACGAGTCCGACAAACCCCGAGTGATGCTGTGCGCCGCACACGCAGAGCTCTTGGGGAAGTGGTCGCACGGCGCCACGCATCTTTGCCAGCAAGCCCTCCAGCTCGTGCTTGAGGAGCGCCAGCTGGTCGAGCTTGTCCCCCACTTCCTTGAGCTGCTCGCGGATCAGCTGCTCCAGCTGAGGCCGGATCGTGGGACACCCGCACTGCTCCTCGCTCACGTGAACGACCAGACTCTTGATCTTGGTGAGCGGGAGCCCGATCAGCTTCGCACGCTGGATGAATTGGAGTTGTCTGAGGTCGCGCTCGGTATAGAGCCGGTACCGGGCCGGGCTGCGCGCAGCGGCGAAAAGGAGGCCGTTCGCCTCGTAGAATCGAATGGCCTTGACCGTGCAGCCCGCGAGCCGGGCCAGCGCCCCGATCTTCAACTCGCTCATGTGTCCCGTCCTGACCCGAGGCTAAACCCTCCTCCTGGGAGGAGAGTCAAGTGAAATCGTGGCCAAGCCAAAGGGGGGCTGTGGCTCCGCTCTTCGAGACCGAGTCACGCCTTCGCCTGCAAGATTCGGTCGCGGAGGACGTGGGCTGGGGGGACGCCGCGGAAGGCGAGGACTCCGTCGATCGCGATGGCGGGCGTCGCCGTCACGCGGTACTTCACCGCCACGGCAGGCTGCTCCGTGACGTCGACGACCGTGAGCCACACATCATGGCACTCCGCTCGGACCGAGTCGATCACGTCGAGCGCCAACGCCTTGGCGGCCTCGCATTTCCCTCAGCCGGGCGCGGTCAAGAGCTCGATCTCGACCGGCACGCTACCCCCCTGGCTCGACGGCGAGCACCCGAGCGCGGAAGCCCAGCCGGTCGACGGCCGCGGCCAGCTTGTCGGCCGAGATCTTCGCGTCGTCGAACTCGACCCGAGCCTCCGCCTTCTCGAGGCTCACGTCAGCTCGGCTCACCCCCGGCAGCCTCTCCAAGGCTGTCTTGACCGAGAAGGGTCAGGCCTGACAGACCATCCCCTTGACCTCGATCACGGCGACCTTGGTCGCCGCGAAGGCGGTGACAGGCACGGTGAGCCACGCCATCAGAAGCAGCACCGCCATGAGTCCGGCGACACGTCGCATGCGTCGTCTCCCTGTGAGGCGGCTCACATTCCGGCTCTCACGTAGTAGTAGCCGAGGTAGAGGCCCGCGGCGATGAGCACGATGCCGCTAGCGCGCTTGATCCAGACCGTGGACCCTTGAAGCGCGGCCAGGATCCTCCGCTTGGCGAGCCCCACCAAGACGGTGGTGACGAGCATCAAGCTCGCCATCGCGACGGCGAAGGCCGTAAAGGTCAAGAGAGCCGACCCGGAGAAGCCGGTCGTGAGCGGCAGGACGGTGATCGAGACGTAGATCGGCAAGGTGCAGCCGGTGGACGCGAGCGCGTACCCGAAGCCGTAGAGGAACACGGCGACCCCCGCCGAGCGAGCGCCTCCGGTGTCCAGGGGAAAAGGCAGGGCCAGGGACGGCATCCGGACGTCAGCAAGCTGCACGGCACCGAGCACGACAACCCCGAGGGCCACGAAGGGCTTCGCGGCGATCAAGTAGGTGGAGATCGCCCCGCCGGCCAGCGCAATCACGCCCCCCACCAGCCCGAAGAACAGCGCACTGCCCGCGGCGCAGGCGAGCCCCAGGCCGAGCGACCGGCCGACGGTGCGGCCTTCGCCGGATAGGCTCAGGTAGTACGAGACATAGGCTGGGAACAGCGCGAACGCGCACGGGGCGAAGAAGGCGCCGACCCCGGCGAGGAATCCGAGGCCCGCGAGCGCCCACGGCGCATCGAAGCCAGCGGACTCGAGGCCCCTCAAGGCGCCGTAGGTCCAGGCCGTCCAGCCGACGAGCGCGACCCCGAGAAGGGCGAGGCTCGGCACCCACAGACCGCGAAGGGGCGAGAGGGTGCCGCCCGGTTTCGTCGCGGCCGCGTCCTCGACGACGCGTCCCTCCCGAGCCGCGCCTCGAGAGTCCCTCACGACGTGCTCCCGTGCATGACGTCGCTCAGCGCGGGCCCGGCAGCGCCACCACCTCGGCGGAGCCCCCGAGCGCGCGGCGCAGCCTGCCGGCGACGTCTTCGACCGTGCGGGGCGACGCCGGCGTGACCGTGACATAGAGCCCGCTCAGCCGGCCGGGTTGGTTGAGGAGCTTCTGGGCGGTCGGCAGCAGCACGAGCACCTGGTCGTCGGTCGCGGCGTCGCCGGTCGTGTAGATCCCGATGATCGCGAAGCCCTGGCCGCCGACGAGGAGCGGGGGAAAATGATCCTTCGTCAGCATGGCCGGGATGCTCAGCCCCAGCGCCGTCTTGTTCTTCTGCGAAAACGTCCTCCCGACGACGATCGCCTCCGGCGCGTCGCCGGCCTCGATGCCGCGGCCCTGGACGATGCCGATGGGCCGTATGCCGGTGCCCGACCGGAGGTGGAGGGCCGGCGCGGGTTCCACCCCGATCACCCTCACCCCGTCGGCCGTCTTGCCTTCGAGGAACGGCTCGATGGCCGTGATGTTCGGCACGGCGCGGATCCGGTCGCGGGTCACTTGCGGCAGGGTCCCGCCGGCCGCGGCCCGAACGGAAATGACCGCCTCCGTGGGCGCGGTGGACGCCGGCATGGGCTGGCCCCCGCCGGGCGCCGGGCCCGCGAGGACCACGGCCGCGATGAGCAGGAGCCTGCAGGCTCGGCCTCTCAGCACGGGAAGCCCCCCAATCGTCAGCGACTCGGCTCGAGCCGCCCATCCTTGATGTGCACGACCCGGTCAGCCATCTGGGCAAGGGCCTCGGCATGCGTGACGACCAGCACCGTCCGCTCGCCGGCCACCCCCTTCAGGAGCTCGTAGATCCTCTGCCCGGTCTCGGTGTCCAGGTTGCCGGTCGGCTCGTCGGCCAGGATGACGGGCGGGTCGTTCGCCAGGGCTCGGGCGACGGCCACTCGCTGCTGCTCGCCGCCGCTCAGCTCGCCCGGCCGGTGCCTCAGGCGGTGGCTGAGGCCGACCTGCGCCAGCAGCCGCTCGCCCCGCGCGTCGCGCTCGGTCTTCTCCACCCCGTTGAACTCCATCGGGAGCGTGACATTTCCCAGCGCGCTCAGGTTCGGGACCAGGTTGAAGGTCTGGAAGACGAAGCCGACCGTCCGGCGTCGGAAGCGCGTGAGGGCGCTCGACGGCAGGGCGGTGAGCCGCTGCCCGGCCACGACGACCTCGCCCCCGGTCGGCCGGTCCATCGCGCCGACCATGTGAAGGAGCGTGGATTTCCCGCTCCCGCTGGGGCCGACGATCGCCACCATGCCGGCGCCCGCGATCCGGAGGTTCACCCCGTCGAGCGCCTTCACGACCTCGGTTCCCCGGACGTACTCCTTGACGACCTCCGTGAGCCCGATGACCGGCTCACTCATGGCGCATCGCCTCTACGGGGGAGAGCCGCGTGACCTGCCAGACGCCGTAGCCGCTGCCCACCGACGCGACGACGAGGGCGATCAGCCCGACGAGGCCGACGGTGGCGGGGGTCATGGCGGCGCCGACGCCGCCCAGCGCGTCGAAGAGCGTCTCCCTGTACGGGGCCGGCAGGAACGGGGCGACACCGAGGGCGAACAGCCGCCCAGCCAGGACCCCGCCGAGCGCCTGAAAGAGCAGGAGCCCGAGGAGACCGCCCGTCGCGGTGAGCGCGACGGCCTCGGACAGGAACTCGAGGACGAGGTCCCCGTCGGAGGCGCCGATCGCTTTCAGCGTCCCGATCTCGCGAGCGCGCTCGCGGACGATCACCAGCATGACGAAGAAGACGACCACGACCATCAGCGCGGCCGCGAACAGCGTCACCGCGCCAGTCACCCGCTCCACGGCGTGCGTGGCCGTGCTGGCGAAGGCGGCCGCTGCCGTGGGCGCGATGATGTCGGCCACGCCCCCCAGCGCCTCGCGGAGTCGCCGTTCCACGGCCGCCACGTGGTCGACCGACTCGACCGTGACGAACAGCCAGGAGAAGCCCTGGTCCGCGCCGTAGATGCGGCGGAAGGTCTCGATCGGCATGAAGAGCTGCAGATCCCCGAAGACATAGCCGCTCGCGTAGATGCCCACGACCGTCAGCTCGTGGCGTGGCCGGTCGAGGCGGAAGATCACGGGGTTCGACCGGGCGGGGTCGACCACGAACGGCGCGGGGAGCCGGTCCGGTGTGAGGCCCGCCCACCGGGCATAGCCCTGGCCGATCAGGGCGACATCCCGGCCGGCGTCGGCCGCCGTCAGGTCGCGCCCGGCAACGATCCGGGGATTCCCGGCTTCCCCATGGGACTCCAGCCGCTTGGCGTCCCCGACCTGCAGGCCGACGTGCATCGCGAAGTTGTGGCCCTCGGTCGGATTCATGGCGAGCAGGTACGGCTCGACCTTCGCCACGCGCTCGATCCCGCGCGCCCTTTGGAGGGCCTCTCCGGGCAGCAGCCGGGAGCTGCCCACCATGTTCACGTGGCCCATCGAGCCTTTCGCCCGGAGCTGGAGGTGCGTGTCGACGCCCTGCTTGAGCAGCTCCGTCTGCGCCCGCACGGCCGCCCCCATCGCCTGGAACACGAGCAGCAGGAAGACGGGCACGCCGATCAGCCCGGCGCCGAGGGCCAGCCGGAGCTTGTTCCGGCCGAGGTTGCGGACGCCGAGGACGACCATGCGCATGCCGGGTATCCTCAGGCCTTCGTCGTGGCCTCGACCGGGCTCAGTCGGAGGCCCTTCACGATCGGGTACAGGCTGCCCAGCGCCCCGAACAGCAAGCCGCCCGCCAGGATGAGGAGAAAGACCGTCCGGTCGACCTCGAGGGTCACGCCGAGGGCGTGGCGGAGCACGGGCGTGCCCAGGTAGGCGAGCGGGACGGCCAGGAGAGCTCCCATCAGCGTGAGGGCAAAGACCTCGGCCAGGAACTGGCCGAGGACCTCGCTGTCGCCGGCGCCGATCGCCTTCAGGGTCCCGATCTCTCGGACCCGCTCCTTGGTCACGAGCACCATGACGAAGGCGACCAGGACACCGCCGACCGCGAAGAGCACGATGGAGCCCACCCCGCTCGTCGCCGCCATCGCGCTGAGCGTCCTGCGCGCGGTCGAGACGGCCTCGGGCGTCGTGACCACGTCCGTCTCCGGGATGCGCTTGAGGTCCTGGACGACGGCATCGACGTTCGCCACCGAGTCTACGGAGACGAAGATCTTCCCGAGCTTTCTCCCGGGACGAAACGTCGCCCGGAACGCCTCGAGCGGGACGAAGACGTGGTTGTCGCCGAAGTCGTTGTCCGTGGTGTAGACGCCGGCGATCCGGAACGGCCGGCCGTTCAGGACGAGCGCCCGGCCGGCCAGGGCGGCCTCGGTCGGAGTCGGCAGAGCCAGCCGCTCCTTCGCGTAGAGCTTGCCGACCACGGCCACCGGGGCCTCGGTGTCGTCCGGCCCGAGCGGCCGCCCCGCGATGAGCCGGGCGTTTTCGTAATCGACCTCCCCGATCGCGCGCATCGCCGCTCCGGGAGGGAGGCCGATGATCATGGCGTAGGCGTTGCCCCGGCTCGGATCGATGTGAGGGGTGTAGATGTACTCCTCGATCCGGACGATGTGGCGGGCGTGGGGGATCTGCCTGACCTTGTCCAGCGTGTCGACGGAGAAGTCCGCCTCACCCACCGGCTTGTCGCCGCCAAAGCCGCCGGTGCCGAACGCGCCCGCCTCCCGCAGCTCGATCAGCGTCCGGACCCGGGCCTCCAGCCTCCCGAGCTGCTCGCGGCTGAGCCGCGCCGCCTGGACCATGAGCGCGAGGAGTCCCAGGACCAGGGCCAGGAGGCAGACGGCGACCAGGGTCCTGGCCACGTTTCGGAACGGATTCCTCACGCCCCGCTGGATCGCGCCCATCGGCATTCCACGGCCGTCTCCGTGCGTCCGGTTGAGCCCGTCATGAGCTGTGACAGCGCCTCAGCCGACCATGAACCCGGCATTCCACACCGCGGCTCGGATGTCTTGATCGCTCAACTGCTCAGGGTTGAACGTCACGCTGAGCTCCTTCCGCTCCGGGTCGCCTTCGACCCGGTGGACTCCCGCCCTCGTGACGAGCGTGCTCCTGATCCTCTCGACGCATCCTTCGCACTTGATCGTAGGGACCCTCAACCGCACCGTGGTCATCTCTCTCCGTGAAGCTCCTTTCGGTTCACGCCCCTGATCGTCACCGCCGTCCGCCGGGCCACGTGAGGAACGGCATGTTGACGACGACGCCCGGCCGCTCGATCGTCAGCTCGCCCTTCGCCTCCGCCTCTTTCACTTCCCCGGCCGATCGGAGCTCACGGGCGGCGCCCTCGTTCTTCCACTTCACGAGGTGGACCGCGCGCAGCGGGCTGTAGCCATCCTGGCCCGGCGGCCGCTCGAAGACGTCGGACTGATACCTGAACGGCCCCTCCCCCTTCCTCACGCCGTTCGTGAACACGTAGACGGGCGCCACCATGGCCTCGGGGGCCCGGGCGAGCGCCGGGACGACCAGGACGGGCGAGCGCATCATCTCCGTCAGGAGCGCGGCCACCTTCGGGTCCGAGGCCTCGGTGTGGAGGAACTTGACCTCGCGCCCGTCCAGGTAGCCCTTGACCGGCGGGACGCCGGCGGGGTTGAAGAAGTACCCGACGGCGTACCCGGTCACGAGCGCCGCGGCGAGGACCGCGACCCATACCCATTTCCGCATCTCAGCGTTCCCCCACCACGTGGCCGAGGCGCGCGATCGCCTCCTCGACCGCGGCGAGCTGCCCCTGACCGTCGCGCGTCGTGACGACGACCTGCTTCGACACCGGGTCGCCGTCCACGGACACGACCATCGGCAGCTTGACCAGCTCCTCGCGAATCATCGTCACGCAGCCGTCGCAGTGGATGCTCGGGACCGTCAAGGCGAACTGCTGCACCTCCGGCTGCCGCCTCCGCCACTGCGGCACGAGGCGGCCGAGGAAGGAGTTGAGCAGGACCACCGTCACGCTCGCCGCCATGGCGGCCATCGCCCAGACCGGGGCCAACAGCCCGGTAGTCGCCAGCGGGACGCCGACCCCGTTGAAGGAGAAGGCGAGGGTCAGGTTCTGGACCGTCTTCCGGTACGTCCGGCGCGCGACGTGGTAGGCATCGACCGCCGCGGTCAGCCGCTCGCCGACCAGCACCACGTCGGCCGACTCGATGGCGATGTCAGTGCCGGCGCCGATCGCGAGCCCGACGTCGGCCTGCATGAGCGCCGGAGCGTCGTTGATGCCGTCCCCGACCATGGCCACCCGCTTGCCCTGGCGCTGGAGCTCCCGAACCCGGGCCGCCTTGTCCTGCGGCAGCACCTGGGCGAGCACTTGCCGGATCCCGACCTGCTCGGCCACCGCTCGGGCGGTCCGCGGGTTGTCGCCGGTGATCATCACCGGCTCGATCGCGGCCGCGCGGAAGCGGGCGACTGCCTCGGCCGCGTCCGGCTTGACGGTATCTGCCAGGGCGATGAGGCCGGCGAGGTGGCCGTCGGCGGCCAGGGCGATCACGGTCCGGGCTCCGGCCTCCTGGGCCTCGGCGGCGGCAGCAAGTCCGTCCGTCCGGACGCCGGCTTCGGCGAGAAAGCGGAGCGTCCCGAGGAGGAGCCGCTTGCCGTCGGTCGTGGCCCGGACACCGTGGCCGGCCACCGCCTGGAAGTCCGCCGCCTGAGGAACCTGGAGACCGCGCGCCTCCGCGGCCTTCACCACCGCCTGGCCGAGCGGGTGCTCGGAGGGCTGCTCGGCGGCCGCGGCCAGCCGGAGTACGCCGTCCGGCTCCCAACCGCCGGCCGGGACGATGTCCACGACGCGAGGCTGGCCATGCGTGATGGTTCCCGTCTTGTCGAGCACGACGACCGAGACGTCCTTGAAGGCCTGGAACGACGCCGCGCTCCGCATGAGGATCCCCTGGCGGGCGGCTTCGCCGCCCCCGCGGATCATCGCCAGGGGCATGGCCATCCCGAGCGCGCAGGGATAGCCCATCACGAACACCGCCAGCGCCGCGAACGCGGCACGGTCCCAGTCGGGCGCGCCCCAGAGCGTCCAGGCGCCGAGCGACCAGAAGCCGAACGCCGCCAGGCCGACGGCGAGCACGCCGGGGACGAAATACCTCAGGATCCGGTCCAGCAGCAGCAGGATGCCCGGCTTCAGCGCGCGCGCCTCCTGAATGTGGCGCGCCACCTGCTCGAGGAAGCTCTCCTCGCCGACCCGGGTGACGCGGACGAGCAGCGTCCCCGACGTGTTGAGCGAGCCGCCGATCACCTCCTGGCCGGGTAGCTTCTCGCGCGGCAGGGGCTCGCCAGTGACCAGGCTCTCGTTCACGGCCGAGGCGCCTTCCACAACGGTCCCGTCGACTGGCACCTGCTCGCCCGGCCGCACCCGCACGAGGTCGCCCTTCCGGACCTCGGCCATGGGGACATCGACCTCCGCGCCGTCGCGCACGACCCGCGCGGTCAGCGGTTGGAGCGAGAGCAGCTTCTTCACCGCCTGGGAGGCGCGTGTCCGAACGAGCAGCGAGGTGTAACCACCGAGAATGTGGTAGGCCGTGACGAAGACGGCGACGCCGAAGAACTCGTAGCTCGGGAACACCGGCTTCACGAGCCCCATGATCCCGCCGGCGAGGCCGCCGAACGCCGAGACCTCCATAAGGACGTGCTGGTTGAGGATCCGCCGGCGAGCGGAGGCCCACGCCATCTTCAGGATGTAGAGGCCGGGCCCGAAGACCATCCCCGCGCCGAGCGCGGCCATGAACCAGTGGACCGCGGGGTGGTGCCGGCCCACCCACATGAGCAGCATGGCCATGAACGCCGACCATGCAGCCGCCCCCGCCAGGATGAGGCGGTCCCGCTCACGGGCCAGCTCGGCCTCTTCGTCCTCGAACGTGCGGACCTTGGTGGGGTCCCGAACCGTGTAGCCGAGGCTGCGGAGCGTATCGCGGACGAGCGTCGGCGGCACCCGGGCGGGGTCGTAGGCGATCAGCGCCTCCTCGTGGGCGAGGCTGACGTCGACCTCGGCCACCCCATCGATCCGGCCGAGGCCTTTCTTGATGGTCTCGACACAGAAGGAGCACGCCATCCCGCCAATCTTGAGCTGGAGCTTGGCCAGGGCCATCTACGCCTTCCGGGGGCGGGAGACGGCGAAAGCCCCCTGGCTCCCAGCCTCGATATGGGGACAGACGGCGGCGCGGGGGAACGGCCGCGGCGCCGACCGGAGGCTCCGGCGAAGGACCGCCCGAAGCTCGGCGAGGTCCTTCAGCTTGCGCTCGAACTCCGCGGCCTTCTCCTCGATCAGCCGATAGACGTGCCGGCAGGGGATCTCCCCGCGCCGGCGGATCGCGACCAGCTCCTTGATCTCCCCGAGGGTGAGACCGAGGCCTCGCGCCTGCCGAACGAAGCGCAGGAGATCCAGGGCGTCGGCGCCGTAGAGGCGGTAGCCGTTCGCCCCCCGGCTGGGGGCCGGAAGCACGCCCGCCCCTTCATAGAAGCGGATGGTCTTCGCCGCGACCCCGCTCTTGGCGGCCAGCTCGCCGATCTTCAGGGGCGTGCTCACTCTCGGCTCTCCCTGGTCGAATCGCTCACACAGACAGGGTAATCCTTCCAGTTAACTGGAATGTCAAGCCCCGGCCTTGCGCCGGTCGGCTTTCGCGCGGCCGGCGCTGAACGCGCGGCGGGACGGCACGGCACGCCGCACCGCCCCGCCCCGCGGAGCCGGCCTCAGGCGGCGGCCCGCACCCGTGCCACCTGGCGGCAGGCCTCGGCGCACTGCCGGCACGCTTCCGCGCACTGGCGCATGATGCCGTCGCCGAACTTCTCGCACTCCGTCGCGCACGCCTCGCAGACGTCCGCCAACACCCGGCAGAGCTCGCGCGCGTGTTCCGAGTTCCGGCCGAGCGTGGCGATACAGGCCTGGCAGAGGTCCGCGCAGTCCAGGCAGAGCCGATGCAGCGCGCCATCGCCTTGGCCTGGTCGTCCGCCAGGCACGAGTCCACGCAACGTGACGCGAGCTTGAGGCAATTCAGACACTCTTCGACACAGCGCTCGATGAGCTCTCGGCTGGCCACTGCCATAGCCGATCCCTCCGCCCCCCCGGTTTCCACTGTCTCGTGTTCTTCCCGGTACTCCACCCTCTCCTCCGACGTATTGATGCCACGGTGCGGCTTCCAGGAAGGGGAAGGTCAAGTCTTTTGACCCGCTAGCCGGCGAGCTCGGCGAGAAGCTGGATCAAGTCGAAGCGGAGGCGGGCCCGGACTGTGCGGGCAACGCGAACCGCCGTGGATCACGCCGTCAGCCGATTATCTCGCTGAGGCCCTCCACGACGCGATCAACCTCTTCCTCAGAGGCGCGCGCCAGACGCCGCCCGATCCTCTCCACGGAAAGTGTCCGGACTTGGCTGATCCGGATCCACGATCGCTTCGGCAAACCCCGGGCGTTACTCTCGAGCGTGAGCGGAAACCCAGCGCGGGGCTCTCGACTGGTCAGGGCGACGGCAATGACCGTCGCGGAGCGCTCATTGAACACGTCATGGCTCAGGACCAGAATGGGTCGGAGCCCAGCCTGTTCCCGGCCGCGAACTGGATTGAGGTCGGCCCAGCGGATCTCGCCCCTCAGTATTCGGGCCACGAGTCAGAGCTCCCGGCGAGGCCTTCCTCGGCGAGGGCTTTCTCCTCCTCGGGGTCGAGCTTTGCGCACTCCCGCGCCAGGCGCGTCCGTCGGGCCCTTGCCAGCTTCTCGGCGAGCGCGGCCTCGATGGCCTGGCTCCGATTGCGGAACTCTCGTCGGGCGACCAGTTCATCGACCCGATCAAGCAGCTCGGCATCGAGCGTGATGGCGACCTTGGTCTTCGGCACGTGGCAACCTTCCCGGGTATGATGAAATATCCTACCACGCCGCCATGCGGCAGTCCCTTCCTTTTGCGCCCGCAAGCGCCAAGGAAGGCTGGAGCTCTGTGCTGTGAGGACCGGAAGGTCAAGTCTTTTGACCGGCTAGCCGGCAGGCTCGGCGAGAAGCTGCACCAGGTCGAAGCGGAGGCGGCCGAGCTCCGGGCCCCGGTAGCGCACGCGGATCGTGCCGGTGCGGTCGATCAGCACCACCGGGCAGGCGGCCTCGGACAAGGCGTCGGCCCGGGCCTCCACGCCGAAGCGCCGGGCCACCACCTCCACCTCGGCCGGCGTCCCGGTGAGGAGAAGCCACGCCAGCGGGCTCAGACCGTGCGCCCGGGCGAAGTCCCGGAGGACGGCGGCGCTGTCATGGCGCGGGTCGACCGTCACCGCGACGAAGAAGACCCGTCCGCCCGCCGCCTCGCCCAGCCCGCGCGCCACCTCGGCGAGGGTCGGCACGACGGTGGGACACGCTCCACATGTCGCGCAGGTAAACGTGAGGACGACGGCGCGGCCGCGGAGCTGGGTGAGCCAGACGCGGTCATTCAGGTGGGTCGTCAGGGCGAAGTTCGGGGCGGCCCCGAGTCGCGGGAGGCCCGGTGGGGCGGCCGGCCCGCTCCGGGGGACGCCGGCCAGGAGCGCGAGCGCCACGATCGACGGTCCCGCGAGCCGGCGCATCCCGTGGCCTCGCCGGCCGGCCCGGCTCCGCCCGCGGGGGCGGCTACGCGCCGTTCCGGCCGGCGCCCCCCGCGGGGAGCCGACGGCGGCGACGCGCCACCCCGGTCTGCACGGCGGCGCGGGCGACCCCGTCCGCCACCGCCTCGACCACGCGCTTGTCGAAGACCGAGGGGATGATGTACTCCTCGCCCAGCTCGCTCGCCGCGATGATGGAGGCGATGCCGCGGGCGGCCGCGATCTTCATCTCGTCGTTCACCAGCCGCGCCCGCACGTCCAGCAGGCCGCGGAAGAAGCCCGGGAAGCAGAGCACGTTGTTGATCTGGTTCGCGTAGTCCGACCGGCCCGTGGCCATGACGCGGACCATCCCCTGGACGTCCTCCGGCATGATCTCGGGCACCGGGTTCGCCATGGCGAAGACGACCGCGTGGCGCGCCATCCGCCGCACCTCCCGCGGCGTCACCACCCCGGGCCCGGACAGCCCGATGTAGACATCGGCGCCGCGGAGGGCGTCGCCGCAGCTGCCCCGCACGCGCTTTTCGTTCGTGTGCTCGGCGAACCACGCCTTGACCGGATTCATGTTCTCGCGGCGACCCCGGTAGAGCGTGCCCGAGCGGTCACAGCCGATGATGTGCCGGCAGCCGACCGCCATGAGGAGCTTCGCCGTCGCGATCCCCGAGGCGCCCGCGCCGGAGAAGACGACGCGCACGTCCGCGAGCCTCTTCTTGACCACCTTGAGCGCGTTGATCAGCGCGGCCAGGACCACGACCGCGGTCCCGTGCTGGTCGTCGTGGAAGACCGGGATGTCGAGCTCCTTGCGGAGCCGCTCCTCGATCTCGAAGCAGCGCGGGGCGGCGATGTCCTCCAGGTTGATGCCCCCGAAGACCGGCGACACCGCGCGGACGATCGCGACGATCTCGTCCACGTCCTTGGTCGCCAGGCAGAGGGGGAAGGCATCCACGCCGGCGAACTCCTTGAACAGGAGCGCCTTGCCTTCCATCACGGGCATGGCGGCCTTCGGCCCGATGTCGCCCAGCCCCAGCACCGCGGTGCCGTCGGTGACGACGGCGACCGTGTTCTGCTTGATGGTCAGCGCGTAGGCCGTCTGCGGCTCGTCGCGGATGGCCAGGCAGACGCGCGCCACCCCCGGCGTGTACGCCATCGACAGGTCGTCGCGCGTCTTCACCGGCACCTTCCCCCGCACCTCGATCTTGCCGCCCAGGTGCATGAGGAACGTGCGGTCCGACACCGCGACGACCCGAACCCCGGCGACCCGGCGCACCGCCCCGACGACCGACTGGCCGTGCTCCTCGTCCCGCGCGTTGAACGTGATGTCGCGCGTGAGCACGCCCGCGCCCACCTGGACCAGGTCCACGGCGCCGATGTCCCCGCCCGCCTTCCCGATCGCGGAGGCGATCTTCCCGAGCATCCCCGGGCGGTTCCGGATCTCGAGCCGCATCGTCATGCTGTAGCTGGCGCTGGGTGCGGTCGTCATGCGCGTGGTCCTCCAAGACTCCGAAGGCGGAGTACAGCAGTCGCCGCGGACCCGCTCATTCTACATCCGGCGCCCGGCGCCGGCAGCGTCTTGCACTCCGCCGGCCGGGCGCGGCCCCCGCGCGGGGCTCCCGCATCTCCGGGCCCGGGTATACCCTCTGTAGAGGTGACGCCATGACAGGGGACGAGCGGGCGCAGGCGATCGGACAGGCGGCGACGGACCCCGTCTGCGGGATGACGGTGGAGCCGGCCGAGGCCGCCGGACGCCACGCCTACGGCGGCCGGACGTACCTCTTCTGTCACCCCTCCTGCCTCGAGCGGTTCCGCGCAGACCCCGGGCGCTACGTGGCGCCCTCCGGCGAGCGCCGGAGCGCCGCGGCGGCGGAGGCGACGGCCGGCGGCTACACGTGCCCGATGGACCCCGAGGTCCGCGAGCCCCGACCCGGCGCGTGCCCGAAGTGCGGGATGGCGCTCGAGCCGCCGGTCGCCGCGGCACCCGCATTCCGGACCGAGTACTTCTGCCCGATGCACCCGGAGATCGTCCGGCCCGAGCCGGGCCTCTGCCCGATCTGCGGGATGGCGCTCGAGCCCCGGACGGTGACGGCCGAGGCCGAGGTGAGCCCGGAGCTCGTGGACATGTCCCGCCGCTTCCGGGTGAGCCTGCTCCTCTCCGTCCCCATCCTGGTCCTCGCGATGTCGGACATGTGGCCCGGGCAGCCGGTCCAGCGCGCGCTGTCGATGCGCGCGGTGACCTGGCTCGAGCTGGCCCTCGCCACGCCGGTGGTCCTCTGGGGCGGCTGGCCGCTCTTCCAGCGCGGCTATGCCTCGATCGTGAACCGCAGCCTGAACATGTTCACGCTCATCGCGCTCGGGATCGGCATGGCGTACGGGTACAGCGTCGCGGCGACGCTCGCGCCCGGGCTCATCCCGCCCGCCTTCCGCGGCCACGGCGGCGAGGTTCCCGTCTACTTCGAGCCGGCGGCGATCATCACGGTGCTGGTGCTGCTGGGGCAGGTCCTCGAGCTCCGCGCCCGCAGCCGGACCAGCAGCGCGATCCGCGCGCTGCTGGGGCTGGCGCCGAAGACGGCGCGACGCCTCGGCGAGGCCGGGGCGGAGGAAGACGTGCCGCTCGAGCAGGTGGCCCCCGGCGACCGGCTCCGCGTCCGCCCGGGCGAGCGCGTCCCCGTGGACGGCGTCGTGCTCGAGGGCGCGAGCGCCGTCGACGAGTCCATGCTGACGGGCGAGCCCGTCCCCGTGGAGAAGACGCCGGGGAGCCGGGTGACCGGCGGAACCGTGAACGGCACGGGGAGCTTCGTCATGCGGGCCGAGCGGGTCGGCAGCGACACGCTCCTCGCCCAGATCGTGCGCATGGTCGGCGAAGCCCAGCGCACGCGCGCGCCGATCCAGCGTCTGGCCGACGTGGTCTCCTCGTACTTCGTGCCGGCGGTCGTGGCGATCGCGGGGCTGACCTTCGCCGCGTGGGCGCTCGTCGGGCCCGAGCCGCGCCTGGCCTACGCGCTCGTGAACGCGGTGGCCGTGCTGATCATCGCCTGCCCGTGCGCGCTCGGCCTGGCCACGCCGATGTCCATCATGGTCGCCACGGGCCGGGGCGCGACGGCGGGCGTGCTCGTCAAGCACGCCGAGGCCCTGGAGATCATGGAGCGGGTGGACACGGTGGTGGTGGACAAGACCGGCACCCTCACGGAGGGCAAGCCGCGCCTGACTTCCATCGTGGTCCTGCCGCCCCTCGCCGACGGGGAGCTCCTGCGCCTCGGCGCGACGCTCGAGCGGGGGAGCGAGCACCCGCTCGCCGCGGCGATCGTCGCGGGGGCCACCGCGCGCGGCCTCGCGCTCGGCGAGCTGACCGAGTTCCGGTCGCTCACCGGCAAGGGCGTGGTGGGCCGCGTGGACGGCCGGGCGGTGGCGCTCGGGAACGCGCGGCTGCTGGACGAGCTGGCCGTCGCGCCCGGGGTCCTGGCCGGTCAGGCGGAGAAGCTCCGCCAGGACGGGCAGACCGTCGTGTTCGTCGTCGTGGAGGGCCGGGCGGCCGGCCTGCTCGGCGTCGCCGACCCCATCAAGCCGTCCAGCGCCGAGGCGATCCGCCTGCTCCGCGAGGAGGGCCTCCAGGTCGTCATGCTCACCGGCGACAGCCGGACGACCGCCGAGGCCGTCGCCCGCGCGCTCGGGATCGACCGCGTCGAGGCGGAGGTCCTGCCGGCGGCGAAGGGCGAGGTCGTCCGGCGCCTCCAGGCCGAGGGCCGGCGGGTGGCGATGGCGGGTGACGGCATCAACGACGCGCCGGCGCTGGCCCAGGCCGACGTGGGGATCGCGATGGGGACGGGGACGGACGTCGCCATGGAGAGCGCCGCGGTGACCCTGGTCAAGGGCGACCTGCGGGGCATCGTGCGGGCCCGCCGGCTGAGCCGGGCCACGATGCGGAACATCCGGCAGAACCTCTTCTTCGCCTTCGTCTACAACTCGCTCGGCGTCCCGCTCGCCGCCGGCGTCCTCTACCCCGTCTTCGGTCTGCTCTTGAGCCCGGTGGTCGCCAGCGCGGCGATGAGCGTCAGCTCCGTCTCCGTCGTCGGCAACGCCCTCCGCCTGCGGAAGCTGGCGCTCTAGGGCCGCGAGGAGCCGCGTGATGATCGAACGGCGACCCTTCGGACGCACCGGTCACCTCAGCACGGTGACCATCTTCGGGGCGGCCGCCCTCGCCCGGTGCCCGCAGGCGGAGGCCGACCGCGCCCTGGACCTGCTCTTGCGGCACGGCGTCAACCACATCGACACCGCGGCGCGGTACGGGGACTCCGAGCTCCGCATCGGCCCGTGGATGGCCGGGCACCGGAAGGAGTTCTTCCTCGCGACGAAGACCGCCATGCGCACCCGCGACGGCGCCCGCGAGGAGCTTCACCGCTCGCTCGACCGGCTCCGGGTGGACCACGTCGACCTGATCCAGCTGCACTCGCTGGGCCACCCCGACGAGTGGGAGCAGGCCATGGGACCGGGCGGCGCCCTGGAGGCGGCGATCGAGGCCCGCGAGCAGGGGCTCGCGCGCTTTATCGGGGTGACCGGTCACGGCTGGACGATCCCCGCCATGCACAAGCGCAGCCTCGCGCGCTTCGACTTCGACACGGTGCTGCTGCCGTATAACTTCTTGATGGCCCAGAGCGAGCGCTACCGCGCGGACGTCGAGGCACTGCTGAGCATCTGCCGCGAGCGGCAGGTCGCGGTCCAGGTCATCAAGGCCATCGCGCGCGGGCCCTGGGCCACGGCAGACCGGACGCGCACCACCTGGTACCAGCCGCTCGAGGAGCCGGCCGACATCGACCGGGCGGTGCACTGGGCGCTCGGCCTGCCCGATGTCTTCCTCGACACGCCGGCAGACCTGGCCTTGCTTCCCCGGGTCCTGGAGGCCGCGAGCCGCGTCCGCCGCCGTCCTCCCGACGCGGAGATGGCGGCGATGGTCGAGGCGCAGCGGGTCAGCTCGCTGTTCGGGCTGCCGTCCTGACGCTCGGCCTTCCCCCGGCCGGCGCGGCATCACTCCGCGCGCCCGCCGCCTCCGCTCTCCGACGGGAGCCCCGTCTTCGCCCGCTCGCGCAGGACGAACTTCTGGATCTTCCCGGTCGAGGTCTTGGGGAGCGGCCCGAACACGACGTGCCGCGGCACCTTGAACCGGGCCAGGTTCGCGCGGCACCAGTCGACGATCTCCCGGGCGGTGACCTCGCCGGCGCCGGGCTTCGGCGTGACGAAGGCGCAGGGCGTCTCTCCCCACTTCTCGTCCGGCTTCGCGACGACGGCGGCCTCCATCACCGCGGGATGGCGGTAGAGGACCTCCTCGACCTCCAGCGAGGAGATGTTCTCGCCGCCGGAGATGATGATGTCCTTCGACCGGTCCTTGATCTCGATGTAGCCGTCGGGATGCCAGACGGCCAGGTCGCCGGTGTGGAACCACCCGCCCCGGAACGCCTCGGTCGTGGCGCGCGGGTTCCCGAGGTAGCCCTTCATCACGGTGTTGCCGCGGATCATCACCTCGCCGATCGTCTGGCCGTCGCGCGGCACCGGGCGCAGCGTCCGGGGCTCGGCGACCGTGACCGCGCCGAGCGTCGGGTAGGCCACCCCCTGGCGCGCCATGAGGGCGGCGCGCTCCGCGAGCCCGAGGCCGTCCCAGCCCGCCTGCCAGGCGCAGAGCGTGGCCGGCCCGTAGGTCTCGGTGAGGCCGTAGAGGTGCGTGACCCGGAAGCCCATCGCCTCCATCGCCCGGATGACGGCCGACGGCGGGGCCGCGCCGCCGGTCGCGATCTCCACGACGTGGTCGAATGTCACCTTCGCCTCGGCGGGCGCGTGGACGAGCATGGTCATGACGACGGGGGCCCCGCACATGTGCGTGACGCCGTGGGCCTGGATCGCCTGGAAGACCCGCGCCGGATCCACGCGGCGGAGGCAGACGTGCGTCCCGCCGACCGCCGTGACGGCCCAGGTGTAGGTCCAGCCGCTACAGTGGAACATCGGCAGGGTCCAGAGATAGACGGTGCGCGGCGACAGGCCGAACGCGAGCGCGTTGCCGAGGGCGTTCAGGTAGGCGCCGCGATGGTGGTAGACGACGCCTTTGGGGTCCCCCGTCGTCCCCGAGGTGTAGAGGAGGCAGATCGCCTGCCACTCGTCGGCGGGGGCCGGCCAGGCGAACTCGGGATCGCCCTCCCGCAGGAAGGCCTCGTAGTCCGTCTCCCCGAGCAACTTCCCGGCCCGGTCCTCGCCGCCGAGCGGGTCGTCGATGTCGATGACGGGCAGCGGACGCTTCACCAGGGCGAGCGCCGGGCCGATCGTGGCCGAGAACTCCGTGTCCGTGATCAGGAGCCTGGCCCGGCCGTGCTCGAGCATGAAGGCGATGGATCGGGCGTCGAGGCGGTAGTTCAGCGCGTTCAGCACCGCCCCGGCCATCGGCACGCCGTAGTGCGCCTCGAGCATGGCCGGGACGTTCGGGGCCATGATCGCGACGGTGTCCCCCCGGCCGATGCCGCGCCGGACGAGGGCCGAGGCGAGCCGGCGGCAGCGGGCGAAGAGCTCGGCATAGCTGTACGTCCGCTCGCCGTGGATCACCGCCGCCTTGGTCGGATAGATGCCGGCGGCGCGGGCGAGGAACGAGATCGGCGTGAGCGGGACGTAGTTGGCCGCGCCCCGCGCGAGACCCCGCTCGAGCGGCTTGCCCCGCCGCGCGGCCCGGGACCGGGCCGCCCGCGGTCGCCGCCGCGCCCCGCGCGCCGCCTTGCCCGATCGGCTCACGGCCACCTCCCGAGCCCTCGCACGGACCGAGGTGGCGGCGGTCAGCCCGACGGCCGGCCGGCCGCCACGACCATCTGCGCCAGGTACCGGTGGATGGCGAGCTCGTCCGTCAACTCGGGGTGGAACGTGCTCGCCAGGACCGGCCCCTCCCGGACCAGCACGGGCTCGTCCTTCCACGTGGCGAGCGTCGTCACGCCGGGCCCCGCGCGGACGATACGCGGGGCGCGGATGAAGACCATGCGCAGCGGCGCGGGCGCGCCGCCGAGCCGCGCCTCGCCCTCCGCTTCGAAGGACTCGCGCTGGCGGCCGTACGCGTTGCGCTCGACCGTGAGGTCGATCAGCCCGACGGAGGGCTGGCGCGGGCCGAGCACCTCCCGGGCGAGCACGATCAATCCCGCGCAGGTCCCGTAGAGCGGCTTGCCGGCCGCGTGGAAGGCGCGGAGCGCCGGCGGGAACTCCTCGCCCATCAGCGTGAGCAGGGTCGTGCTCTCGCCGCCGGGGAGGACGAGGCCGTCGAGGCGCGCGAGCTCGGCGGGTTTCCGGACTTCCGGCGCCTCGATGCCCAGGCGACCGAGCGCCCGCGTGTGCGCGGCGAAGTCCCCCTGGAGCGCCAGGACCCCGATCCGCATCCCCTCTCGACCCGGCGCCCGCGACGGCCGGCCGGCCGGGTCCACCTCGACCGGGACGTCGGCCGCGGGGCCCGCGCCCGGGGTCACCAGCCGCGCGTCTCGAGCCGTTCGGACGCCGGCAGCTTGGAGGTCTCGATGCCCGGCATCGCCTCGCCGAGCGCCTCCGAGACCTTCGCCAGGACGTCCGGGTCGCGGTAGTGGGTCGTCGCCTGGACGATGGCGCGGGCGCGCGCGGCGGGGTCGGCGGACTTGAAGACGCCCGAGCCGACGAAGATCGCCTCGGCGCCGAGCTGCATCATGAGCGCCGCGTCGGCGGGGGTCGCCACGCCGCCCGCCGCGAAGTTCGGCACCGGCAGCCGGCCCTCGCGCGCGACCCACCGGACGAGCTCGTAGGGCGCCCCGAGCTCCTTGGCCTCGGCCATCAGCTCCTCCGGGCCCAGCGTCGTGAGCCGCTTGATGTGGCCGATGACCTTTCGGATGTGCCGCACGGCCTCCACGATGTTCCCCGAGCCCGCCTCGCCCTTGGTGCGGATCATCGCCGCCCCTTCCCCGATCCGGCGGAGGGCCTCGCCGAGGTCCCGCGCGCCGCACACGAAGGGCACGGTGAAGGCGAACTTGTCCACGTGGAAGTGCTCGTCCGCGGGGGTCAGGACCTCGGACTCGTCGATGTAGTCCACGCCGAGCGCCTGGAGGATCTGGGCCTCGACGAAGTGCCCGATGCGGCACTTCGCCATGACGGGGATGGAGACGGCGTCGATGATCTCGCGGACCTTCCGGACGCTGGCCATCCGGGCGACCCCGCCCTCCCGGCGGATGTCGGCGGGGACCCGCTCCAGCGCCATCACCGCGCAGGCGCCGGCGTCCTCCGCGATCCGGGCCTGCTCGGCGGTCGTCACGTCCATGACGACGCCGCCCTTCAACATCTCCGCGAAGCCGACCTTCAACCGCAACGTGCCGATGTCCATCTCGGACCTCCGGGCAACCACTGGTTTGCGGGCCCGCGACGCGGCCCGACGCCTCCTCGACGCTTCAATGATAACACTGCGCGCGCGGCCGCGAGCCGGCGACGGGCCGAGTGGCGCTCAAGCCTCCTCGTGCACGTCGCCGTCCCACTCGATCGCGATGCCGCGCCTGACTGATTGGGACGCCGGGCAGCCCTGCTCATGCACCTCGATCGCCCGCAGCGCTTCTGCGCGCTTGCCCGGAGGGACCCGGAGCTTGTAGTGGACCTTGATCCGGGTGATCAAGGGCTTGCCGTCCACGTTCTCGATGAATCCCTCGACCTCGGAGGAGAGGCGATCGGGCTGGGTCGGGATCTTCCGCGCCGCTAGCGCCCCGGCTAGCGTCCCGGTCATTCACCCTGCGACCGCCGCGATCACGTGGTCGAGGGTGGTGGGCAGCTCCTCCACCGGGTCCACCCCGTAGAAGTCTTTGATGCCGCCGTGGACGCCGTAGCGCACCGGGTCCGGGAACTGCTCGATGTAGGCGCGCCGCACCGGCCCCTTGTCCTTCACGATCCTGACCCGGGAGACGTGGATCAGCTCGGCCATCGCGCTCCTCCTCTCCGGCTCGCGCAAACGGGCACGGGATGTCTTGGCCGCCCCCGCCCCAGTATACCGGTCTCCCCGGCGCGGGTGCGCGGCCTCGAGCGCGGCGCGCGGTTGACACCGCAGAGGCCGACGAGTACGCTCGGAGTCGAAATTTCGCGCGTTTGAACGACGCCGCGGCGAAGCGAAGGAGAGTCGATGGTGGACCCCAAGAGCGCCGACCAGGCCCTGCAGACCTACCTCCGGCCGCAGACCTTCCCGGTCGCGGTCCGGATGCTGCGCCCGGGCGAGCCGATCCCCGAGAAGGCGAAGCGACCCGCCCGCGACTTCGGCAAGCTCTCCATGAACTGCCAGGTCATCGACATGGCGCGGCGCTACGGCTGGACGATCGCGCTGACCCGCGAGGACCACATCTGCTCGCTCGGGATCACCGCGCTCGGCTTCGAGAAACCGACCCACCTCTACACCTCGGGCACGCTCTGCGAGGGAATGTACACGGAGACGAAGGAGGCGGGCGCGCGGTCCGAAGCGGCCGTGGACAAGTTCGCGCCGGGCGAGTACAGCTGTCTCCTCGTCAGCCCGCTCGACCGCACGACGTTCGAGCCGGACCTGGTCGTCGTCTACGCGAACCCGGCCCAGGTCATGCGGCTCACGCAGGCGGCGCTGTGGAAGCGCGGCGGCCGGCTCGCCTCGTCGTTCCAGGGCCGGATCGTCTGCGCCGACATCATCGTCACGACCATGCAGACCGGCGAGCCGCAGGTGATCCTCCCCTGCTCCGGCGACCGGATCTTCGGGCAGACGCAGGACCACGAGATGGCCTTCACCATCCCGTGGGCGAAGATGGGCGAGATCGTCGAGGGGCTGGAAGGCACCCACAAGGGCGGGATCCGCTATCCCATCACCCAGTTCATGGAGTACGAGGCGAAGCTTCCCCCGAAGTACATGGAGGTCAACAAGCTCTGGGACGTGGAGAAGGGCAAGGCGCAGTACACGGGGCGCGACCGGGTCGTCGCCGCCTACAAGCGCTCGTTCGCCGACCGCGTGCCCGTCTACCCGATCGTGGCCTCGTACGCGGGGACGCTGGACGGGCTCTCCATCGAAGAGTTCTGCACCACGCCGGGCAAGGCCGTGCAGGCGATGCTCAACTACTACGAGCGCCACCAGCCCGACGTCGTGCTCGCCTACAACGACCTGGCCAAGGAGGCCGAGGCGACCGGCTGCCGGGTCAAGTACTCCGACTACGTCGTGCCGTCGATCGAGACCCACGTGCTGCAGGAGGACAAGGCGAAGCTGGCGACGCTCGAGATCCCGGACCCGCGGCGGGACGGACGCCTCCCGGCCTTCCTCGAGGTCTGCGAGGGCCTGATGGCGGCGAAGCTCCCCACGGCCGTCGGGGCGGTCGCGGTCGGCCCGTGGACGATCGCCATGCTGATGCGGAACCCGGAGGTGATGCTCCTCGACACGTTCGAGGACCCGGGCTTCATCCACGAGCTGATGCGCTTCACCACGGAGTTCTGCAAGCGGTGGGGCGACGAGATCGTGCAGAGCAAGATCGGGCTCTCGTTCTCGGAGCCCACCGCCTCCATCAGCCTGATCTCGCCGGACAACTACCGCGAGTTCATCGCCCCGTACCACAAGGAGCTGGTCGAGCACTTCAAGGCGAAGAAGGTCGGGCTCACGACCCACATCTGCGGCACCACGTACCCGATCTACGACGACCTGATCCAGTGCGGCTTCACGACGATCTCCTTCGACCTCGACCAGCAGGGGGACCCCGCCCTCAAGGTCGACCAGCTCGCCCGGTTCATGGACGTGGCGAAGAAGCGCGTCGTGGCGATCGGCAACGTGGACGCGACGCTCTTCGAGCGCGCCACCCGGGCCGAGATCGAGGCCGAGGTGCGCCGCTGCGTGGACACGGCCGCGCGCCACTCCGCGTTCATCCTGTCGACGTCGTGCGAGATCCCGCCGCGCTCCCGGCCCGAGATCGTCCAGTGGTTCATGGATGCGGCGCGGGACTACGGCCGCTACGACCGCTTCATGGCGTAGCCGGGCCAGCCGGGCCGATACCCGTCGCATCTCGGCGTCCTCGGCCTTCGCGCGGCCTCAACGTATGCGGCATACGCCTCGGCCGCGCTCGGTCCTGCGTCCTTGATCTGCTCGGGTCTCGGCCCGGCTCGCTCCCGCTGCGGTGAGCCTCTTCCCTTTCGCCTGGGGCTGCTCGCTTCTCGGACCGGCGATCTGTTCTGGGTCTCCCCGCGGGAGGATCATGGCGCGTTCGGAGGCGGGCGGCGCCCCAGCGCTCGGTAGACGTCCAGGACCGGGCCGCCGCCGAGGAAGCTCCGGCGCAGGCCCGGCGTGGTGAGCTTTTCCGCGATCGAGTCGATCGTTCCGGCGGCCTGGGCGAGGAGCCGCTCGGCGTCCCTGTCCCGGCCCAGTCGCGCCAGCACGTCCGCGAGCGCCGCTTTCCCCATCCACACCTCGCGCGGCGTCCCCAGGGCTTCGGCCAGCGTGACCGACACCTCGAGCGCGCGTGCCCCGTCCTCGAGCCGTCCCTGCGCCGCCAGGATCTGGCCTCGAAGACGCTGAGCCCGGGTCACGTGCTTGCGCGAGTCCGACTCGGTGGCCAGCTCCAGGGAACGAGTGGCATGCCCCCAGGCCTCCTCGAGCCGGTGCTCGGTGAGCGCCATCTCGCCGAGCGCCGCCAGGAGCGGGACGTGCCAGCGCCAGCGGGCCCACGGATCGTCCTCCAGCAGTCCCCACGCCTGCTGGAACGCCTGTTGCGCGCGGCCGTGGTCGCCTCGCCAGAGATGGGCCAGTCCGAGCTTCACCAGCGAGTGGCCGCGCGGCTCCGGCCAGGGCCAGAGCCGCTTCGCCACGTCGTCCCCCTCTTCGTTCAGACGGATCGCCTCGTCCAGGTCGTAGAGTTCCAGGTGGGCGCCCGCGAGACAGTTCGGGGCGCGCACGATGTAGAGCTTGTCCCCGGCCCCCTCGGCATAGTGGCGGAGCTCGTGGTAGCGCCGAAGGGCCGCTTCGAAATCGCCCTTCGCCAGGTGGGCGTGTCCGAGCGTGAAGAGACCGAGCCCGAAGAGGAATCCCAAGTGCTCGCGGCGCGCGAACTCGGTCCCTTCCTCCAGCACCATGATCGCGCGGTCGAATTCCCCCCGCCACTGGACGATCCGGCCCGTGAAGACGAGCACCCGCGCCCGCAGGAGCGGGTTCGGGATCTCTTCGGACAGCCGGACCGCTTCCTCGATGTTCGACGCCGCCTCGATGACCCGCCCGTAGCCGGAGGCGACCGCCTCGGCACGCGTGACGAGGCAGGCGGCCTGCGAGCTGCGGTCGTCGATCTCCCGCGCGATGGCGAGGGCCTCGTCCACGGCCTCCAAGGCCGGCTCCGGCTTGTGATAAAAGCTGTAGGCGAAGCCGAGCCCCATCAGGATCTCGACTTCCTGCTTCCGGTTGCCGGTCTGCTGGATCAGGGCCCGGGCCGCGCCGTACTGCGATACCGCCCCTTCGTAGTCGGCCAGGAGCGTGCGCACCGCCGCGTGTTTGACGTGTAACCCCGCCAGGACCTCGGGCTCCGGTACCGGCGAGACGGCATAGGCCGCCTGCAGTGTCCGGGTGTAGTGCTTCGCCGCTTCCGCGTTCGCGAACTTCTGGGCGGCCCTGTCCCCGGCCACCAGGCTGTACTCCATCGCCTTCCGCCACTCCTCCCCCTGGGCGAAGTGGTGCGCCAGCTCCTCGTGGTGCTCGGCGAGGCGGTCGGCGTACAGCTCCTCGATGGCGTACCCGACGGCCTTGTGGAGTTCCTTGCGGCGCTGAACCAGGAGGCTGTTGTAGGCGACGTCCTGGATCACCGCGTGCTTGAAGATGTACGCCGGCTCGGGGAAGAGCGCATGCTCGTAGATGATCTCCAGCGCTTTGAGCTCCGCCAGCAGGCCCTCCAGCCGCCCGCTCAGGCCGGCGATCCGCTCCAGAAGCCGGACCAGGAACTGCCGCCCGATGACCGACGCGAGCTGGACCGCCCGTTTCCCGTCCTCCCCGAGCCGATCCAACCGGGCCATGATGATCCCCTGAATGGTGTCCGGAACGCTCACCTCGGATACGCCCTTCACCATGCGGTACTCGCCGTCCTCGCGACGCAGCACGCCGAGATCGAGGAGTGTCTTCGTGACCTCTTCGACGAAGAGCGGCACCCCTTCGGCCTTCTCCATCAGCGCGGTCTTGAGCTCGTCGGGGAAGTCGTCGCTGCCGAGGACCCGCCCGGCCAACGTCAGGCTCTCGGTCTCGGAGAGGCTGTGGAGGGTGAGGGGCGTGTGGAAGCTCCGGCCGCCGAACGGCGGCGTGTACCCGACCCGATAGGTGAGGATCAGCAGCAGTGGGACGCCCGCCACCGAGTCCATCAGCGAGCCGAGGTACTCCTCGGTGCTCGTGTCGATCCAGTGGAGGTCCTCGAAGACGAAGACGACGGGCCGGAGCGCCGCGCCACGGATGGCGAGCGCACGGCAGGCGTCGAACATCCTCTTCCGCCGCGCCGCGGCGTCCATGGCGGAGATCGCCGGGTCGCCCGGGTCCACCGCGAGCAGATACCGCACGTACGGGATGTGCGCCTCCAGCTCGCCCATCCGGCGCATTCCGTGCTCGACCTTGGCGATGATCTCGGGCTCGCCGTCGAACTCTTCGATTCTGAAGTTCTCGCGGAGCTGATCGATCAAGGGCAGAAAGGGGATCGACTGCCCGAAGGAGACGCACCGCCCTTCGAGCCAGGTCACGCCGGCTCCCGCTTGAGCCAGCGCCCGCCGGAACTCCAGCACGAGTCTGGACTTCCCGATCCCGGCCTCGCCGGCGACGAAGACGACCTGCCCCCGCCCCGCCTTGACCTCCCCGAACCGGTCGAGGAGAATGGCCAGCTCGCGCGATCGGCCGACGAGCGGTGTGAGGCCGCGCTCGACGGCCACGTCGAGTCGGGTTCGCCGGCCCCGCGGCCGCAGGACCTCGAACGCGCGGACCGGGTCGTGCCCCTTCACCGCCACGTCGCCGAGGTCCCGCGTCTCGAAGAAGCCGCCGACCAGCCGATGGGTGGCCTCGCTCACCACCACGCTTCCCGGGCGCGCGAGTTGTTGGAGCCGGGCGGCCAGGTTGGTCGTGTCGCCGACCGCCGTGTAGTCCATGCGCAGGTCGTCCCCGATGCGACCGACGACCACCGGCCCCGTGTGGACTCCCACGCGCAGGTCGAGCGTGAGCCCTCGCTCCGCCTGCAGTTTCCGGCTCTCCTCCCGCACGGCGCGCTGGATTGCCAGCGCCGCGTGGACCGCGCGCCGCGGGCCGTCCTCGTGGGCGATGGGTGCGCCGAAGAGCGCCATCACCCCGTCCCCCGTGTACTGGTTGATCGTCCCTTCGAAGCGGTGCACCTCCGCGGTGATCGACTCGAAGCAGCGGTCGATGATCTGGTGTACGTCTTCCGGATCCAGCCGCTCCGCGAGCGTCGTGAAGCCCGCCAGGTCGGCGAACAGGACGCTCACGTGGCGGCGTTCACCTTCCAGGGCCGAGCGCGCCTTCAGGATCTTCTCGGCGAGGTGCTTCGGCGTGTAGGAGGTGATGCGCCGCTGGTGGTCGTCGCGGGAAACGGCGCGGCCCGGGGCGGCGGTGGGCTCGCCGACGGCGGGCGCGGCCAGGCGCTGGCCGCAGCCGCCACAGAACTTCTCGCCCGCTTCGTTCGTGAAGCCGCACGCGGGGCAGGCGAGCGAAAGCGGCGCGCCGCACTCGGCACAGAAGCGGCGGCCCTCGCGGTTTTCGACGTGACAGCGGGCACACTGCATGCCGGCGCTCCAGCGACGGGAACGCGAAGTCGGCCCATCTTAGGCGCGGCGCCGGCCAGGGTCAACAAGGGCGCAGGGGAAGGGCGAAGGGGTTGCAGAAACGGCGCCGGCGGGTTCCCGCGCCGAGCCGGTGGCGAGTCAGCCGTGCTTCCCCCCGAGCCGCTTGACACGCCGGAGCCGCGGGGCCTAGAGTCGTTCCCGTCCCTCTTCCCGCCCTCGAGCCGACCGGGAGGTGCGTCATGAGGTCACGAACGCTCGGATCCGTTCTCGTCGCGCTGCTGCTGGCCGGTGGCGCCGCGGTCTCCGCCCAGGAGACGCTCGGCCGCGTCCACTTCCCCATCGGGTGCGCCCCCGCCGTTCAGCAGCCCTTCGACCGCGCCGTCGCGCTCCTCCACTCCTTCGAGTACCGCGACGCCGTCCGCGCCTTCACCGGCGTGGCAGAGCAGGATCCCGGCTGCGCCATGGCGTACTGGGGCGTCGCCATGAGTCACTGGTACCCGCTCTGGGCGCCCCCGTCGACCGCGGCGCTCGCCGCGGGGCGCGCCGCGGTCGAGAAAGCGAAGGCGCTCGGCGGCACGAACGACCGCGAGCGCGACTACATCGCCGCCATCGAGGCCTTCTACCGCGACGCGGACCGGCTGGACCACCGGACGCGCGCGCTCGCCTACGAGAGCGCGATGGAGGCGCTGGCGCGCCGCTATTCGTCTGATCGGGAGGCGACCATCTTCTACGCGCTCGCGCTGAACGCGACCGTGCTCCCGACCGACAAGGGCTACGAGAAGCAGCGGAAGGCCGGCGAGATGCTGGAGCGGGTCTTCGCCGAGCAGCCCGACCACCCCGGGATCGCGCACTACATCATCCACAGCTACGATTACCCGCCGCTCGGCGGGCGCGCCCTGGACGCGGCGCGGCGCTACGCCCGGATCGCGCCCTCGGCGCCTCACGCCCTCCACATGCCCTCGCACATCTTCGTCCGCCTCGGGCTCTGGCAGGAGACGATCGACACGAACCGCGACTCCGTGACCGCCGCGCGGCAGCACGGCGACGGGCAGGGCCGCTTCCACGCGCTCGACTACATGGCCTATGCCTACCTCCAGCGGGCGCAGGACGCGACGGCGGCCCGCCTGGTCGACGACGTCTCCAGGGCCGGCGTTTCCGAGCGGGAAGAAACCTTCGCCACCGCGTATGCGGCAGCGGCCATCCCGGCCCGTTACGCGCTCGAGCGGCGGCAGTGGCGCGAGGCCGCCTCGCTCGCGCCCGCCCCGAGTCGCTACACCTACGCCGAGGCGCTCACGCACTTCGCGCGCGCGCTCGGCGCCGCGCGCGGGGGCGACCTGCCGGGCGCCCGCGCCGCGGCGGAACGGCTCGGGTCGCTGCGCGACGGCCTCACGCAGGCCAAGCAGACGTACTGGGCGGAGCAGGTGGAGATCCAGCGCCTCGCGGCCGTCGCGTGGGTCGCGCGCGCGGAGGGGAAGAACGACGAGGCGCGCCGGCTCATGCGTGCCGCGGCCGACCTCGAGGACTCGACGGAGAAGCACCCGGTCACGCCGGGGCCCATCGTCCCCGCGCGCGAGCTGCTCGGCGAGCTCCTCCTGGAGCAGGGCGAGCCGGCACAGGCGCTCCGCGAGTTCGAGAGCGCCCTCCGGGCCTCGCCTCAGCGCTTCGGCGCGCTGGCCGGCGCCGCGAAGGCCGCCGAGCTGGCCGGCGACCGGACAGCGGCCCGCGCGTTCTACGAGAAGCTCACGGCCCTGGCGAGCGCGGCCGACACCGAGCGGCCGGCGCTCCGCGAGGCGAAGGCGTTCCTGGGGTCGAACTAGCGCGTGCAAGGAGGAAAGACCATGACTCGACGGGAACTCCTCAGGCTCGGCGCGGTCGCCGGCGGGACGCTCGCGCTCGGCGGCGTCAGCCGCTGGCGCGGCGGGGTCGCGGTCGCGCAGACGAGCGCCGTGCCGATCGTGGACCGCCTCGTCATGACCAACGTCGTGGACAACATCTACGACATCTTCGCCAGGGGCGGCAAGCTCGACACGATCACCGTCCAGCGCACGCCTCCCCCGGGTGGCCGTCCGCTCCTGGCCGAGCACGGTCTCGCCTACCATCTCGAATCGATCCGCGGCGCCGAGCGGCGCGAGGTCCTGCTCGACTTCGCGTACCGGATGCCGACCCTCACGCACAACTATGCGGTACTCAAGGTGGAGCCCGTGAATGCCGACGCGCTCATCCTGAGTCACGGCCACCTCGACCACTACGGCGCGCTGCCCGATATCGCTCTCGTGGCGCAAGGCAAGTGGAAACCGGGGTTGACCCTGTACGCGGGTGGCGAGGACACCTTCTGCCACCGCACGGTGGTCACGCCGGCCGGCACGGCAGTGGACCAGGGGCAGCTCGACCGCGAGGGGCTCGAGGCGCGCGGCCTCAAGGTCGTTCTGGCCAAGCAGCCGATGGTCGTGGCCGGTCACGCCATCACCTCGGGGCAGATCCCGAGGATCTCGGAGTTCGAGAAGCCCCCCGCCACCGCTCGCCTCGTCGCGGGGCCGATGGACGGCGCCTGCTCGGCGACCCATTTCGGCGCCACGAAGGTCGAGGCCAAGCCCGGCGAGCTGGTTCCCGACACCTTTCAGGGCGAGCACGCCACCGCGTACCACGTGAAGGACCGCGGCCTCGTCGTCATCACGTCCTGCGGCCACGCCGGCGTCATCAACTCGGTCCGCCACGTCCAGAAGGTCACCGGCCTCGAGAAGGTCCACGCCGTGGTCGGCGGCTTCCACCTGGCGCCCGCGCCCGACGAGATCGTCGCCAAGACCGTCGCGGCGTTCAAGGCCATCAACCCCGACTACATCATCCCCATGCACTGCACCGGCCTGAACACCATCATCGCCGTGCACCGGGAGATGCCGGCGAAGCTCGTCATGCCGTCGACGGGGACCCGCGTCATCTTCGGGGCCTGAGACGGCGGTCCTCGCGACGAAGTCAGCGGCGCGCGAGGCAGTGGGAGGTGGACCGTGAGACGGATCACGATACTGGCCTGCGCCCTGACGCTCCTCGCCGCGATGGAGGCCGACGCGCGCGTGACCCGACTCGAGGTCACGCGGCGCGAGCCGTTCGCGGCCGGCCAGGTCTTCGGCGCGGCCGGCGCCTACGAGAAGGTCGTCGGCCGCTTCCATGGCGAGCTGGACCCGGCGCACGCGCTGAACCGCGACATCGTGGACCTGGACCGCGCGCCCCGGAACGCGAGCGGACGGGTCGCGTACGCCGCCGACTTCTACATCCTCAAGCCGATGGACCTCGC
Organism: Candidatus Rokuibacteriota bacterium; assembly: GCA_044866005.1. Classification (GTDB taxonomy): domain Bacteria; phylum Methylomirabilota; class Methylomirabilia; order Rokubacteriales; family DASRDR01; genus JBIOTN01. The sequence goes on along the minus strand of JBIOTN010000067.1, from coordinate 11,522 downwards.
GCGCGGGAACGGCGCGCTCTTCTACGACGTGAACAACCGGGGCAACAAGATCATCCTCCAACAGCTCAACAGCGCGCCGCGCGTCAACGACCCGACGACCGCCGATCATGCGGGGAACGGTTTCCTGATGCGCCACGGCTTCACGGTGGTGTGGAGCGGGTGGATCCCGGGCCTGCCGGCGACGAACGACAACCTCCGGCTCGACGTACCGGCGGCCACCGCCGGGCCCGGGCGCGTCGAGGAAACCGTGTGGGACGAGTTCCTCTTCAACACCCGGACCGAGACGCAGGCCCGACTGACGTTCCGGGCGACGAGCACCGACCCCGCCCGGGCGACCCTCCTCGTGCGGGACCGCAACGCCGCGTCCCCCACCGTCCTGGCGCCGAGCCAGTGGGAATTCGTGGATGCCCAGTCGATTCGGCTGCTGCCCGCCGGCACCCCGTTCCGCATCGGCGCCATCTACCAGCTCGTCTACCGCGCCGCCGACCCGCCGGTGTCCGGCATCGGATTCGCCGCCACGCGCGACCTCGTCTCCTTCCTGCGTCGGGCGGCGTCCGACGACGCGGGGGCGCCGAACCCCCTGGCCCTGGCCGGGGCGCCGGCGATCCAGCGGGCGCTGGCCCACGGGACCTCGCAGAGCGGCCGCTACCTGCGTGACTTCGTCTACCGCGGCTTCAACGAAGACGAGGGCGGCCGCATCGTCTTCGACGGGATCAATCCCCACATCGCCGGGGCGCGGCTGTTCCTCAACCACCGGTTCGCCCAACCCAACCGGATGACCCACATCGCCCACGGCTTCATGTTCTACCCGGACGTGAGCTTCCCCTTCGCGTACGAGACCCAGACCGACCCGCTGACCGGAAAGGTCGACGGGCTGCTCGCGCGGTGCGCGGCGCGCGGCAACTGCCCGAAGGTCATCCACACCCTCAGCTCGACCGAACACTGGCAATCGGGCGGCTCGCTGGCGACGACCGACCCGCTGGGCCAGCGGGACGGGACGCCGCCGGACTCGGTTCGGCTCTACCTCGTGGCCAGCACGCAGCACGTCGGGTTCCCGACCATGCCGAAGGACGTCTGCGCCCTGCCGCACAATCCCGTCGATCTCCGTCCCGCACTCCGCGCGCTCGCGCTGGCCCTGGACCGGTGGGTGAAGGACGGCAGCGCACCGCCGCCCAGCCTGCATCCACGCATCGCGGACGGCTCGCTGGTCGGGATGGACGGCCTCGGCTTCCCCCGACTCCCGGATGTGACGCTTCCCTCCGGGCCGAGTCGCCGCATGCCGCTCGACTACGGGGCGGAGTACGAGCGGGGGATCATCGGCCGGGTGTTGCCCGAGCCGCGCGCCGAGGCGTACGGCGTCCGGGTGCCGAAGGTCGACGCAGACGGAAACGAAGTCGCCGGCATCCGGCTCCCGGACATCGCCGTGCCGGTCGGGACGGCGACCGGCTGGGCGGTGCGCGCCCCCGACGCCGGCGGGGCGGGCGAGCTCTGCTACCTGGACGGCTCCTTCATTCCGTTCGCGCGCACGCGAGCCGAGCGCGAGGCGAAGGGGGATCCGCGGCCGGCGCTCGCCGAGCGGTACCGGGACCGGGACGACTACGTGGGTGGGGTCCGCCAGGCGGCCGCGGCCCTGGAGCAGCGCGGCTATCTCCTCTCGGAGGACGTTCAGCGGATCGTCGACCAGGCGGCCGCCCGTCCCTGGTGACCGCGTCCCCGAAAACGACGCCCCTGACGGTCCGGGGCTCACCAGCGGGGCGTGCGCTGCGGCCCTCCGCCGAAGCCGCCGCCGCCTGGCCGCGACCCGGCGCCGCCTCGGGCGCCGCCTCCCGGCCGCCCGGCCCCGGCGGAATTCGCGACGCTCACCGTGAGGCGGCGTCCTTCGAAGGACTGCCCGTTGAGCTTGGAGATCGCCGCCTGCGCGTCGGCCTCCGTGGCCATCTCCACGAAGCCGAAGCCACGGGACTGGCCGGAGTAGCGGTCGGTGATCACCGTCGCGGACTCCACGGTCCCGCACTGCGCGAAGTACTCGCGCAGGCTTTCCGACGTGGTGGAGTAGGCGAGACCGCCGACGTAGAGCTTGGATGCCATGAGGGCCTCCGTTTTCGACCCCGAGGAGGGGGGCGCCCTTCCGCAACTTTGGATCACGCCCCGGAGCCGCGGAAGAGCCGTCGGAGGCGAGGCCAGATCGAGGCGCCCGGGCGGGCGCAGCACCGGCAGACCACCCTCAGTATATCCCGGCCGGAGTCGACGAGCCGTGCAGGGGCCGCTGACCGCTCGCGAGTTCGGGCCCGGCGGCCGAAGCGCCCGAGCGCCGGCTTTTGCCGGCGCAACCTTCCCGGGGGGAGGAATCGGAGGGGGCCGTCGAGGCCCCCTCCGAAGCGTCATAGACCCAGGCCGCGGATGAACTGCTTGACGGCGCCGACGCCCTCGCTGACCGCGCGCGTGGCCGTGCCGACCGGCGAGGACCCCAGGCGGGACTGGCTCAGCTGGAAGCGCACCTCCGCCGTCTGACCGGAGACCACCTGGACCTGCCGCGTGTCGGGTCCGAACTTGGGGTGGCTCACCCGCAGGCGGTAGGCGCCTTCTTTCAGCGGTTGCCGGACGCGGCCGCTGTACGCGGTGACGGTCGTGACGAGCGCGTCCTGCGTGGTGAAGATCTCGACCGTGGCGTCGGGCACCGGTTTCTCGGTCCGGGCCTCCCGCACGATGGCCACCACCTCGCCGAAGCTCGGCGCCGGCCTGGCGAAGAGCTGCACGGCCGAGTAGGTGCCGCCCAGGATCGAGATGAGCCCGGCCAGCAGCCCGATGACGGATTGGAACCCCGAGAAGCTCGGCTTCGTCACGGCTCCCTCTATATAGCGCAACGGCCGCCGCGGGACAAGGATTCCGGTCCTCCCGTTTGAGAGAGGCAGAGGCCTCGACCCGGCGGGCAGTTACGCACGGCGGCCAACTCCGAGGAGCTGGCGGTTGACAGGGCCGGCCGCCGGCGCGACCATGCGGCGGGACGCCGGGGAGCAGGCGTGATGGCCGAGCGTTATGACGCGATCGTGATCGGTGCCGGCCACAACGGCCTGGTCGCCGCCACCTACCTGGCCCGCGGCGGGCTCCGGGTGCTCGTCCTCGAGCGCCGGGAGCTCGTCGGCGGCGCGTGCGTCACCGAGGAGCTCTTCCCCGGCTATCGGCTGTCGTCCTGCTCCTACATCTGCCATCTCCTGCAGGAGAAGGTCATCGTCGACCTCGAGCTCGGCCGGCACGGGTTCGAAGTTTACCCGCTCGAGCCGGCGCGGTTCCATCCCTTCCCCGACGGGCGCGCGCTCTTCGTGTGGGACGACCACGCCCGGACCGCCGCGGGGATCGAGCCGTACTCCGCGCACGACGCGGCCGCCTATCTCCGCTGGATGGAGTTCTGGGAGCAGGCCGCGCGACTCCTCCATCCCTACTTTCTCGCGCCCGCGCCGACCTATGCCGAGATCGCCGCCCGCGTCCGCGGCAGCGAGGACGAAGCGGTCTGGGAAACCCTCCTCACGCGGCCGATGTGGGACCTCGCCCACGAGCACTTCGAGTCTCCCTGGATGCGGGCCCACGCGCTCAACGCGCAGGACATCGGCGACCCGCGAGCGCCGGGCAGTGCCCTCTGCTACGCGTACATCAAGGTGAACCTCCGCTCGGCGCCCGGGACCGTCGGCATCGTCAAGGGCGGCATGGGCGCGATCACGCAGGCGATGGCGCGCGCCGCCCGCGAGGCCGGGGTCGAGATCCGGACCGGCGCACCCGTCGCACGGGTCCGCGTGGAGGCGGGGCGCGCCGCGGGCGTGATCCTCGCCGACGGCGAGACCGTGGACGCCGCGCTCACCGTCTCGAACGCGGACCCCAAGCGCACCTTCCTCCGCCTGGTCCCCCCCGACGCCCTCCCCGCCGACTTCCGCGCGCGGGTGGCGGGCCTGGGCACGCGCGCCGCGTACCTGAAATTCCACGCCGCGCTTCGCGAGTTGCCCGACTTCTCCGCCTACCTGGGGCCGGCGTTCGACCCGCGCTGCCTCGCCCAGGTGAAGATCTGCCCCTCGGTGGAGGCCTTCCTGGGGGCCTGGCAGGACGCTCAGGCCGGCCGGCCCGCGCGGACGCCGCTCATGGAGGTGCAGATCCCCTCCGTCTACGATCCCACGCTCGCCCCGCCCGGCCATCACGTCGTGTCCGTCTGGGCGCTCTGGGCGCCGGTGCGGCTCGCCGCGGGGTCGTGGGAGACGGCGCGGCGGGGGGTCGGCGAGCACCTCATCGACGTCCTCACCGCCTATGCGCCGAACTTCCGGCGGGCGCTGGTGGACTGGAGGCTCTTCACGCCCGCGGACCTCGAAGCCCGCGTCGGGCTCACCGACGGGAACATCCGCCACCTCGACATCGTGCCGGGACAGCTCTTCGCCCGGCGCCCGCTCCCCGGCTGGGCGCGCTACGGGACACCGTTGCCAGGACTCTACCTCTGCGGCGCCGGCACGCACCCCGGCGGCGAGGTGACCGGCGCCCCCGGACACAACGCGGCGCACGCGATCCTCCAGGATCTGGCCTCGCCGGCGGCCGACCGTTGATCGCGCGGCGGCTCGCCGGGTGCGCCGTCTCCGCCGCCCTGTCGCTCGCCGCCTCCGCCTGCGGTCACGGCTCGAGCCCCACCGGGCCGGACGCGGTGCCGGCGGCGGAGCGAGCCGAGCATCTGCAGTCGCAGAAGGATCGCACCCAGGACCCGCCCCGCGTCGTCCCGATGGGCGCGTCCGAGATCATCGCCCTGCCGACCATTCCGCGGGCCTACTCACGCGGCGATCTCGCGCAGATCGCCGGGCTGGAGGCCCGGGGCGTCCAGGTCAGGGGCTTCGTGGCCCGGATCCTCCCCAAGGACGACGGTGACTATCACGTCCAGATCACCGAGACGGCCATCGGCCGCTGCCTCGGCCAGGACACGACCGATCAGCTGATCACCGAGCTGACCCCGGGCATCCGGGCCCGCAAGCCCGCGTATACCCTGGACGCGCTTCGCGCGCTCTGCGGGAGCGAGACGGAGATTCGCGTCACCGGCTGGCTTCTCTACGACTCGCCGCACAACGGCGACGGCGGCCGCTCGACCCCCTGGGAGGTCCACCCCGTCACCCGGATCGAGCTCTGCTGCTGGCGCGAGCTATCCTGACGCCGGCGTCGGGGCTCGGAGGCGTGAGCCGGCAGCGGCGAGGGCGCGGCGGCTCAGAGAGGAAGCTCGGGTCGGCCCGTCGCGGGTCGGCCCGTCGTGTGCCCGCGGACGGGCACCCCCGCGACGCGAGACCAGGCCGTCGCCCAGCGCCCCGGACCCGCACCTGCGCCACCATTACGCAACGCGCCCGCGCGCGCCACGATGAAGCCACGGTCGTTCCACATGGTCGCGTCGAGCGGAGCGCGCCGCTCGCCGCGGCGGCGCTCGGTGCTCGCCTCGACGTCCTGGATGATCACGCGCCGGTCGCGGATCCGGCGGTCCCAGATCACCTCGGCGGCGCCCTGGCCGAATTGCGCCTGCAATGCCTCGAAGAGCGTTTTCTCGCCCCGGCGCACGATCACGAGATAGCGAGGCGTCTCCGGCATACGCGGGGGCGAGACGAGCACAGACCGTGCCACGGCGGGCGGTCCGGGCCGGGGTCGAGGCGGCGCGGGGTTACACGCAGGCGGCTCGGTCGATCCCCGGGAAGCTGGTCAAATCCTCTCCGCCTGGCCGGTCCGGCTGCTCAGATCCTGGCCGCGGGCGCCGAGGGACGGCCGCCCGACACGGCCTGACCGGCCGCCGCCCGGCGGCGACGGGCGCGGGCCGAGCGCCGGGCCGCATCCCAGAGGCGGATCCCGAGCAGGAGGGTCAGGATGGCCCCGTAGACGTAGGGCTCCACCCGCCCGACCTTCGCGAGCCACAGGAAGTGGAGCGCGGCCAGGATCCCGGCGAGGTAGACGAGCCGGTGGAGTCGTCGCCAGGCCGCGCCGCCGAGCCGCTTGACCATGCCGCCGGTCGAGGTGATGGCCAGCGGGATCAGCATGAGGAGCGCCCCCATGCCGGCAGTGATGTAGGGGCGCTTGACGATGTCGGTCGCCATCTCCGGCCAGTCGAAGAAGTGATCGACCACGAGCCAGACCGCGAAGTGGAGGCAGGCGTACGAGAAGGCGAACAGTCCCAGCAGCCGCCGCAGCGTCACCGGCCACGAGAGCCCGAAGAGGATGCGGAGCGGCGTCATCGCGAGGCTGGCGAGCAGCAGGCGGAACGTCCAGTCCCCCAGCGTGTTCGTGACGTAGCTGATCGGGTTCGCGCCCAGGTCGGTGGTGAAGACCTGGTAGACGAGGGTCAGGAGCGGCGTCAGGCAGATCGCCCAGACCCCGAGCTTCAGCGCGATGCGCGCTCGTCGCCTCAACGGCGGCGCCTGGCCACGCCCGCCACAACCCGCGCGCGCCCCGGCACGGGGAGGAGGCAAGCCCGAGCCGTTCGCCGACCAGCGACCGGCCCGGCTTCGGCGGGAGGGCCGTCGGAGGGGGGCGGCACGGCGCTAGTCGCCGCGCCGGGCCGAGACGCGAGCAGCCCCAGGACGCAGGGCCGCGCCCACCGCAGGCGTACGCGGTTGTACGTCGAGGATGGGCGCGGCCACCAGAGGCCCGGACGGCCGCGAGGCCGCAGGCCGAGCGCGTCCAGGCCGTGATGCAGGACGCCGGGATGCGACGCGTATCGGCACGGCGCTAGTAGGACTTGCGCAGGTCCATGCCCGCATAGAGCTGCGCCACCTGATCCGCGTATCCGTTGAACGGCAGCGTCTTCCGCCGCCGGAACTCGCCGATCCGGCGCTCCGTCGCCTGGCTCCACCGCGGGTGGTCCACGCTCGGGTTCACGTTCGAGTAGAAGCCGTACTCCTGCGGGGCCGCCTTGTTCCAGGCCGTCTTCGGCTCGTCGGTCACGAGGCGGATCCGCACGATGGACTTCGCGCTCTTGAAGCCATACTTCCACGGCACCACGATCCGCACCGGCGCCCCGTCCTGGTTCGGCAGCACCTGCCCGTACATGCCGAAGGTCAGGAGCGTCAGCGGATGGAGCGCCTCGTCCAGGCGGAGCCCCTCCACGTACGGCCAGTCGAGCGAGCCGAAGCTCCAGAACCCCTTCCGCTGGGCAGGGAACTGCTCCGGGTCCAGGAGCGTCGTGAACTCCACGTACTTGGCCGCGCCGGTCGGCTCGACGCGCTTGAGCAGCGTGGCGAGCGGATACCCGATCCACGGAATGACCATGGACCAGCCCTCCACGCAGCGGAGCGCGTACACTCGCTCCTCCAGCGGGGCGAGTCGGCTCAGCTCGTCGATGTCGAAGGTCCGCGGCTTGGCGACGTGGCCGTCCACCTGGACGGACCAGGGGCGCGGCCGGAGCAGGTGGGCGAGTCGTGCCGGGTCGTCCTTGTTGACGCCGAACTCGTAGAAGTTGTTGTAGGTCGTGACGCTCTCGAACTTGGTCGGCGCGTCCTCGAGCGCGTAGGCGGGGTTCCGCGTCGCCTTGAGCGGCTGCCCGGGCGGCGCCGCAGGCGCGGCGACGGTGGGAGGCGCGCAACCCGCGCCGAGGGCGAGGGCCGCGGCCCCGGCCATGAGCTCGCGGCGGCTCAGGTAGAGCTTCCGATCGGTCACCTCGGACCACCGGAACCTCGGCGCGCGCTGGCTCGGCATGGGCCCTCCTCGGACCGCGACCCGGTCGTTTGTCTAGTGTACGCCCCCGGGCGCCCGCCTACCCGGCGGACGCCCACCCCTGGGACGCGTCAACCGGCCCGGCCGGTTCGGGGCGAGCGGTCAGCGGAGCGCCTCGAGAACCTCGGCCACGACCTCGAAGCGCCCGAAGGAGGGCATGAGATAGGCCCCCGCGTACCGCCGGCGCCGCACCTCGGCGAGGATGGTCTGCGCCGTCTCGATCCCGACGCGCAGAGCATGGTCGCCTGCCTCCCGCAGCCGCGCGCGGATCCCGTCCGGGATGGTGATCCCCGGCACCTCGTTGTGCAGGAACTCGGCGTGGCGGGCCGAGTGGAGCGGCAGGATCCCCACGACGATCGGGATCGGCAGGCGCGATCCCGCCGCCGCCAGGAACGCGTCGAGCTGCTCGAGGTCGTAGATGGGCTGCGTCTGCGCCCAGATCGCCCCGGCCTCGACCTTCGCGAGCAGCCGCTCGACCTCGCGGGGCCGGTCGCTCGCCGTCGGGTCGAGCGCCACGCCGATGGCGAAGGCCGTCGGCTCGCCGATGGAGTTGCCGGTGGCGTCCGTACCCCGGTTCATCCCGGTGAGGATGCGGACGAGCCCGACGGCGTCCACGTCGAACACGGCGGTCGTGTTGACGTAGTCGCCCGCGCGCGGCGGATCGCCGGTCATGGCCAGGATGTTCCGGATCCCGAGGGCATGGGCGCCGAGCAGGTCGGCCTGGATGCCCATGAGGTTCCGGTCGCGACAGGTGAAGTGCATGTTGATGTCGAGGCCGGTCGCCTCCCGCACCAGCATCGCGGTCGGCAGGACGGCCATGCGCACGCGCCCCAGCGAGCCGTCGTTGATGTCGACGACCTCGACGCCGCGCTCCGCCAGGAGCTTGGCGCCCTGGACCAGCTTCTCGATGTTGTGGCCGCGCGGCGGGTCGAGCTCGACCGTGACGAGAAACTCGCCGGTCTTCAGGCGCGACTGGAGCCGCGTCGGCTCGACCGCCGCTCGCGCCGGCGCGGCCTCGGCCACGACGGGCGCGATGAAGACCCCACGGCGGGCGCGGGCGGCGTCCGGGACGTGCCGGTCGACGGCGTCGCGCATGGCCCGGACGTGCGCGGGTGTCGTGCCGCAGCAGCCGCCGACGAGCCGCGCGCCGCTGTCGAGCATGCGGCTCGCGTAGTCCGCCATGTAGGCCGGGGACGACAGGTAGATCAGCCGCTCACCCAGCCGGCTGGGAAGGCCCGCGTTCGGCTGGATGGAAAGCGGCAGGTGCGGCACCGCCTGGTGCAGCAGCACCAGGACGTCGTAGAGCACGCTCGAGCCCACCGAGCAGTTCGCCCCGATGACCTGAACCGGCAACGCCGACAGCTCCCGCGCCACCTCGGCCGGCGAGTGGCCCACGAAGGTCACGCGCTCCTCGCTGAAGGCCATCTGGGTGACGATCGGCAGGTCGGCGGAGAGGCCGCGGATCGCCTCCACGGCGAGGCGGATCTCCCGCAGGTCCGAGAAGGTCTCGACCACGAACGCGTCCACGCCTCCTTCCAGGAGGCCCTCCGCCTGCTCGCGGAAGGCCGTCAACGCCTCCTCGTCCGTGACGGTGCCCAGCGGGGTCAGGTACTTCCCGAGCGGCCCCATGGAGCCCAGGATGAAGACGTCCCGGCCCATCGTCTCGCGCACGTCCCGCGCGAGCCGCACCCCCTCCCGGTTGATCTCGCGCACGCGCCCCTCGAGCCCGTGGACGCCGAGCTTGAAGCGGTTGGCGCCGAAGGTGTTCGTCTCGATACAGTCGGCGCCGGCGCTCAGGTACTCGGCGTGGAGCGCCTGGACGACCTTGCGGTCGTGGAGGTTGAGGACGTCGAAGCAGGCGTCGAGCGGCGTGCCGCGCGCGTAGAGCATGGTGCCCATCGCGCCATCGGCGAGGAGTGGTCCCTCCGCCAGCCGGTCGAGGAGCGGATGGCTCACCGCCCCCTACCCTGCGGCGCGCCCGCGGCCGCTTTCGTCCGCTGACGCTCGCGGAGGTGGCGGACGATCCGGCCCGCCACGGCGTCGATCCCGAGGCGCGAGACGTCCAGCGCGAGGTGGGCCTGGCTGTAGTAGGGTTTGCGGGCCTCGTAGAGCGCCGCCGCCTCTTCGCGGCCCCGTCCGGCGAGCATCGGTCGGCCCCCCAGCCGGCTCGCGCGATCGTAGAGCGCGTCGATGTCGCCGGCCAGCCAGACCACCGTGCCGAGCGTTCGGAGCCGCTCCATCGCGCCCGGCCGGCAAGGGAACCCGCCGCCGGTCGCGATCACGTGGCCCGTCTTCGCCTCGAGGGCGTCGAGCACCCCGGCCTCGAGCTGCCGGAAGTGGGTCTCGCCGTGCTGCGCGAAGATCTCGGGAACCGATCGCCCCTCCTGCGCGCTGATCATGTCGTCGGTCTCGACGAAGCAGAGCCCGAGCCGGCGCGCGAGGAGCCGGCCCACCGTGGATTTCCCCGCGCCCATGAAGCCGACGAGGATGACGTTCCGCGCGGCCGCCATGAGCCGATGATAGCACGCAGGCCGCGCGGCCCGCGGCCTCAGGCGCCGCGAAGCCGAGGGTCGAGTGCGTCGCGCAGGCCGTCCCCCACCAGGTTGAAGCCGAGGTCGACGAGGATCGCATTGGCCATCCCGAAGCGCGCCGCCGGGCGGACGCTTGACAGGCCCCTGTCGCCGCGGATAATTGGGGCGCGGGCTGTCCGGCCCGACGTCCGGGACGCACGCGCGGGAGGACCCCATGAAGCTCGTCCGGTACTCGGTCCCCGGCTCCGCCCCGCGGCTCGGCAACCTGGTCGGCCACCAGGTCCAGTGCCTCGGCGAGACGTACCATCGCTACCTCGCGGCGCGGGGCGTGGCCCGGGCCGGCGAGCTCGCGCACACGCTGTTCCCGCCGAGCACGCGCGCCTTCCTCGAAGCCGGCGACGCGGCGCGCGACGCGCTGGCCGCCATGGACGAGGCGGTCCGGGCGGGGCGGCTCGAGTGGCTGACTCACCCCCTCTCGGCGGTCACCCTTCACGCGCCGCTCCACGATCCCGACAAGTTCATCTGCATCGGCCTGAACTACCTCTCCCACGCCGAGGAGACGACCGCGCCCGTGCCGAAGGAGCCGCCGCTCTTCGCCAAGTTCCCGACGGCCATCATCGACTCCCGCGCGCCGATCGTCCGTCCCCGCGGCTGCCATCAGCTGGACTACGAGGTCGAGCTCGCCTTCGTGGTCGGGCGCCGGGCCAAGGACGTCCCCGCCGAGAAAGCCCTCGACTACGTCTTCGGCTACACGATCGTCAACGACGTGAGCGCGCGCGACTTCCAGTTCGTGACGACGCAGTGGATGGCGGGGAAGATCTGCGACAGCTTTGCGCCGATGGGACCGTGGATCGCCGACCGCGAGGAGATTCCCGACCCCCACGTGCTCCAGCTCTCCACCTGGGTCAACGGCCAGCGGCTGCAGCACGGGAACACCAAGGACCTGATCGTCGACGTCAACGGCCTGGTCGCCTACCTCTCGGCCCACCTCACGCTCATGCCGGGCGACCTCGTGGCCACCGGCACGCCGGATGGCGTGGGCTTCACGCGGAAGCCGCCGGTGCTGCTGAAGGGCGGGGACGTCGTGCGGATGGAGATCACGGGGCTCGGCTGGATCGAGAACCCCATCGTCGAGGCCTGAGCTGTTTTCGGGGGGGTCTCGGAAGACCCCCCCGATGCCCCCCCGGCCGCTGGAGCGGCAACTGCCTCAGTCGGCCGCGCGCCGCCCGAGGAGCCGCTTCGAGCGCGGGCTTCGCCCGCGCCACCTCCGAGGAGGAGGAATCG
>JBIOTN010000066.1:0-4652 GCA_044866005.1 Candidatus Rokuibacteriota bacterium | reverse complement strand
GCGACATGATGTTCCACGAGTACCAGGACCGCGTGGGCGAGTTGATCACCGGAATCGTCCAGCAGTCCGACTCGCGCTACACGCTCGTGCAGCTGCGCGAGCGGGTCGAGGCGCTGCTCCCGCGAAGCGAGCAGGTCCACGGCGAGCGCTACGACCACGGCCAGCGCGTCAAGGCGATCATCACCGACGTCTCGAACCAGGCCAAGGGGCCGTCGATCATCGTGTCGCGCCGCTCGCCCGAGCTGATTCGAGCTCTGTTCGAGCTGGAAGTCCCGGAGATCGCGGACGGTCTCGTGGAGATCCAGAACGTCGCGCGCGAGCCCGGCTACCGCTCGAAGATCGCGGTCGTGTCCCACGCCTCCGGGGTCGACCCCGTTGGCGCGTGCGTCGGACCGCGCGGGTCGCGGGTGCGGATGGTCGTGTCCGAGCTGCGCGGCGAGAAGATCGACATCATCCCCTTCAACGAGGAGCCGGCGCGCTTCGTCGCCAAGGCCCTGTCCCCGGCCCGCGTACGCGAGGTCCTGGTGGACGACGAGGCCAAGCAGGCCACCGTCATCGTGCCGGACGACCAGCTCTCGCTGGCGATCGGCAAGGACGGTCTCAACGCCCGTCTCGCCGCGCGGCTCACCGGCTGGCGCGTGGACATCCGCTCCGAGAGCGAGTTCGCCGAGGAAGAGGCTGAGATGGGCTACGAGGAGGAAGAGGTGTCCGGCCGCTGCGCCGCGATCCTCGCCAACGGCAAGCGCTGCCCGAACGCCTCGCTCCCGGGTTCCCGCTACTGCGGCATCCCGGCCCACCAGGAGCTCGAGGGCAAGGAGACCGACTATGTGGTGCCGCCCGAGGAGGGCGGCGACGGGGGCGAGCCGTCGGCGGAGGAGCCGGCCGGCGAGCCGTCGGCGGAGGATCTCGTGGGCGGCGAGCCCTCGGCCGAGGAGGTCGTGGCCGACCAGCCCTCGGCCGAGGAGGTCGTGGAGGCCGAGCCGTCCGTGGAGGAGGTCCTCGGGGCCGAGCCGTCGGTGGATGAGATCGTGGAGGCCGAGCCGTCGGTTGAAGAGACCGTGGAGGCCGAGCCGTCGGTTCAAGAGACCCCGGAGGCTGAAGCGTCCGATGATGAGGCCGTGGGGGCCGACGCGTCCGCTGACGGAGGCGGCTCGGACGTGCCAGACGAGGCGTCCCGCGAGGGCGAGCCCGCGGACGCGGATGCCCCGGGCTCGGAGGAGGCGAAGCAGTCGTAGAGCCGCTTCGTCGCTGCGTCGGCTGTGGGCGCTCGCTCGCCAAGGGCGAGCTCCTGCGACTCGTGCTTGGCGGTGACGGCGGTGTGAGGCCGGATCCCGCCGCGCGGGCCGACGGACGCGGCGCTTACGTGTGCAGCCGGCCCGAGTGTGCCGAGACGCTGGGCTCTGGACGCCCGCTGACACGGTCGTTTCGGGCGCCGGTGACAGTCCAAGAGGAGACCATAGACTTAGTTCGGGAATGGCAAAGAAGCGCGTCCACGAGATAGCGAAGGAGCGAGGAATAACCTCGAAGGACGCCCTGGCCGTCCTCCAGAAGGCCGGGCTCGGGGTGACCGCCCCTGCCTCGAGCGTCGAGGAGGCCGAGGCCGCACGGGCCTTCGGCAACGGCGCCGGCGCCGAGGCGGCGCAGGCCGGCGGCGACGGCACCCCTCCCGCAACGAAGGCTGACGGCCAAGCGGCCACGCCGCCCGCCCCCGGCGCGGGTCCGCAGCCGCAGGCCGGGGGCCCGGGAGGGCAGCCAGCCGAAGGCCGCGGGCCGCAGCAGGCCGCCGGCGCCGGCGAACAGCAGGCCGCCGGCGCCGGAGGGCAGCCGGCCCCCAGCCGCGAGACGGGCCGGGGCGGCGCGGGAGGACAGCGGGCAGCGCGCACTGGAGCGCAGCAGCCGGCCGACCGCCGCCCGCCGGCCACGGGCGACCGGCCTCAGCGGCAGGTCCCGCGGCCGCCCGAGCCACCCACGGGCGAGCCGATCAGGCGGGCCGGTCCCGCCGGGCGCGGCCCCAGGATTCTTCAGGACGCCCCACCACCACAGGAACGCGGCCAGCAGGGCGGGCCGCGTGGCGGCCAGCGACAGGGGGATCGGCCGGGCGGGCGCGCTCCGGGCGGTCCCCGCGGCGACCGCGGCCCGCGCCCCGGCGGCCAGCGCCAGGGTGGTCCGCGTCAGGGCGGACCCGGTGGCGATCGCGGCCCGAGGTCCGGCCCCCGCGGCGGGGACCGTGGGCCTCTGCCCGGCGGGCCGGGCGCCGAGGCGGGTCCGGCCCCGGGCGGCGACCGCCGCGACCGCCCGCGCCCCACGCGTGGAGCCCGTGGAGGCGAGAGCGGAGCGGGGGGCGGGCGGCGCCGGCGCGTCGTCATCGATTCTCAGGCGTCGCGACGGGACCGGCCCGGTCCGCCGCAGCAGTCCCAGCCCCCGCGCCGGGGGCGGGGGCGCAGGCGCCGGCCCCAGTGGGTCGAGCCGGACCTCGCGGCCGAGGCGCAGGCGAAGCTCGAGGCCGAGCAGCAGGAGGAGCCGGCCGTCCAGGTCAGGTCCGGCTCGACCGTCAAGGAGGTCGCGGAGTCGCTTCAGCTGGGCGCCCCCGAGGTGATCAAGAAGCTGATGGAGCTCGGCGAGATGGCGACGCTCACGCAGACCCTCTCCGACGAAGCGATCGAGGTCCTCGCCGATGCACTCGACAAGAAGATCGAGGTCGTGAGCGCGGCCGAGGAGGTCGAGCCGGAGCCGGTCTACGAGGACGCCGCCGAGGACCTCGTCGAGCGGCCGCCGGTGATCACTGTGATGGGCCACGTCGATCACGGCAAGACCTCGCTGCTCGACGCCATCCGCGAGACCGAGGTCGCCGCGGGGGAGGCGGGCGGAATCACGCAGCACATCGGCGCGTATCAGGTCCACCACGACGGCCACGTGATCACCTTCCTCGACACGCCCGGACACGAAGCCTTCACGGCCATGCGGGCGCGCGGCGCCAAGGTCACCGACATCGCGGTGATCGTCGTGGCAGCCGACGACGGCGTGATGCCGCAGACGGTCGAGGCGATCGACCACGCCAAGGCGGCCGGCGTGCCGGTGATGGTGGCGGTCAACAAGATCGACAAGGAGGGCGCCGACCCGAACCGCGTGCGCGGCGAGCTCGCCCAACAGGGGCTGACGCCGGCCGACTGGGGCGGCGACACAGAGTTCGTGGACGTGTCCGCCAAGACGAGGCAGAACCTCGAGGACCTGCTCGAAACGCTCGTGACGCTCGCCGAGATCCAGGAGCTGAAGGCCAATCCTCAGGCTGAGGCGTCCGGCTTCGTAATCGAGTCGCGGCTCGACCCCGGCCGCGGCCCCGTCGTCACGCTGCTGATCCTGCGCGGCCGCCTGAAGGTGGGCGACGCCCTCGTGGCGGGCGAGCACTGGGGCCGCGTGCGTGCCATGAGCGACTTCCGCAGCCAGCGCGTGCAGGAAACCACGCCGGGTATGCCCGTGGAGATCCTCGGCTTCGACGGCGTGCCCGACGCCGGCGAGCACTTCCACGTGGTCGAGAACGAGCGCGAGGCGCGGCGCGTGGCGAACGAGCGGGCGGTCCGGATGAAGCAGGAGGCGCTGGCACGCCAGGCCGGGCGGCGGGTGTCGCTGGAGGACGTGCTCGCACGCGCCGAGCGTGGCGAGAAGGAGCTGAACCTGGTCGTCAAGGCCGACGTGGCGGGTTCGCTCGAGGCGCTCGCCGACCAGATCGCCCGTCTGCCTCAGCAGCAGGTGGCCGTCAACATCATCCGCGACGGCGTGGGCGGCATCTCGGAGTCCGACGTGATGCTCGCGTCGGCGTCCGACGCCGTGATCATCGGCTTCAACGTGCGCCCCGTCGGAAACGCGGCTCAGGTTGCGGACAGCGAGGGTGTCGAGATCCGGACCTACTCCGTGATCTACAGGATCGTCGAGGACCTGCGGGACGCGATGGAGGGCATGCTCGAGCCCGAGCGCGTCGAGGAGACCATCGCCACCGTCGAGGTGCGGGCGACATTCAAGGCCTCACGCGTCGGGACGATCGCCGGCTCCTACGTCACCGAAGGCACCGTCCGCCGCGGCGCAAGGTGCCGTCTCGTACGCGACGGGACCGTGATCTACGACGGCCGGATCGCGTCGCTCCGCCGCTTCAAGGACGACGTCCGCGAGGTGACCGCCGGGCTCGAGTGCGGGATCGTGCTCGAGAACTACCCGGACGTGAAGGAGGGCGACGTGATCGAGGTCTACGAGACGAAGCAGGTCGAGCAGACGCTGTCGTAATCAGCGTCGGCCGCATCGCGCGTCCCGCGGTCATGCGTGCGATAGTCGAGGCGTGACCTTCGTCTGCCTGATCGAGATCGATCTGCACTTCCCCGACAACGGCAGCCTCAAGGGAAAGAGGAAGGAGCTCGCCTCCCTAAAGGCGCACCTGCAGCGGCGTTTCGGCGCCGCCGTGGCGGAGACCGACCATCACGAGCTCTGGCAGCGGTCGACGCTGACGGCGGCTCTGGTCGGACGCGACGCCGGGCCCTTGAGGGAGTTGGGCGCGCGTGTCGAACGTTACGTGGATGCGATGTTTCCCGATGTGGCCACCGTGGAATGCCACCTTGTATCTGCGTCCGATCTGCTGGAGCGGTAGCTACGATGGCGGCCGACCG
>JBIOTN010000065.1:0-12625 GCA_044866005.1 Candidatus Rokuibacteriota bacterium | reverse complement strand
GCACTCGCCGGGTACATCCGCTCCTACAATGCGACGCGACTGCACTCGGCGCTGGGCTACGTGTCGCCCATTGCGTTCGAGCGCTGGGCGACGTAAACCACGGTGTCCACGAAAGTGGAGCAACATCCCAAGCGCTGCAAGCATTGCAGTTGAGCGCCTGGACAGCACTAGCGAGCGTCGCCCTGGTTTCCGCATGTTGAGTTGACCGCTTGCGGGTTAACGCTGGCGTTCGGCGGACCACACGCTTCACCCGCCGCTCGCCGCGGCTGGGTGCGGAGGTATAGTGGACGAGGACCTCGAAGCGATGACGCGCGAGCAGCTGATCGCCGAGGCGAGGCGGTTGCGCGCGGCGATCCGGGCGCACCGGGACAGTACCGGACACTCGCTCTGCTGGCACCACCCGGCGCTGTGGGGTCTCCTACCCGAGAAGACCGATCCGCTGCCGACGGTCCCGACCTGGCCGGAGTTTCTCCGAGGCTGTCTGCGGTACCGCCAGTCTCTGGACGAGCAGCTGCCTGATGCGCCCCGCTCCGACGCGCCGTACAACGGGTGACCGTGGGGCGCCGAACCACGGGTGCTGACAGCCGCCGAACATCACCTTGGAGGCAGCTGGGTCGGTACGGCGGGAAGGGGTGCGAGATGCCCACGGCGCGGACGACACGGGATGCCCCTCTCCGCCACGACGTCGCCATGGCGAGTCGACGCGCGTTCCTGTACGGGGCGATCGCGGCGCTGGCTGTCCCACGCACCGCCGAAACCCAGCAGCCGGCGAGAATCTATCGCCTTGGGTTCCTGCGCAACGGTCCGCCTCCCGAGACTTTCATCGAGGGCCTTCGGCAAGGGCTGCGCGATCTCGGGTATGTCGAGGGCCAGCACATCAGCATTGAATATGCCTTGGCGAGCAGTGCGGACGAGCTTCCCAGTGCTGCGGCCCGGCTGGTGAATCTCAGAGTTGATGTAATTCTCGCGTCGGGGACGCCGCCGGTCGCGGCGGCCAAGAGCGCCACCAAGACGATCCCAGTCGTGTTCGTAGCCTCCATTGATCCTGTTGCCACTGGAGTGGCCGCCAGTCTCGCACGGCCGGGCGGAAACGTCACAGGTTTCGCCGGGATTCATTCTGATCTGATGGGGAAGCGATTAGAATTGCTCGGGGAGGCCGTTCACAAGCTCTCTCGCGTGGCGGTCTTATCCCACGCAACCAATCCGGGCAACGCCGAATACATCAGGCAGGCCGAGCTTGCCGCGCGGGCCCGCGGAGTCCAGTTGCAAGTCCTGGCGGTCCGCAACGCCGGCGATTTCGAACGCGTATTCAGGGAGGCGCGAGGCGCAAGCGGCGTGATTCAGCTCGATGACGTGATTTTCACGTCTCACCGGCGACAGGTCGTCGAACTTGCAAGGAAGTATCGGCTCCCGACGATCTACGGATTCAAGGAGTTCGTGCATGCAGGCGGTCTTATGGCCTATGGGCCGGATTACCCGGACCTGTACCGACGCGCCGCCACATACGTCGATAAGATCTTCAAGGGTGCCAACCCGGCTGATCTGCCCATCGAGCAGCCAACCAAGTTCGAGTTGGCCATCAACTTCAAGACCGCCAAGGCTCTCGGCTTGGCCATTCCGCCCTCGCTGCAGGTCCGCGCCGACCAGGTCATTGAGTGACTCCAGCCCGCCGGCTCGCATTCGCTCGCTCGCGGCTGCTCACCGCGCGCGTTCGCCGCGCAGGCGAGGATCGCATCGGCCAGCGACGGCTGCCGCCGGGCTCAGACCATGGTGAGGCCGCCGGAGACGGAGAGGGTCTGGCCCGTGATGAACTCGGCCGCGTCCGAGGCCAGGAAGACGACCGCGCCGGCGACATCGTCCGGGGTGCCGAGCCGGCCCCAGGGGATCGCCTTGCGGAGCGCGTCGGCCAGCCCCGGCCGGCCCGCCACGAACTCGGCCTGGAAGAGCGGCGTCTCCGACGGCCCCGGGCAGACGCAGTTCACGTTGACGCGGTGCCGGGCCATCTCGCGGGCCAGCGTCTTGGTGAAGGCGATCACGCCGCCCTTGGCCGCCGAGTAGATCGCCTCGCCGGTCGAGCCGACGCGCCCGGCGTCCGAGGCGATGGCGACGATCTTCCCCCCGCCCTGGCGGATCATGTGGGGGAGCACCACCTGGGCGCAGTGGAAGTGCGCCTTGAGGTTGAGCGCGAGGATCCGGTCCCAGAAGGCCTCGTCGGTCTCGAGGAACGGCATCGGGCGGTCCCAGCCGGCGTTGTTGACGAGGACGTGGACGCCGCCGTAGCGCCGCACGACCTCGGCCACCGCCGCCTCCACGTCGGCGCGCGCGGTCACGTCGGCCCGGAGCCCCACCGCCTCGCCGCCCGCGCCGCGGATGGCCTCGGCCACCTCGCGCGCCCCCGCCTCGTTGAGGTCCACGATGGCGACGGACGCGCCGGCCCCGGCCAGCGCCCGCGCGATGCCGCGGCCGAGCCCGCTCGCCCCGCCCGTCACGATCGCGACCCGCCCCGCGAGCCGCGTCACCCCGCGCCTCGCTCCCCCGGCTCGGCCGGCAGGAGGTAGCACCCGTGGTCGAGGAACGCGAGGGCGACCGGGCTCCCCTCGGGCAAGAGCTCGCCCCGCGGGTCGGGCTCGACCAGCGTCACGAGGCCGGCGCTCGTCTCCACCGCGTACTCCGCGCCCGCGCCGACGTAGAAGGCGGTCGCGATCCGACCCCGCAGGCCGTCGCCGTCCTTGCGGAGGCGCACGGCCTCGGGCCGGGCCATCAGCGTGACGGGCCCGGCCGCCGCGTCCGCCTGGATGAAGGCGAAGGCGTGGTCGCCGACGCGGACCCGCGCCCCGTCGTAGACGGCCGGCAGGAGGTTCGCCTCCCCCACGAAGTCGGCGACGAAGCGGGTCGCCGGGCGGCGGTAGAGCTCGACCGGCGTGCCCACCTGCTCGACGCGCCCCAGGTTCATCACGACCACGGTGTCCGACATGGCGAGGGCCTCGGCCTGGTCGTGGGTGACGTAGAGGCTCGTGATGCCGAGCCGTCGCTGGAGCTGCCGGAGCTCCCCGCGGACGCGCTTCCGGAGCTTCGCGTCGAGGTTCGAGAGGGGCTCGTCGAAGAGGAGGACCTCGGGCTCCATGACGATGGCGCGCGCGAGCGCGACCCGCTGCTGCTGGCCGCCCGAGAGCTGGCCGGGCTGCCGGCCCTCGAAGCCCGGCAGGCCGACGAGGGCGAGGGCCGCCTCGACGCGGCGGCGGAGCTCGGCGGCGGGCCGCCGCTGGACCCGGAGACCGTAGGCCACGTTCTCGAAGACCGACAGGTGTGGGAAGAGCGCGTAGGACTGGAACATCATGGTGACGTTCCGGCCGCTCGGGGGGAGCCCCGTGACGTCGCGCGCCCCGATGAAGAGCCGGCCGCTCGTCGGCTGCTCGAGCCCCGCGACGATCCGGAGCGTCGTGGTCTTCCCGCACCCCGACGGGCCCAGCAGCGTCACCAGCGTGCCGGGCGGGACGGCGAGCGTCACCTCCTCCAGCGCCGTGATCGCGCCGAAGCGCTTGGCGACGCGCTCGAGCCGCACCGGGACGCCGGCGCTCATACCGTGCCCACCTCGCGCTCCGGCTCCACCCGCGCGGTCCACAGGTAGAGCGCCCCGATCACCGCCACCAGCGACAGGACGAGGACGGCCGAGAGGGCGGCCCCGCGGCCGATCGTGCCGTACTCGACCCACGAGAGGATCAAGGCCGTGGCGAGGTTGTGCGACGGCGTCACGAGGAAGATCACCTGGCTCACCGCGGTCATCGCGCGGACGAAGGCGAAGACCAGCCCCGAGATGAGCGCGAGCCGGGCGAGCGGCACGACGACGCGGCGGAGCGTCGTCCAGGCCCCCGCGCGGAGGGTGGTGGAGGCCTCTTCCAGCGCCACGTCGATCTGGTGGACGGCGGCGACCCCGCTCCGGATGCCGACCGGCATGTTCCGGAAGACGAAGGCCAGGACGAGGATCGCCTCGGTGCCCGTGAGGAAGAGCGCGCCCTCGTTGAAGGCCAGGACGTAGCCGATCCCCATGACCGTCCCCGGCACGGCGAAGGAGAGCATGGAGGCGAACTCGAGCGCGTCCCGGCCCGGGAAGCGCACGCGGCTCACGAGGTAGCCGATCAGGAAGCCGAGCCCGGCCGAGGGGATCGCCGCGATCGCCGCGAGGCGCACCGTGCCCCGGAAGACCTGCCAGCCGGTGGGCGACAGGTCGCGGTAGTTCTGCAGGGTCACCGTGTTGTCGAAGCCCCACAGCTTGACCAGGCTCCCCACGAAGATCGACACGTAGAGGGCGAGGATGACCGCCGCCCAGAGCGCGAACAGGCCCGCCGCCCCGTAGTCGAACGCGGCCGGGAGCGGGCGCTGCGAGGCGGCCGTGGGCTTCCCCGTCACCGTCACGTACGAGCGGCGGCCGACCCAGTAGCGCTGGGCGAGGAAGACGGCCAGCGTCATGGCGAGGAGGACGACCCCGTAGACCGACGCCTCGTGCGGGTTGAACCGGCCGCTCACGGCATAGAAGACCTCGGTCGCGAGGAAGGGGACGCCGCCGCCGAGGATGAGCGGGTTGCCGAAGTCGGCGAGGCTCTCGATCACCACGAGGAGCCAGGCGTTGGCGATCCCGGGGCGGGCGAGCGGCCAGATCACCGTCCGGAGCACGTGGAAGCGCGAGGCCCCGAGCGTCTCGGCGGCCTCCTCGAGCGTCGCGTTGAGCGCCCGGACGACCCCGGTCAGGACGAGGTAGGCGATCGGGGTGAAGGCGAGGACCTGCGCCGCGGCCACGCCGACCGGCCCGAAGACGACGTTGACCGACTGGCCGAGGAGCGTGTGCGTGACGAAGCCCCGCCGGCCGAAGAGGTAGATCATGGCCAGGCCGAGGACGAACGGCGGCGTGATGATCGGGAGCAGCGTCAGCGGCCGCGCGGCGAGCCGGACCGGCAGGCGGCTCCGCTCCCCGAGGAGCGCGAAGGCGAAGCCGAGCGCCGTCGACACGGTCCCCACGACGAGCGCGAGGAGGACGCTGTTGCGGAGAGCGCCGATCCCGATCCAGAGGACGTTGAGCACCAGGGCGGCCCCCGCCGCGCCGGCGGTCCAGCCGAGCCGCGCCCGCCCGCTCACGGCGAAGCCGGCCCGGGCGGCCAGGCCCGTGCCGGTCGCCACGCCGACCGCGACCGTCGCCGCCAGCGTGCGCCAGAGGACGAGGCCCCACTCCCGCTCGGGCGTCGCCGGGTTCTCGACGAGCAGGAAGCCCGGGGAGGCGAACGTCTCGCGGAAGGCCGCCAGGGTGAGGCGTCCGTCCACGACGACCGCGGCCTGGAGCATGGCCGCCAGCGGGTAGAGGATGAACGCGCAGACGAAGGCGGCGACCCACAGGATGGCGACGGCCAGGAAGGCGTCGGTCTGCAGGAGGCCGGCGCGCGAGAGCCCCAGGCCGAGCAGGGCGAGACACGCGAGGATGGCGACGACGGCGCCCAGGCCGAACGGCTGGCCGCGACCCAGGAGGAGTCCGGCGGCGGCGGCCGCGCCGCCCAGGCCGAGCCCGGTCCAGGCAAGCCCGGCCCGCCGCGCCGGCCACCGGCCGAGCCCGACGAGCGCGGCCCCGGCCCCCACGCCCGCCACGAGCGCGATCGCCCACGCGGGGCCGCCGGCCTCGGCGAGGAGCCGGTAGCCTGCGGCGTCCGGCGACCACGCGAGGATCTCGCGCCCCGGCCGGCTCCAGGGGCCCGCGAGCGCGGCGAGGACGGCGAGGGCGCCCCAGGCGAGCCCCGTCCGGTCGATGGCGACCGTTCGCCCCCGGGATACCGTCCGCGCGTCAGAAGCCGGGCCGAGAACCGAGCAGGTCAAGGACGCAGGGCCGAGGACCGCCGAGGCGTACGCCGGCCCCCCCGCCCAGCCCTATGAGGAGGCGGGCCGAGGCCCCCAGAGGCCGGCACGGCGTCACTTCGGCTGGGGGAAGATCTCCGTCGTCCACCGCTTCACCAGGCGGTCGCGCACCTCCTTCGAGCCGTACTTGACGAAGTCGTACTTGATGACCTTGTAGTCCTCGAAGCGGGGCGCCGCCTTGGGGATCGGCGTCTTGGCGTTCGAGGGGACCTGATAGGACTGCCCGCGCTCGGCCGCGAGCCTCTGCGCCTCGGGCGTGAGCGCCCACTCGATGAACCGGATCGCCGCCTCCCGGTTGGGGCTCGCCTTGATGAGCGAGAGCCCGCCGATCTCGAAGCCCGTGCCGTCCTCGGCCGCGCCGTAGCTGATGGGGAACCCCTTGATGACCTGGTCCACCGCGTCGTGGACGAAGGTGATGCCGAGCGCGACCTCGCCGCGTCCGGTGAGGAGCCCGGGGTCCGCGCCGCTCCGCGTGTACTGCGCCATGTTCTTGTGGATCTGCCGGAGGAGGTCCCAGGCCTTCTCCTCGCCGTAGACCTGCACGACGGTGGCCAGCATCGTGTACCCGGTGCCCGAGGTGTTCGGGTTCGGCATGGCGAGGAGCCCCTTGTACTTCGGGTCGGCCAGGTCCGTCCACTTCTTCGGCGTCGGGAGGCCTTTCTCCTTGAGGAGCGCGCCGTTCAGGGCCCAGCCGAGGACCCCGGCGTAGAGCGGGATGTACTTGCCGGCGACCGCTTCGCGGAGCTGGGGGCGGAGGTCGTCCCACGCCTTGGGCTTGTAGAACTCGGTGAGCCCCTCCTCCGCCGCGACCACGTGGGGATCGCCGGTCCCGCCGAACCAGACGTCGAAGGAGGGCTTGCCCCGCTCCGCCCGGAGCCGCGCGAGCGCCTCGCCCGAGGAGAGCCGGATGAAGTCGAGCTGGGTGCCCGTCGCCCGGCCGAACTCGGCCTTGAGCGCGTCGCACCAGGCGGGGTTCGGGCTACAGAGGAGCGTGACCTTCTGCGCGGCCGCGGGGGTCGCGCCGGCGGTGACGAGGGCCGCGGCGGCGGCGAGGGCGATGAGCGTCCGGTGCATTCGGACCTCCTTCGGCACGGGTGAAAATCAGGCCCGGCGGGCCGGCCCGCGGTCCGCCGCAGGGCCGGGGCGCGCTCGGCGAGCAGCCGCCACGGTCAGCCCCGGAGGGCCTTCAGGATCGCGTCGTTGTCCCAGACCCAGCCGGCCGCGGCGCCCATGAGACGGAGCGCGAAGCGGTGCATCTCCTCGCCGTCCATGGAGTCGACCGCGTCCGCCGCGACCACCACGCGGTAATCGCGGTTCGTGGCGTCGAAGGCCGTGACGAGGATGCAGGTCGTCGTGTTGATGCCGGCAAGGATCAGCGTGTCGACGCCCAGGCGGTGGAGGAGAAAGTCGAGGTCGGTGGCGTGGAAGGCGCTGTAGCGCTTCTTGCCGCGCACGACCACGTCGGCGTCGGCCCGGAGGGCGGGGATGATCTCGGTGCCCGGGCTGCCGGCCAGGTTGTGGCGGAGGATCCCCTTCCGTGCCTTGGTGGGATCCTCGTGGATCGCCCGCCAGAAGGGGTTCGACGCGATCTCGCCCGGCTCCCGGTACTCGGTCACGACATGGACGATCGGGACGCCGATGGCCCGGAGCTCCCGGAAGAGCTCCGCCGCGCGCGCGACGACCGGCCCACAGCGCTCGGCGGCCAGCGGGAGGGTCGCCACGGCCGGGTCCAGGTGCCCGCGGTGCATGTCGATCGCCACGACCGCCGTGGCCTGCGGGTTCAGCTTCACGCCCGTAGTGGTAGCACGGGGCCGTTAAATGGGTCAACGGCCCGCGGCCGCCCAGCTTCACGACCTGGGGCGGTCTGGGGTGCAGCCGGCTGGGTCGCGGGGTGTAGGACCTCGATCGCCCAGCCCAGATCCAGGCGCTCGCCCGACCAGCCCGGGCACCCGGTCCGCGCGTCGATCGCGAGGCCGCGCGCCTGATGCGCCACGACCAGCGCCGAGACCGTATCAGGCGGCACCGCCGGCCGCGCCGGGACCTCGGGGATCGGCCGACCACCCGGCGCGCTGAAGCGCAGCAGCCCGTCGCCGTCCCGCGTGACCTGATAGCCCTCCTCGTGGACGGCCCGATGGTGACGCCGGCAGAGCAGGGCGAGGTTCCCCAGCCGGGTGGGGCCGCCGTTCGCCCAGTGGCGGAGGTGGTGTCCCTGGGCGTGGCGCACGCCGCAGCCCGGAAAGCGGCAGCCGCGGTCTCGCGCCTGAAGCGCCCGCCGGAGCGCCGGAGGGATCGCCCGCGTCCGCCGCCCCACGTCCAGCACCGGCCCGTGCCCCGCGTGGCGCAGCACGACGCGCGTCGCGTCACAGGCCAGGCGCCGGGACGTTTCCGCGGAAACGCCCACGCCGTCCTCGAGCGCGCACTGCCCGGGCTGGTCGGGGTCGGCCAGCGCGGCGGCGTCCACGTGGACCACGACCTGATACCGCTCGCTCCCGGGGCCGGGATCGAGCCCATGCTGGAGGGCCGTTTCCGCCAGCACCGCCAGGGCGTCAGCCTGCTGCTGACCCCGGGTCGGCGGCTCCGCCTCGCCACCCCCCTCGGCGGCGGCCCGCGCCCGGGCGTGCAACGCCTCGCGCCCTGCCTCCAGCGCCCGGACGAGGACCGCCCCCGACTCCGGCTCGAGCCGTCCCCGCACGACGAACATCCCGTCCTCGTCCTGGTACACCTGGAGGGACCGGCGCGCGTGGCGCCCCGCGGCCTCTTCCCCCTGGTGGTCCACCCGGCGCCACGCCCGCACGATCCGCTCGACGTGGGTCGCCGTCCCCGCCCGTCCCACCGCGAGGAGCCGTGCTTCGGTGTCCGGGGTGGCGATGCGCGTCAGGGCGCGGACCTTGGAGTAGGAGAGTTCCCCGCGGGCCAGGGCCGCGGCGAGCTGGGGCAGGCCAGCCAGCGCCCGCGCCACGCGCACCCGCTCCCGCGCCGCCCCGGGGTCGAGCCCGATCCGCCAGCTCAGCCACTCGGCGCAGGATCGGAAGCCGTTCGCCCAACCGCCTCGCGCGTCGAACTGGCGGAGCAGGGCGAGAAGCTGAGCGGTGGCGGCGTCGAGGTGAGCCGACAGCGCGGCGATCTCGTCGCCGAGCCGGTCGAGGTCGGCCGCGGGGGACGACGACGCGGGAGCGGTGGCGCGGTGCATGGCGATCCTCCTCCTGCCGGACTCTATCACCCGAATTCGGGACGCCTGGGAGGCCGCCGGACGGCAGCTCGTGAGGGCGGGAATGATTTTCGCCTCGGCACCGGCCTCCCCGCGGTGCCGCGGGTCGACGCGCCGCGCTACGCAGCCTCGAAGGTCAGGACGCCGGCTACCGCCAGATCCCGGTCAGAAATCCTGTCAAGCGGAAAATGCGGGCGCGTGGGGGCTTCGCTCATCCCGTTGCTGGTCCCCTGCTCACCTGCCGGTAGCGGAAGCAGTCGGTGGTGTGGTCGTTGACCATGCCGACCGCCTGCATGTGGGCGTAGCAGATCGTCGAGCCGACGAACGTGAACCCCCGGCGCTTGAGCTCCCGGCTCATCGCGTCGGACTCCGGGCTCCGGGCCGGGATCTCCTTCACGCTCGTCCAGGCGTTTCGCTTCGGGCGGCCGCCGACGAACTGCCACTGGAAGCGGGCGAAGCTGCCGAACTCCCGCTGGACGTCCAGGAACGCCCGCGCGTTGGCGACGGCGCTCTCGATCTTGAGCCGGTTGCGGACGATCCCCGCGTCACCGAGCAGCCGCCGCACGTCGCGGGCGCCGAAGGCCGCCACCCGTCGGGGATCGAACCCCGCGAAGACCCGCCGGTAGTGCTCGCGCTTGCGCAGGATGGTCAGCCAGCTCAAGCCGGCCTGCGCGCCTTCCAGGACCAGGAACTCGAAGAGCACGCGGTCGTCGTGCACGGGGACGCCCCACTCCCGATCGTGGTAGGCGAGATACAGCGGATCGGCGCCGACCCAGGCACAGCGCGGCGGCATCGTGAGGCGACTACGTTTCGCCACCGGCGGGCGCGTAGCTGGCCGTCCGGCTGACATTTGTGCGCCGCATCGGTGCTCGCGTGAGGGCCTGGGCCCACGCGAGTCGAAAGGTTGCGCCCTTGTATCAGCGGCCTCCGGGGCTGTCAAGGGAAAAGTTCGGGAGGCAGCCGGCCCCTTGCCTTCGTGACCATTTCTGGTTACGATGTGGTCATGCGGACCGTCCGTGTCGCCCAGCTCAAGGCGCGTCTGAGCGAGTACCTGCGTGCCGTCCGCCGCGGAGAGCGGGTCACCGTGCTCGATCGCGAGACGCCCATCGCGCGGATCGTGCCGTACGAGAGCGACGGCGCGGAGCTGCGGGTGCGTCGGCCGCGGCCCGATGCGCCGCCTGTCGGAAAAATCCCGCTGCCTCCGCCGCTGCGGGTGAAGGCCGACATCGTGGCGCTGTTGATGGAAGAACGGGGCGAGCGGTGAATGCCTATGTGGATTCTTCGGTCCTGCTCCGCATCATCCTCCGCCAGGCGGGCGCGCTCCGTGAATGGCGCGCCATTCGCCGGGGGATCGCCAGCGCCCTGGTCGAGGTAGAGTGTCTCCGCACCCTCGATCGGCTTCGCCTGAGGCTCGGCCTGCCAGACGCTGAAGTGGCCACGCGCCGGCAGGCGGTGTTCCGGGTCCTCGAAGGGATGGAGCTGGTCGAGCCGAGTCCCGGTGTTCTCTCGCGCGCTGCGCAGCCGGCGCCGACCGAGCTCGGCACGCTGAACGCGATCCATCTCGCGACCGCCCTCCTCTGGCGGGAGAGCGCGCGGGTCGACCTGGTCATGGCCACGCACGACACGGCCCTCGCCGTGGCTGCCCGTGCCTTCGGCTTCCGCGTTCTGGGCGCGTCCTGAATCACGCGCGAGCGTGATCCGGTGGCGCGCGACCGGGGCGATCAGGCGCGCGATGACCGGTCGCTTGACCCGTCGGGACCGGGCAGATACGCTAGCCCCACCTCGAATACTGGCGCGGGCGATCGAGCGGCACACGATGACCGACACGAGCGACAGTCGCTACATCGGGCGCCCCATGAAGCGGCGCGAGGACCGCCGCCTCATCACCGGCGGCGGCCGCTACGTGGACGACTTCCGCCCGCCGGGCCTCCTCCACGTCGCCTTCCTCCGCTGCCCCTACGCGCATGCCCGGATCCGGCGGCTCGACCCGAAGGCGGCCGCCGCGGCCCCCGGCGTGGTGGCCGTGGTCACGGGGGCCGACGTCCGCCACCTCGGCCCCCCGCCGGTGAACCGGCTCTTCCCCGACATGAAGGTGCCGCCCCACCCGATCCTCGCCGAGGACGTCGTGCGCGCCACCGGCACGCCGGTCGCGGCGGTCGTCGCCGACACCCCGTACCGGGCGCGCGACGCGGCGGAGCTGATCGACGTGGCGTACGAGCCCCTGCCGGCGGTCGTGGACCCCGAGGCGGCCCTCGCCCCCGACGCCCCCGTCGTCTTCCCGGAGCTTCAGGACAACCGCGCCTTCCGCCAGAGCTGGCGCCACGGCGACCCGGAGGCCGCGTTCGCGTCGGCCCACCACGTGGTCCGCCTCCGCGTGGTCCAGCAGCGCGTGGCCGCGGTCGCGCTCGAGGGGCGCGGGATCCTCGCCGCCGTCGACCCCGCGACCGACGAGCTAACGCTCTGGACCTCCACCCAGGCGCCGTTCGCGATCCGGGCCGAGGTCGCGCGGGCCCTCGGCATCGCGGAGTCGCGGGTCCGCGCCATCGCCCCCGAGGTGGGCGGCGGCTTCGGCGTCAAGACGGCGCCGTACCGGGAGGACGTCCTGGTGGCGTACCTCGCGATGCAGCTCGGCCGGCCCGTCAAATGGGTCTCGAGCCGCAGCGAGGACCTCCTGACCACGAACCACGGCCGGGGCGGCGTCTCGGAGGGCGAGCTGGCGGTGTCGGCCGACGGCCGCATCGCGGGGCTGCGGGGGCGGGTCGTCTACCCCCTCGGCAGCGCGCTCGTCAACAGCGCGGCGGTCTCTCCCTGGAACCACGCGCGGCTGCTCCCCGGCTCCTACGTCGTCCCGGCGTGCGACATCGAGACGACGGCGGCTTTCACGACCACCGGGCCCATCGGCGCCTACCGCGGCGCCGGGCGGCCGGAGGCCGCGTTCCTGATCGAGCGGCTGATGGACGAGGCGGCGCGGGCGCTCGGGATGGACCCGGCCGAGTTGCGCCGGCGGAACTTCATCCCGCCTGACCGGTTCCCCTTCCGCACCGCCACGGGCCAGGTCTACGACTCGGGCGAGTACGCGCGGGCGCTCGACCGGGCGCTCGAGCTGGCGGGCTACCCGCGGCTCCGTGCCGAGCAGGCGGCCGCGCGCGCCCGCGGCGAGATCATGGGGATCGGGCTCTCCTGCTACGTGGAGCCGGCCGCGCTCGGCTGGGAGAGCGGCAGCGTCCGCGTCGAGCGGACGGGCTCCGTCACGGCGGTGACCGGCTCGAGCCCGCACGGTCAGGGGCACGAGACCACCTTCGCCCAGGTGGTGGCGGACTTCCTCGGCGTGACCCCCGACGACGTCGTGGTCCTCCACGGCGACACCCGCTCGGCGCCGCCGGGGTTCGGCACCTTCGGGAGCCGGAGCGTCGCGCTCGGCGGGGGCGCCCTCGCCAGCGCGGCGCTCGAGGTGCGGGACAAGGGGCGGCGGGTCGCCGCGGCCCTGCTCGAGGCGGCGCCCGAGGACGTCGTGCCGGTGGC
>JBIOTN010000064.1:0-35757 GCA_044866005.1 Candidatus Rokuibacteriota bacterium | reverse complement strand
GGTCCGGCCGGGCTCCGTCACCCGTTCGCGCCCTCCTGCCGCTCTGGCGAGCTGCAGGAGGAGCGCGAAGGGTCCCACTACGCCCGGCCGGCGGCGGGGCCGCGCCGGCGCCACCCGCGGCGGGAGGCTACCGGCTCGTTACCTTGAGCCGGCGACAGGGCCCGCGGCGAGGTGTCAGGCGCTCGGCGTACCGAGGCGGTCGCGGACCAGCGCCACGAGGCGTTCGTAGGTGAAGGCCTCGCCCTGGCGCGAGGCGACCGGCGCCTCCGTCTTGAGCCCCGTCTCGCTGATCACGCAGCAGATCGTCTGGTCGGGGTCGAGCGCGCCCTCGGCGAGCAGCCGGCGCACCGCGGCGAGCGTGCCCACGCCCGTGGGGCCCGCGTAGACGCCCTCCGTCCGCGCGAGCAGCCGCTGCGTCTCGAGGATCAGCTCGTCCTCCACGTCCGTCGCGAGCCCCTTGGCCTCGCGCAGGATCCGCAGCACCCACTCGCCCTTCTGGGCGGGGTCCCCGCAGGAGAGCCCCTCGGCCACCGTGTAGGCGAGCTTCACCGGGACGAGCGGCCCGCCGTCCCGGAAGGCGCGCGCGATCGGGTTCGCCTTGGCGGACTGCGCCGCGACCATGAGGGGCAGCCGCTCGATCCAACCGAGGGCGTGCATCTCGCGGAAGCCTCGCCAGCCCGAGATGAACGCCTCGCCGACCGCCACCGGGTAGACGACGGCGTCGGGCACCCGGAAGCCGGACTGCTCGGCGATCTCGTAGGCCAGCGTCTTCTTGCCGTCCTGCTTGTACGCGTTCCGGCTGGCGCCGCCGTCGAAGACGGGGAGCCCGTCGATCATGCGGTCCCAGAGGCGGATCAGGTCGTCGTAGTACCCCTGGTAGAGGATGAGATCGGAGGCGACGGCTGCCATGTGGTGGAGCTTCGGCGCGGAGGCCTGCTCGTAACAGAAGATCAAGGCGCGGAGCCCGGCCCGCGCGGCGTACGCCGCGAGCGACGACCCCGCGTTGCCGGTCGACACGACCGAGATCGCCCGGTAGCCGAAGTCGAGGGCCGCGCCGACGGCGGTCGCGGACGATCGGTCCTTGATCGTCCCGCTGGGATTGGTGCCCTCGAACTTCAAGAGGAGGCGGCGGACGCTCAGCTGCCGCGCCAGCGCCGGCACGTCGAGGAGCGGCGTCTCGCCCTCGCCGAGCGTGACGAAGTGGGCGGGATCGCGGATCGGCAGCACGGGGTGGTAGCGCCACAGCCCGCGCCGGGTGAACGCCCCGGCCGGCCCCGCGCGGCGCAGGGGCGTGAGGTCGTAGGCGGGCTCCAGGAGCCCGCGGCAGCGCGCGCATGCCAGCCGATACTCGAGGGGATGCTCCGCCCCGCAGTCGATGCAGCGGAGGCCGACCGCGCACGTGACGGGCACGCTCATCCTGCGTCCACATTAGGCGGGCGACCGCCGGGTGTCAACGTCGCGTCCCTCGCGGCCTCAGGTCGCCTGGGCGAGCATGACGCCGCCGATGACCGCGACGGCGCCGGCCAGGAGCGTGCCGCTCAGCGTCTCCAGCCCGAGCCCGATCGAGATCGTCACGGCGACGACCGGGGTGAGATAGGTGAAGACGGCCACCCGCGCGGTGGCGGCGCGCGCCAGCGCCCAGTACCAGAGGAAGTAGCCCAGCCCGAGCGCGAGGACGGAGAGATAGCCGAGCAGCGCCCACGTGCCGGCGGGGAGCGCCGCCCACGGCACCGCGGCGAGCGCGGGAAGCCCCAGGGCCAGGAGCGGGACCGCGCCGATGGCCATCGCGAGCGCCGTCACCTGGAGCGGCGGCCGCGCCGCGAGCACGGGCTTC
Source organism: Candidatus Rokuibacteriota bacterium (assembly GCA_044866005.1). Lineage (GTDB taxonomy): Bacteria > Methylomirabilota > Methylomirabilia > Rokubacteriales > DASRDR01 > JBIOTN01. The sequence continues at coordinate 33,923 of JBIOTN010000064.1, read as the reverse complement.
CCCAGCACGGAGTACACGGCCCACGCCAGCCCGGCGCCGAGGCTCAGCCCGTCGCCGAGGAGCGCGCCCCCACCGAGCCCGGCGCCGCCGCGCGTGACGATGAGGCCGACGCCCGCCAGCGACAGCAGGATGCCCAGGACGCGCCAGGGCTGAAGCCGCTCGCCGAGCCACGCCCACGCGAGGAAGGCGGCAAAGACGGGGTTCAGCGTGATCATGAGCGCCGAGTGGGCCGGCGTCGTGAAGTGGAGGCCGCCGACCATGCAGAGCTGGAACGCGGTTGTGCCGACGAGGCCGAGGAGGGCGACGCTGGCCCAGTCGCGACGACCGAGGGCCGGCAGGCGGCGGTCGAGGAGGGCGAGCCCGCCCAGGAGCACGGCGGCGGCGACCGCGGAGCGGAACGCCGCGAGGGCGAGCGGCGGCACGGCCTCCTGGACGGTCTTCACGCCGGCGTAGCTGCCGCCCCAGATCACGACGACGAGGAGCAGGGCCGGGGCGACGCCCGCGTCGGCCCGGGTCCGCGTCGCGCGGGGCGGCGCGGCGCTCAGCGAAGGGCCTTCATGTCATCCGGGAAGTTTGAGCTGAACGAATACGATTTGACCGTCCCGTCCGCTGCGAAGCGAACGGAGAGGTTCTTGCTCAAATCCGGGTTGCCCTTCTTGAAGTAGATCCATCTCCACGCCTGGTCACCGTCCTCGATCCCCACCTCCGTCGGTTCTCCGAAGAGCTTGACGAGGTCGGCCTTCGTCGTCGTTCCCGCGCGGATCGCATCCCGCGGCGGGGACGGAAACTCGCGCCCGACCGACAGGACCGAGGCGCACGCGGCGAGGCCAAGCGTGAGGACGGTGACGAGCACGAGGCGGCGGCAGCGCGGCATAGCAGTTCCTCCCGGCGTGGTCTGACGACGCCGCTATGCTACCGGAGCGCGGTGAAGGCTGTCAACGCGCAGCGCCGCCTTGACAGGCCCGGAGCTCCTGACTAGGGTGGACCCACGGACTCTCGCCCCAAGGAGGCCACCATGCCCCTCGCCGCGATGAAAGGATTCCTCACCCTCGGCGGCGTGCCCGAGGAGAAGGTCACGCCGCTCATCACGCGCAAGATCGTGACCGGCGACAAGGAGATGATCGTCTTCTGGAAGATGAAGGCGGGCGCCCACGCTGCGGCGCACCGGCATCCGAACGAGCAGATCTTCTGGGTGCTCTCCGGGAAGATGGAGTTCCGGCTCGGCACGGAGAAGCGCACGTGCGGGCCGGGCGACGTCGGAGTGATCCCGGGCGGCGTCGAGCACGAGGCCTGGTTCCCGGAGGACACCGAGGTCGTCGACCTCTTCGCGCCTCCCCGCGAGGACTTCCTGGCAGGCGGGGCGCCGGCCTACATGCGGCAGGGATAAGCCCGACCCGCCGGCCGCGCGGCCCCAGAGCCCAGAGGAGGGTTAGAGCGATGCAGTCAGGCTGGCTCCGAGAGTTCGTGCGCCGACCATCGGACGCGCCGGGTGAGGCCGAGCCCGCGGCGCCCCCGGACATCCCCGACACCCCGGCCGTCTCGCGCCGCGACTTCCTCCAGGGCGGGGTCGTCGCCGGCATGGCCGCCGGCCTCGCGGCCGGCAGCGCGCTGGCCTCGCCGCAGGTGGCGCAGGCGCAGCAGCCGCCCGCCGGCGGCGGGGACACGCCGATCGGCCCCCCGTGGTGGCCCTCCCGCTGGGGCCCCCAGGACGAAGCCGGCGCCTCCAACTGGATCACGCCGGCGAAGGTGCTGGAGACCGCGAAGCTCATCAAGACGGGCAAGATCTATTCGCTCGGCCGGGTCTACGAGAGCAAGATGCCGCTCTTCGGCAATCGGGTCTTCGCCCTCCGCATCCCTGGCTCGCCGACCGGCGGCCCGTTCGGGAAGAACCAGCTCGTCTACCACGACGAGTACCTGAGCACGGAGATCGGGCAGGTCGGCACCCAGTTCGACGGGCTCGGCCACATCGGCTGCCAGTGCGGCAAGCCCGGGGACAAGGCCGAGATGCGCTACTACAACGGCTTCACCGAGGCGGAGATCGGGGAGGCCTACGGGCTCGCCAAGCTGGGGATCGAAAAGGTCAAGCCCTTCTTCACGCGCGGCATCCTCGTGGACGTCGCCGGCGTCAAGGGGCGCATGCTCAACCTCGGCGAGGAGGTGAAGCTCGCCGACGTCCTCGGGGCGCTCCAGCGGCAGGGCATCGCCGAGGGCAGCATCCGGCCGGGCGACGGGATCTTCTTCAATTCCGGGTGGGGCAGCCTCTGGATGAAGGACAACGCCAAGTTCAACGAAGGCCAGCCCGGCATCGGGCTCGAGGTGGCCCGGTGGGTCGTGGCCAAGCAGGCGGCGCTCGTCGGCTCGGACACGTGGGCCACCGAGGTCGTCCCGAACCCGAACCCGGACCTCGCCTTCGTCGTCCACAACGAGCTGATCACGAAGAACGGGATCTTCAACCACGAGAACCTGGATTTCACGGAGCTGATCCGGGACCGGGCCTACGAGTTCGTCTACGTGTTCGCCCCGATGCCGGTCCGGGGCGCGACGGGGTCGGCCGGGACTCCGCTGGCGATCACGTAACTCGCTCCCGCCGGGCAGAGACCGGGCCACCGGTCGCGGCGGCGGGCGAGCGTCGGATGCCGTGCAACGGACATGCCACGCCTCGGGCTTCGAGGTGTCGGACACCGACGCCCCCCGCCCGACACCGCCGGCCGCGGGGGATCTGGCCCCGCCTCCGCGAGCGGGTGCCAGGCCCGTGTTCTTGCCGGGTCGCGATGACCGGGCCATCGGCGCCCGGGCGGAGGCCGCCCGGTATGATTTTTGCGGCAGCCCGGGACGAACATCGCACAGCGTGGCTTGGGGGACCCGGGCCGCCGCGGCCCGGGGTGTGGCCTTGGGGATCAGGGGAGAGGAGGAGCCCGATGGTGGACACGAATCGGGAGCGCACAGGGAGCCCGGAGCCGGCGGCATCGTGGCCGGGTGAGCAGCAGGGCCGCGAGGCGGCCCGGGAGATGGGCGAGCAGGCCGGGCGGATCGCCGACCTGGCGAGCGCCCGGGCCCGGAGCTTCGTCAGCTCCGCGAAGGAGCAGGCCCAGCAGGCAGCCGACTACGTGCAGGAAGCGGTCCAGCAGACGCGCGAGCGGGTGGCGGAGTACACCGAAGGCGGGTTCGAGCGGTTCAAGACCGATGCGCTCGAGTACACGCGCCAGCAGCCGATGAACGCGCTGCTCATCGCGGCCGGCATCGGTCTCCTGATCGGCTGGCTCACGGCGCTGGGACGTCGGTAACATGGCCATCCGGGAGCCGCAGGCGCGACCGGGAGCGGGCGCCACCGACGGCGACTCGCGGACCTTCACCGGTCTCGTCAACCGGCTCGTCGGCGATATCCTGCGCCTCCTGGACCAGAAGCTCGCCCTCCTCAAGCTCGAGCTCAGGGAGGAGCTGGCCGCGGTCGTGCGGCGGAGCGCCTTCCTGGCGGTCGGCGCGCTTCTCGCGGCGTTCGGGGGCGTGTTCCTGTGCCTCGCTCTCGCCATCTGGGTCGGCGAGCTGGTCGGCTCGACGTCCGCGGGCTTCGGCATCGTCGGCGGCACCTTCGCGGTCGGTGGCGGACTGCTCCTGGTGATCATGCGCCGCCGGCTCGCCGCGCAGCGCCTGGTTCCCGAGCAGACCGTGCAGGAGCTCAGGAGGGACGTTCAGTGGATCAAGCACGAGCTTTAGACCGAGCAAGGCTGAGGGAGACCATGGAGAGCACTCGGACCTCGATCCGGGACACCGTCGGCGAGCTGCGAGGCAAGGTGGGTGAGACGCTCGACTGGCGGCACTACGTGAATCGCTATCCGGGCGCGAGCCTCACCCTCGCGGTGGCGGTCGGCATGGTCGTGGGTCGGGGTGTGGCGACGCTGGTCCTGCGGCGGGATGGTGGGGCCCAGCCCGAGCGGTACGGCTACGGCGGCTACGATCCGCGCCTCGCGGAGAGCTTCGGAGAGTCCGGGCTGACGACGACGGAGGCCCGGGCGCAGGCCGCCTACGAGAGCCGCGAGCACGCGGCCGGCTCCGCCCTGTCGGGGGCGCGCCGCGCCGTGGGCCAGTCGCTGAACCAGTCGGTCGGCCGCCTGGGCTCACGGCTCGAGGCGATCGTGAATCGGCTGATCGACGACGTGGCGGAAGCAGTGGAGACGACCGCGGTGCCCGCCTTCACCGCGTGGGTCCGCGACCTGCTCGAGGCGGGCGCCCCCGGCGCGGCCCGGCGAAGCTCGGGGGTCGGCCGCCGTCGGTCCGAGAGCGAAGCCGGCGGCGCCGTCTATCCCGGCGGGCCGGCCGGCCGGCAGAGCTATCCCCCGCCGACCCCACGCGCCTCCGAGGGTTTCTAAGCCCGGCGCCGTTCCGCGCCACGCGAGGCCGTGCTCGGTCGCGCCGACCGGGCCGGCCTCGCGCTGTCTCGGGCGGGCCCGCCGCCCCCGGCGGCACCCGCGTGGTAGAATGCCGCGCGAGGTCGGCCGACAGCGTGAGACCCGGCGCCCCCGAAGAGTTCAGCCCAGGCGAGCGCGCGCGGCTCGCCCCGCACTTCACGAACCTCGACGGACCGGTCTTCGCCCTCACGAATCTCCCCGAGGTCGTCAAGGGCGCGCTCTTCGCCCGCTACTCCCGCTCCGCGAAGTCGCTGCGCCGGCTCTTCCTCGACGAGTTCGCCGACCAACCGGCGGGCGGGTCACAGCCGTCGTCGACGATCGGCCTCGCACGCGCTGAGGGCCTCTACGAGCGGGTATTCCTGGAGTACGGCGACGACTCCGTCGCCCAGCTTGGAGGGGTCCACCTCGCCTGCGAGGGCGTCTCGAACGTCCTGACGAAGGTCATCGAGTGGGGCCGGCTCATGGCCTACCTCGAGCAGTCGACGCGCTACATCCCGTACACCGACCGGCCGGGTGGGCGTTGGCGCTACCACGTGCCGGAAGAGCTCACCGTCGCGCCACTGCTGAAGCGGTACACCGACACGCTGGACCTCGCCTTCGAGACCTACGCTCGTTGGCTCCAGCCGACCCAGGACTACTTTCGTCGGCGCTACCCGCCTGACCCCGCGGACTCGGAGACGGTGTACCGGAGCACCATTCGGGCGAAGGCGCTCGACAGTCTGCGGGGCCTGCTTCCGGCGGCGACACTCGCGAACGTGGGACTCTACGGAACAGGTCAAGCGTATGAGGCGCTTCTGCTACGTCTTCGCGCCATCCCCTTGGCCGAAGCTCAAACGTACGCCGATCTCATGTTGAGAGAGCTACAAAAGACAATCCCATCCTTTGTCCGTCGCGTCGAGGTTCCGAACCGGGGCGGGGCTTGGTCGCGGTACTTCCGGGAGACCCGCGATGCGACGCGTGCGAAAGCACAGAAGGTTCTCACGGACATACAGCCTGAGCCCCGGCCAGAGGTGGTCCTAACCGACTTTGACCGCGAGGGAGAGGTCAAGGTTGTCGCAGCCGCCCTCTATGGCGCGTCTGATCTTCCTGACGACCAGCTCCTGGCGGCAGCGCACGGGATGTCGTTTGAAGAGCGCGCGGCAGTTCTTCGGGCCTACGTGGGCGAGCGCGGAAATCGTCGACACAAGCCGGGGCGCGCGTTCGAGCGGACGAGCTACCGCTTCGACATTCTCACCGACTACGGCGCATTCCGCGACCTCCAACGCCATCGGCTACTGACAATCGAGTGGCAGCCGCTCAGTCCGCGGCACGGCTACACGGTGCCGGAGGTGGTGGATGACATGGGAGCGACTGAAGATTGGCGTAGGGTGATGGAGGCGTCAGGCAACCTCTATGATGCGATGGTCTCGGCCGGACTCGCCGCGGTCGGAGCTTATGCGGTCTGTATGGCTTATCGGATCCGCTTCTTCATGCAGATGAACGCGCGCGAAGCCATGCACGTCTTGGAGCTCCGGACCGCGCCGCAGGGGCACCCCTCGTACCGGCGCGTCTGCCAGGAGATGCACCGGCTGATCGGCGAGCAGGCCGGCCACCGCGCCATCGCGGCGGCGATGCGTTTCGTCGATTATTCGCGCGTCGAGCTGGAGCGCTTGGAAGGGGAACGCAGGACGGATGCCCGACGTTCGACGCTGTTGGGCCACGCACCTCAGACGGAAACAGTCACACGCCAGTCCGGGAACACGCCGTCGCCCGAGAGACTCTCGGAGGGGGCCAGCGCGACCTTCGTTCGACGGTTTGCTCCCAGCACACCGCAAGAGCAGCGTACTTACCCCGCCCGGGAGCCGTGAATGAAACTCACGATGCTGCTGGCGGACGCGGTCCAGGCGGTTGCCGGCAAGCTCTACGTCCTGGGAGGTGGATGGTCGATCATCGGGCCTGAGCCCACGCCGTCTGCGATTGCAATAAAGGTCGAGGTCCCTTGGGACGAGGGCAACAAGAAGCATAGCTTTCGGCTGGCGCTCATCGATGCCGACGGTCGAGCGGTCATGGCCCCGACGCCGATTGGGGACACGCCCGTGGAGATCGCCGGAGAGTTCGAGGCCGGCCGGCCCGCCGGGCTCAAGCCCGGCACGCCCCTCGATGTCGTGCTGGCGCTCAACATAGGGCCACTTCCGCTGCAAGCGGAGTCCCGGTACGTCTGGCGATGTTGGATAGACGAGCGGACCCGGGAGGATTGGGAGGTCAGCTTCTCCACTCGGACCAAAGCTCGCTAAGCCGTCAAAAGCCTCCCCAGACCATACTCTGCGCTTCGGGCGTCGGCCAGCGCATGGGGAGCTCCGATCGCGCGCTCCGATGCGCGGCTATGTCAGCGGCGTCTTGAGCAGCTCGACGTCCTCGACCCAGACCGTTCCCGGTCCCTCCATCGCGACGTTCAGCTTGATGAGATCAGGTCGCTGCCCTTGCTTCAGGTAGAAGGGCACCTCGTACGATGCCCAGCCCGTCGTGCCTCTGACGGCCTGGTGGAAGCCTTTCGAGAAGAACTCGCCGGACCCGGGCAGGCGACACCACATTTCCAGGTAGACGCGCCCCTGCGCCGCCTCGGTCTTCATCCGGGCACGGTAGCTCAGGATGCACTGCTCGACGCCCGGCTGTGGCACCTCGAAGAGCCGGACCGTCCGGGCCTCGCGCGACTCGACTCGCCAGCCGTCGCCCTCCCCGGTGAGCCCATCCCGGGTAATGGGCCGATCCCCTGAGCCGAAGCTCCGGAGTCGCTGCGGCGGGCCGGCGGGCCGGGGCCGCCTGAACAGGGACGTCAACCACGCGAACATACCGGTGCCCTCCTGTGCGCCCCCCCGGGCCTGGCTCACGCCGTGCGGGCGAACTCGGCTTTCGCGGCCGCGACGGCCGAGGGGTCCCCGAGCAGGTCGAGCGCGGTCATGGCCAGGGCCTTGGCCGCCGCCACCATCGCCGCGCGGGCGAGCGGCGAGGCGGCGGCCTCCGTGAACTCGCGCGAGTGATTCGCCACGCCGTCGGGGGCCACCTGGATGTAGGGGTGGATCGTGGGCAAGGCCTGGCTCACGTTGCCCGCGTCCGTCGAGCCGTAGCCCTGCGTGTCCTCGGCGTCCACGCGGACGCCGAGCCGCTCCAGGTTCTTGCCGAACAGCTCCAGCATGGTGAAGTTCGGCTTCATCGGCTCGTGGACGATCGGGTCGAACGTCACCTGGACGCGCGCCCCCGTGGCGAGCGCCGCCGCCTCGGCCGCGGCCTCGAACCGCCGGCGCAGCTCCTTTAGATAGGCCCGATCGGGCGAGCGCAGGTAGAACTCCGCCGCCGTGTACTCCGGGATGATGTTCGCCTGCTGCCCGCCGGCCGTGATCACCCCGTGGAGTCGCGCGTCGGGACGGAGCTGCTGGCGCATGGCGTCGAGCGCGTTGAAGAGTCCGATCAGGGCATTGAGCGCGTTCACGCCCTGCCACGGCGCGGAGGAGGCATGCGCGGCCTTGCCGAAGTACTCGACCTTCGCCTTGGTGAGGCCGAGGGCCGGGCGCCAGAGCCGGGTGCGGCAGAGGGGGTGGATCATCATCGCCACGTCCACGTCGCGGAAGACGCCCGCCTGGAGCAGGCGGACCTTCCCCGCGCCGCCTTCCTCGGCCGGCGTCCCGATCACGACGACGCGTCCCGGGAGGCCCCGCCCGCCGACCGCGGCGAGCGCCGCGCCCGCCCCGGCCGCGGCCGTCGCGATGACGTTGTGACCGCAGGCGTGCCCGATCGCGGGCAGCGCGTCGTACTCCGCCATGACCGCCACGGTCGGCCCCGCCCCGCCGCCCGGCGCCTCGGCGCGGAAGGCCGTCGGGACCCCGCCCGCGCCGCGCTCCACCCGGCAGCCCTGCCGGTCGAGGAACTCGGTGAGCCAGGCGGCCGCCTTCTCCTCCTGATAGCAGAGCTCGGGGTTCGCGTGGATCCGGAGGGCGAGCTGCCAGAGCTCGTCGGCCAGCCGGTCCACCGTCTCCGCCACGGTCGTCTTCAGCGCGTCGACGTCGCTCATCCCGACTCCCGTGCGCGGGGCGACGCCACGCCCGGGGCGTCCCCCGCGCGGAGGCGCGCGTCGCGGTCGAGCAGCTCGGGGAGGCCGAGCAAGGCGTTGAACTCGGCGAACGGGGCGAGGCGGTCGGCCAGCGCCGCCGGCTCGCCGGCTTCCTTGAGCGCCTGGAGGTACTCCTGCATGGCGCGCGTCGCGGCGAAGAGGGTCTGGACCGGCAGGAGGACGAGGGCGTAGCCGAGGGCGGCGAGGCGCGCCACCGGCAGCAGCGGGCTCCGTCCCCCCGGGGCGTAGTTGAAGAGGCAGGGCGCGCGGAGGCGCCCGGGGATCGCCTCGACCTCCGCGACGGTCGTGGGCGCCTCCACGAAGAGCACGTCCGCGCCCGCGGCGGCGTACGCCTCGGCGCGCGCGATCGCGTCGTCGAAGCCGGTGACCGCGACGGCGTCGGTCCGCGCGATGATCAGGAGGTCGGGATCGCGCCGCGCGGCCACCGCCGCGCGGAGCTTGGCGACCATCTCGTCCCGCGGGACCACCGCCTTGCCGGCGAGATGGCCGCAGCGCTTGGGCCACACCTGGTCCTCGAGGTGGAGCGCCGCGGCGCCCGCCGCCTCGTACGCCCGGACCGTGCGCTCGACCGCCAGCGCGCCGCCGTACCCCGTGTCGGCGTCGGCGATGAGCGGGATCCGGACCGCGGCGGCGAGCTGGCGCACGCTCTCGGCCATCTCGGCGAGCCCCGCGAAGCCGAGGTCGGGGAGCCCCAGGCGGGAGGCCGAGGTGCCGTAGCCGGTCATGTAGACGGCCGGGAAGCCGGCGCGCTCGACCAGGCGCGCCGAGACGCCGTCGTAGGCGCCGGGCACGACGAGCGCGCTCCGCCGGCTCACCAGGCGACGCAGCTCGGCGCGCGGGGACGTGCTCACGCCGCGCCCGCCAGCCGGCGCTCGACCGCGCGCGCCACCGCGATGCGCTTCTCGAGCGGCGGGTGCGTGGCGAAGAGCAGCTCCTTGAGCCGGTTGGGCCGGTGTTCGGCGAGGTTCAGCCGGCCGAGCCGCTCCATCGCGGTCACGAAGGCCGCGGGCGCGCGCGTGACGTCGAGCGCGACCGCGTCGGCCTCGCGCTCGAGGCGCCGCGACCACCCGGCGGCGATCGGCGTGACGACGAGCCCCAGGGCGGTCAGGACGAGCGCCACGAGGGGCACGCCGGCCGGGTCCGCGGGGCCCGCGAGCGCGAGCGCCGCGGCCGCCCGGGCGAGCGCCACGTGGGCCAGGGCGAACACGAGGACGAGGAGGAGGGTCTGGAGCGCGAGGCCCTGGCTCAGGTGGCCCCGCGCGTGGTGCGCGACCTCGTGCGCCAGCACGACCTCCACCTCGTCCACGGGGAACGCCGCGAGCAGCGTGTCGCTGACGAGGATCCGCCGCGTGCGGCCGAGCCCGACCACGCCGGCGTTGGCGGTCCGGCCCTTGCGCGAGAAGTCGGCCACCACGACGTCGGCCGCCGCCACCCCCACGCGCGCCGCGAGGGCGAGCAGTCGCGCGCGGAGCCCCGGATCCTCGAGCGGCGTCAGCCGATAGAAGAGGGGCACGATCCAGACCGGCACGACCGCCGCGAGCAGGACGCTCCCCGCGGCGAGCGCCCCCGCGCTCCACAGCCACCACCAGCTCGGGCTCCAGGCGAGGAGCAGGTAGACCAGCTCGAACGCGACGAGCCCGAGCGCCCCGCCGATGGCGCCGGCCTTGGCTCGGTCGGCGAGCCAGCTCCGGAAGGACTGCGTCGAGAGCCCGGCGCGGCGCGGCAGGACGAAGCCGCGGAGGACGTCGAGCGGAAGGGTCGCCACCGCGGTGGAGCTCCCGACGAGGAGGAGGAGCGTCGCGACGACCGCGGCGCGCCCGGCTCCGCGCGTCGCGAGCCAGCCGGCGAGGGCCGCGGCCGCGCCGGTCGCGAGCCACGCCCCCAGGACGCCGAGCGTGAGGAGAAACGCGGCGATCGAGAGAACGAGCTGCCGCCCGTGGTAGCGGCGCGCCTCCGCGTCGGGGTCGTGCATCGGTGCCAGGGTATACCGCGGCTCGACGTCGCCACAAGCCCGTGGCGCGGCTGACGCCGCGTGGGATCGCCCGCGCGGCCGGGCGCGCGAGGTGGGGTTTTCCGCCCCGCCCTCGGCAGTACCCGACGACTGCCACCAGGGTCTGCCTCGGTCGCTCGCCGGACGATCGGCGACAGGGCGAGCGCGTGGCCCCCACGGGTGCCCGGGCGCTGCCGAAGTCTTCGGCGAACGACCACCACCAGCGCCGGCTGCGGACGGACCCCCCGGGCGGCAAAGTATCCGGATTTCACGCGGCCCGCCGTTGGCACTGCCGTTGCTGTGGCTCTGTCGGTCGAGCCCATGCCGCGACTGCCGGGGAGACCGAGCCGGTGGCCGGCCGGCGCGACCCCGGCGGGCGTCTCCGCGCGCGGCGGCCCAGGGAGGGACGTGAGATGGGGAAGGGTGTGACTGGCCTCGGGAGCACCGGTCTCCGGGCCTTCGCCGTCGTCGGTCTTCTCGTCGCGCTCCTCCATCCGCGGCCCGCCCAGGCTCAGGTGCCCGGTGTCTGGGCCTGGGGCCAGAACGCCTCGGGCCAGCTCGGCAACGGCACCACGGCCAGTAGCCCGCTCCCGCTGCGCGCGACCGGCCTCGGTTCGCTTCCTCCGGCACGCCCTGGTCCGTCGCGCGCGGCTCGGACGGTCGCCGCGCCGCGCCGCGGTGGACACTCCGTGACGTGCGGGGTACGATGGCGCACATGCGCGATCCGGCGCCGGCGGCCCGGCGGGCCCCCGATCTGGCGGAGGCGGAGGTAGCCGAGGCGGCGGCCCCGGGGCCGCGCGACGGGAGCGCCGCCGCCGCCGGCGCGCCGGCCCGCCTGGACGCGCGTGCCCTCGCCCTCCTCGCCATCGGCCACCTCGTCATCGACATGAACCAGGGATCGCTCCCCGCACTGCTTCCGTTTCTCAAGACCCGGTTCGGGCTCTCGTACGCGGCGGCGGGCGCCATCATCCTGGTCGCCAACCTGACCTCGTCGGTGATCCAGCCCGTCTTCGGCTATCTCGCGGACCGCACGGCGCGGCGCTGGCTGCTTCCGTGGGCGCTCGTCCTCGCGTCGCTCGGGATCGGGCTGTCGGGCTGGGCGCCGTCGTACGGCGTCCTGCTGGTGCTCGTCGTCGTGGCGGGCCTCGGCGTCGCGGCCTACCACCCCGAGGGGTACAAGGCCGCGAACCAGGTGGCAGGCGCGCGCAAGGCCACCGGGCTCTCCTTCTTCTCGGTCGGCGGCAACGTCGGGATCGCGCTCGGCCCGCCCGTGATCACCGCGCTCGTCACCGGGCTGAGCCTGCGCGGCACCCTCGGCATGCTGGCCCCGGGCCTCGTCGTGGCGCTCCTGATCGCCGCCGTCCTGCCGACCCTGGTGCCCGCCGCGCCGCGCACCGAGCTTGCCCGCGGCGGGGCGCCCCCGCGCGACATGCGGACCGCGATGGCGCTCCTGATCGCCGTCGTCACCGTGCGCTCGTGGGTCCAGCTGGGCCTGGTGAGCTACGTCCCCTTCTTCTACGTGGACGTCCTGGAGGCCGATCCGCGCGTGGTCGGGCCGCTGCTCTTCGCGTTCCTCGCCGCGGGCGCGGTGGGGACCCTGGTCGGCGGCCCCATCGCCGACCGCTGGGGCGCGCGGCCTTACGTGACCTACAGCCTCGCGCTCGTGACCCCGCTGATCGCCGTCTTTCTGCTCCGCCCCGGCGGCTGGCTGGCGGCCCTCTGCCTGGCGGCGGCGGGCTTCGTGCTGGTCTCCTCGTTCTCGGTCACGGTGGCGCTCGGCCAGGCCTACCTCCCGCGGCGCCTCGGCATGGCGGCCGGCCTGATCGTCGGGCTGGCCATCGGCACGGGCGGGGTCGGGGTGGCGCTGCTGGGCTGGGTCGCGGACCACTGGGGACTCTGGACGACGCTCGTGGTGATCGGGACCATGCCGCTCGCGGGCTTCGGCGTCGCCCTCCTCCTCCCGGAACCTCGCGGCTGATTTGGCGCGCGGGCCCTCGCCGCGTTATCATTCTCAGGGCCACGTCCAGGGCCCAAGGAGACTCGCATGTTCGCGTCCGTCGAGGAGATCCAGGAGCGGTTCCGCGGCAGTCAGTACATCGCGAACCGCCGCGTCGCGACGGTCGTCTATCTGGCCGCCCGCATGAACCGGCCGGTCCTGGTCGAGGGCCCCGCGGGCGTCGGAAAGACCGAGCTGGCGAAGGTCCTCGCGGAGTCCCTCCGCCGGCCCCTGATCCGCCTCCAGTGCTACGAGGGCCTCGACGAGGCCAAGGCCCTCTACGAGTGGAAGTACGCCAAGCAGCTCCTCTACACGCAGATCCTCCGGGAGCGGATCGGCGAGGTGATCGCCGGCGCGCCGTCGCTGGCCGACGCCGTGGAGAAGGTGGCCCGCCAGGAAGACGCGTTCTTCTCCCACCGGTTCCTCTCCCCACGCCCGCTCCTGGCCGCGATCCTCGCGGACGAGCCGGTCGTCTTGCTCGTGGACGAGATCGACAAGGCCGAGGTCGAGTTCGAGGCCTTCCTCCTCGAGGTGCTCTCCGACTGGCAGGTCTCCGTGCCGGAGCTCGGGACGATCAAGGCCCGCCACCTGCCGCTGGTCGTCCTCACCTCGAACAACGCCCGGGAGCTCAGCGACGGGCTCAAGCGCCGCTGCCTCCACCTCTTCATCGACTTTCCGACGCCGGCCGAGGAGCTTGCCATCATCCGCCTGAAGGTCCCGGAAGCGAGCGAGCGCCTCGCCCGGGAGGTCGTGTCGGCGGTCCAGCGCATCCGCGCCCTGGAGCTCCGGAAGGCGCCCTCCATCTCGGAGAGCCTCGACTGGGTCCGCTCGCTCGTGATCCTGAACGCGGATCGGCTCGAGCCCGGGCTCGTGGAGGCGACCCTCACGCTGCTCGTCAAGTACGAGCGGGACCTCGAGCGGGTGAAGGGCAGTCTGGACAAGGTCCTCGCCGAATAGCCGCCGTGCCGATACCGGTCGCACCTCTGCGTCCCCGCGCCGCCGCCCGAGGAAACGTAGGCGGCATGCGCCTCGGGCCGCCTCCTCCCTGCGTCCTTGATCTGCCGGGGTCTCGGCTCGGCGGGTTGCCATAAGCGACGATGCCCGCCGAGACCATCGTGTCGGCGATGCTGAAGCGGACCTCGCTCTTCGCCGACCTCACCCTCACCGAGCGGCTGGCGCTCGCCGGCGTGCTCCAGCGCCGCGACGTGGCGAAGGACAGCTACGTCTTCCACGCGGGCGAGGGCGGCTCGTCCCTCTTCCTCGTCGCGGCGGGACAGATCAAGATCGGGCTCAACCGGCAAGGGCGGGAGGTGGTCCTCGCCGAGCTGGGCCCGGGCGACTACTTCGGGGAGCTCTCCCTGATCGACGGGCGGCCGCGCTCGGCGGATGCCGTCGCCGCCGCGCGGGTGGAGCTCTTCGAGCTGTCGCAGCAGGAGTTCTTCCGCGTCCTGGAAGCCCACGCGAGCATCGGCCGGAAGCTCCTGATCGAGATCTGCCGCCGCCTCCGCGAGGCGGACAAGCAGATCGGGACGCTGGCGACCGTGGACGCGGCCGGCCGCATCGTCCGGGCGCTCCTCCAGCTCGGGGCGCGCCACGGCCGGCGCGAGGGGCCCCACCTGGTCTTCCCCAAGGCCCCGCGCCAGAAGGACATCGCCGCGCTGGCCGGCACCACGCGCGCGACGACGTCGCGGCTCATCCGGCAGCTCGCCCAGCAGGGGCTCCTGAGCTTCGTCGGCCAGGCCCTCGTCGTGCACGACAGCCAGAACCTGCCCGAGGACAACCTCTAGTCAGCTCCTCGGAGGGGGCCTCGACGGCCCCCTCCGATGCCTTCCCCTCGGTTGCGTCGGCGGAGCCGCCGCTCGGAGCCCCGCCGGCCGTTGGGCGGCGGGCTCGGGGCCTGCCTCCCCCTGGGCCGGCGCCAGGCTCGCCCTTTCTGACATCATGTGGCTCTGTTAAGCTCGCACCGATGGACGATCGGATCCTCGAGTTCATCGGCGACCTCCGCCGCGCGGAGCTCCGCGTGTCCACGACGGAGGCGCTCGACGCCCTCCAGGCGGCGTCCGAGGTCGGGGTGGGGGACCGCGACACCTTCCGCGCCGCGCTCGCCGCCACGCTCGTGAAGGAGTCGCGAGACCTCCCCGCCTTCGATCGGCTGTTCGACCTCTACTTCTTCGACCTCCGGACGCTCGGCGCGGAGACCGCGAAGGCGCTCTCGCGCCGGGACGCCTGGGCGCAGGCGCTCCTCGAGCGGCTGCTGGCGGAGGCCGGCCTCGAGCTCGACCCGCTGAGCGAGCTGCTCCTGCTGGCCGAGGCGCCCGAGCTCGAGCTGGCGATCCGGCGAGGCGGCCGTGCCGTGGGGCTGGAGCGGCTCTTCTACTTCCTCCAGATCGGCTACTTCTCGCGCCGGATCTGGGAGCAGTTCCCGTGGGTGGACATCGAGGCCGACCTCGAAGCGCTCCTGGCGGCGGCCGAGGCGCAGGGCCTGGACCCCGGCGCGCTCGCGCGGCTCAGGACCTACGTGGAGCTGCGGCTCGAGGCGTTCCGGCGGCTCGTCCGCCGGCACGTCGAGCGCGAGCTCGACCGGCGGGGATACCGCCACGAGGAGCGGATGCGCCGGGAGCTGCTCGCCGACAAGCCGCTCTTCACGCTCTCGGCCGACGAGGTGGCGCAGATGAAGGCGGTGGTCGCGCGCCTGGCGCGCCGGATCAAGGACGCCCTCGCCCTGCGCCAGCGGCGGGAGCAGCGGGGAAAGCTCGACCCCAAGCGGACGTTCCGGGCGAACCTCCAGTACGGCGGCGTGCCGCTGGACCTCCGGTGGCGGCGGCGGCATCGGGACAAGCCGCGGCTCGTCACGCTCTGCGACGTCTCCGACTCGGTCCGCAACGCGTCCCGCTTCATGCTCCAGCTCGTGTGGAACCTGCAGGAGTGCTTCTCCAGGGTCCAGAGCTTCGTCTTCGTCTCCGAGATCGCCGAGGTTTCCGGGACCTTCCGCGCGCTCCCGGTGGAGCGCGCGGTCGAGCACGCCCTGGGCGGCGCGCACGTGGATTACCACAGCCGCTCGGACTTCGGGTACGCCTTCGCCCGGTTCTGCCGCGAGTCGCTGGAGCGGGTGGACCGCAAGACGACGCTCCTCATCCTGGGCGACGCACGGAACAACTACAACGACCCGCAGGCCTGGGCGCTGCGCCTCATGCGCGAGCGCGTGAAGGGCATCATCTGGCTCAACCCGGAGGGCCAGTGGGGCTGGGGCGTGGGCGATTCGGTGATGCCGCTCTACGCGCCCCACTGCGACGTCGTGCGGGAGTGCCGGACGCTGGCCCAGCTGGCGGAGGTCGTGGACGGCCTCATCCAGGGGTGGTGGCGCCGCCGCGGCCGCGTCCGCTAGCGGCTTGCCGCCCCATCCGGCCATCGGCGCTCGCCGTCGCCGAGAATCCGGCGGGGGAGGCAGGCCCGGTCCGTTCGCCGGAGGGCCGGCGGAGCCTCCGAGCGGCGGCTCTGCCGCCGCAACCGAGGCATCGGAGGGGGCCGCCGAGGCCCCCTCCGAAGGGACTTAGTCCCAGAGACGCGTCGAGAAGTAGCGCTCGCCGAGGTCGTTGAAGAGAGTCACGAAGCGGCCGCGCCGCTCGCGGCGCGCGACGCGCTCGACGCCGACCAGGTAGGCGCCCGAGGACTGGCCGACGAAGAAGCCCGCCCGGGCCAGTCTGAGGCACATGGCGTGGGCCTCCTCGCCGGTGACCGGGATCCGCTCGTCGATCAGGCTCTCGTCGAGGATGGCCGGGACGATGTCCTCGGGGTGGCCGAGCGGCTTGAGCCCCTCGATCCCCGGAAACGCTTCGGGAACCACGCAGACGAGACGGATCCGCGAGTCGTGCTCTTTCAACCGCCGCCCGAGGCCCGTCACCGTGCCGCCCGTCCCCACGCCGAGGACCAGATGCGTGATCCGGCCCGGGGTCTGGGCGAGGATCTCCGCGGCCGTCGTCTCGTAGTGCGCGCGCCAGTTGTCGGGGTTGCTGTACTGGTCGCAGAAGAAGTAGCGAGCGGGGTCGGCCTCGTAGCGGCGGCGCACCTCGCGGAGCGCCTCGTCGTAGCCCTGGATGGCGTCGGTGAAGACGAGCCGCGCGCCGTGCGCGCGGAGCCGCTTCTTCCGCTCGGTGCTCGCGTTGTCGGGGATGACGATCTCGACCGGCAGCCCGACGATCCGGCCGATCATGGCGTAGGCGATCCCGGCGTTGCCGGACGAGCTGTCGAGCACGGTGGTGCCGGGCTTGAGCCGGCCCTCGGCCAGCGCGCCGAGGAGCATCCGGAGGACGGGGCGGTCCTTGAGCGAGCCGCCGGGGTTGAGCGACTCCATCTTCGCCCACACCTCGACGTCGGGCAGCTCGTCGCGGAAGAGGGTCAGGGGGACGAGCGGGGTGTTCCCGACCGCCCGGAGCGCCGGGTGACGGTCGAGCCAGGGCTCGATGCTCGGATCCCAGGGCATGGCGGGTCCATACTCGCGCGCTCGCCGCTCTCGTCCTTCAGGCGATTCTACCCCAGATCGTCGCCCTGAATCCGCACGCCGGCGCCCCGGGGTGCCGCCGGCCCCCGACGTTCGGTACCCGGATTGCACGTGCCGGGGAGCCGTCGCTGGGCGCCGGCCGCGCCCGGCAGGACGAGAGACCAGCCATGCTCGGACTCGAAGGAAAGACGGACGGCGGTCACTTTCGCTTGATCTGTGGCGCCTGCGGCGTGGAGACGAAGAACGACTACGGGCAGGACTACCAGTTCACCGCGAGGTGCCCGAACTGCGGACAGGCCGCCAGCCTGAAGTTCGACCCGCTCCGCTGGCAGAACCTCCCGGCGACACCGGCGGTGTGAGCCGGCCGGGGCGTGAGCCCCGCTCGGGGCTCCGCCGGCTGCCGGAGGTCGGGCCTCCCGCGCCGCGCCGGCTGCGATCCCGGCCGTAGAGGCCCCTTGCCGTCCCGGCGTACAATGCCCGCGTGGACGGAGCCGCTCCGGACGCCGGTCTCCTGGACGCGATCGAGCGGCTCCACGCCCGCGGGGTGACGGATGGCCTCCCGGTCATCCCGCCCACCGCCGACCTGGTCCGCCGGTTCGTGGAGGCGGCGGGCCGCCCGGGGGAGGAGCTGGTGGCGGTGGTCCCGCCGAACCTGGGCCGGGCGACCATCGAGAAGATCGCCGTGAACGCCGTCATGGCCGGGGCCCGGCCCGAGTACATGCGCGCCATCCTCGCCGGCGTCCGCGCGATCTGTGACGAGGCGTTCGCGCTCCACGGCGTCGCGGCGACGACGAACTTCGCCTCGCCCCTCCTCGTCGTCAACGGCCCGGCGCGGAAGGACCTCGACGTGAACTGCGGGGCCGGCGTCTTCGGCTCGGGCTGGCGGGCCAACGCCACGATCGGCCGGACGATCCGGCTCGTCATGGTGAACCTCGGCGGCGCGCGGCCGGGGGTGATCGCGATGTCCACGCTCGGGCACCCCGGGCGCTACACCTACTGCATCGGCGAGCACGAGGAGGCGAGCCCCTGGCCGCCGCTCCACGTGGAGCGGGGCTTCGGGGCCGACGAGAGCACGGTGGCGGCCTTCGCCGGCGAGGCGCCCCACGGGGTGTACGACCACCGGAGCCGTCGGGGGCGGCAGATCCTGAACTCGATCGCGGCGAGCCTGGCCGCGACGTGGAACGTGAAGCTCACGGGCTACGGCGACACGCTCGTCGTCCTCTCGCCGGAGCACGCTCGCACGCTCGCCGACGACGCCTGGGACAAGCCGGCCATCCGGCAGTATCTCTGGGAACGCTGCCAGCTCCCCGTGCGCGAGCTCTGCCCGAACGACGAGTGGGGCGAGGGGCTGCCCGAGCACGTGCGCGCCCGCTTCGCCGATCCGAGCCGCGAGGAGACGAGGATTCCGAAGTTCCGGAGCCCCGACAACCTCGTCGTCGTGGTGGCCGGCGGGACGGCGGGCCGGTTCTCCGCCGTCATTCCGGGGTTCACGTTCGCGGGCGGCAGCCAGCTCGTCATCAAGAAGATCGCCTGACAGGAGGAGACCGATGGCCGAGTTCCTCGATCCGACCGATTCCGCCGCGACGCCGCGACGGCGCGCCCCCCGCCTGTCGAGCCTGGAGGGCAGGGTGGTGGCCTTGCTCGACATCGGGAAGCCGAAGGGGAACTTCTTCCTGGACCGCGTGGAGGAGCTCTTGCGCGCCGAGGCGCGTCCCAAGGCCGTCCTGCGCCTCAGCAAGCCGACCTTCGCCAAGCCCGCACCCGACGCGCTTCGCCAGGAGCTGCTCGCCTCGGCCGACGCGATCGTGGAGGCGCTCGCCGACTGAGGGTCGTGCACCACGTGCAGTGTGCACGACGGCGTCTTTTTCGAAGATCAGGGCCGACCGACCGCGACCGTCGTCACCACGGAGTTCCTGGGAGCGGCCCGCGCGCAGGCCGAGGCGCTCGGGCTGCCGGACTACCGTCCCGTGGTGATCCCGCACCCCATCCAGCCGCTCCTCGGGGATGAGGTCCGCGTGCTGGCCGACAAGGCCTGGGAGGAGATCCGCGCTCGGCTGACCGAGCCCTGAGTCCGGCTCTCCGCCGGTGTCGTCCACTATTGACAGGGGCGCGACACGACCTCACCCTGAGAGAAGGGGGGGCGCTTTCGAGGGCCTGTTCTAACGGAGGTGCCCCCATGAGACCCCGTGCCCTTCCGCTCGGCCTCTTCCTCGTCATCGTCGGGTTGACGTCCTCCTGCGCCACGCGCCCGCGTGGAGTCGAAACGGATCCCGCCGTGACGGCCCAGAAGGCCCCCGAGGGCAGCTTCGACGCCAAGATCGAGCGATACTCCAGGCAGCTGTTCGACGAGGGCCGGAAGATCTTCCGCTACGACACCTTCGGCAGCGAGGCCTTCTGGGGCGGTCAGCTCCGGCTTCACGAGGCCATCCTGGGCGACAAGCAGGGCGGCGTCGGACCGGGGCTCACCCCCCGGCAGGCCCTTCAGGTCGGACTCAAGGTCGACATCGGCGCGCTCCCGCGGATCCTGGTCGAAGTGCTCAGGCAAGGCTCCGTCAGCCTGGACAAGTCGGAGACCACGCTGGAGCTGCTCCGGGCCAACGCCGTGGTCGGCGTGACGGGCATCTTCGACCGCGACAAGAAGATGACCGGGATCGGGATACACTGCGCGCTCTGCCACTCCACGGTCGACGACTCCTTCGCCAAGGGCATCGGCCGCAGGCTGGACGGCTGGCCGAACCGGGACCTGGACGTCGGAGCGATCGTCGCGCTGGCCCCCAGCGTGAAGCCCTTCGAGACGCTCCTCGGCGTCGACGACGCGACCGTGCGCAAGGTGCTCAAGAGCTGGGGCCCCGGGAAATATGACGCCGAGCTGAATCAAGACGGCAAGGCGACCAGGCCGGACGGCAAGCCGGCCGCGACGCTCTTACCCGCGGCGTTCGGACTCGCCGGCGTCAACCTCCACACCTACACCGGCTGGGGCTCGGTCACCTATTGGAACGCGTACGTGGCGAACACGCAGATGTACGGCCAGGGAACCTTCTTCGACCCGCGCATGAAGGACGCGGCGCAGTTCCCGGTCACCGCCCGTTCCGGGTTCGCGAACAAGCGTGACAACCCCGACCGCATCACCTCGAAGCTGGCGGCGCTTCATTACTACCAGCTGTCCATCCCGGCTCCGGAACCGCCGGACGACTCGTACGACAAGAACGCCGCTGCGCGCGGGAAGGTGCTGTTCGAGGGGAAAGCCCGGTGCGCCTCGTGCCACGTGCCGCCGCTTTTCACGGAGCCTGGCTGGTCCATGCACACGGCCGAGGAGATCGGCATCGACGAGTTCCAGGCCAGCCGCTCGCCCGACAAGCGGTTCTACCGCACGACCCCGCTGCGGGGACTCTTCGCGCGGGCCAAGGGCGGCTTCTATCACGACGGGCGCTTCGCGGACCTCCCGGCGGTGATCGGCCACTACTCGCGCGTGCTCGGCCTGACGCTCACCGAGGCGGAGAAGGCGGATCTCATCGAGTACCTGAAGTCGTTGTAGCGTGCAATGCTGGGCGAGGACCTCAGGAGGTGAGCCGGGATGTGTTACAACTGCGGATGCAACATGCCCGATAACCCCATGGGAGCGGGGCACGCGGGCGCCGAGCCAAACGGAAAGTCGATCACGAACAAAACTTTCGGTGAGGCCGGCAAATCCATGGAGCAGAGCCTCGACGAAGCCAAACAGAACGCTCTCCACCTCTTGAAGAAGGTCCTTGGCGAAAAACCTTCCAAAGTCGTGAAGGATCCGTCGGGATACGATCGATACGATGACGCCTAGGCGTCGTCTCGAGAGGGTGAAGGGGGCCGCGCCGGCGCGCCGCCGGCGGCCGCGGCGGTCCGGGGTCCCCGGGCGGCGCCGGGTCAGAGGGGAAGTCGAAACTCCTTGGCCATCGCCTCCGCGCGCGCGAGGTACCGCGGGACTGCCAGCGCGGCGAACAGCCGGTAGGCTTCCTGGAGCTGGCGACTCGCCGCGTCGCGATCGCCCTGCGCGTGCGCGAGCTCGGCCAGCGCCAGCCGTGTTCGCCCCACCTCGAACCCGGCCGACTCCGACCCGTAGAGGTCGAGCGCCTCGCCCAGCAGGCGCGCCGCCTCGCGGTGATCCCCCTGGGCCTGGGCGCCAACGCGTGGGTCGTGTTCTTTCGACTCAGGCGACGTGGGCGCCGACCCCAGGGCCACCTCCATCTCCGTCTGGTGCGTCCGCGGCGGACAGGGCGTCGA
Organism: Candidatus Rokuibacteriota bacterium; assembly: GCA_044866005.1. Classification (GTDB taxonomy): domain Bacteria; phylum Methylomirabilota; class Methylomirabilia; order Rokubacteriales; family DASRDR01; genus JBIOTN01. Next base: position 12,674 of record JBIOTN010000064.1, on the reverse strand, counting down.
CCCGCAGTGATCGGTGATGCCCGTGGCGCCGCGAGGCGCCTCCGCGGTCAGATCGGGACGAGCGCGCCCGTCACCTGCGCCGCGGCGTCCGAGGCGAGGAAGCAGATCGTCTCGGCCACGGTCCCGGGAGCGACCCAGCGCGCGGGATCGGCCTCCGGCATCGCCTTGCGATTGGCCGGCGTGTCCATCGTGCTCGGCAGGACCGCGTTGACGGTGATCCGGTGCGGGCGGAGCTCCTCCGCGAGCACCTGGGTCAGCGCGACGACCGCCGCCTTCGCCACCGTGTAGGCGGTCGCGCCGCCCACGGGCGGGAATGCCGCGCGCGCGCCGACGTTGATGATCCGCCCGCCGCCGCTCGTGATCATGCTCGGCACGACGGCGCGACAGCAGAGGTAGGCGGTTTTCAGGTTGAGCGTCATCATCTGGTCCCAGGTGTGCTCGTCCGTGGAGACCAGGTCGCCCGGGCTGAAGGCCCCGACCACGTTGACCAGCACGTCGAGCCGTCCGGCCTGGGCCACGACGTCGGCCACGAGGCTCTGGACGCTCGCCGCATCGGTCACGTCGGTGGTCACCGGCAGGAACAGGTCGCGCGCCCCCGCGGAGAGCTTGGTCGTCACGTCGTCGAGCCGCCGCGCGTCCCGGTCGGTCGCGGCGACGAGCGCGCCGGCCTCGAGGAAGGTCAGGATCACCGCGCGGCCGAGGGCACCCGCGCCGCCGGTCACGATCGCCACCTTGTCGGTCAGGGTGAGGAGCATCCCCGTTCCTCGCGGCGCTCTATCTTACACGGCGGGGGCGAGGGATCAATGAGGCTGCCGGCGCGGCCGAGGGTTACTTGCCGAAGCTGCGCCCGGTCCGACCGTTCCTCGGCAAGAGGTCGCGGAGGTACTTGCCGGTGTAGGAGGCGGCGACCTGGGCGATGGCCTCCGGCGGCCCCTCCGCCACGAGCTCGCCGCCGGCCTCGCCGCCTTCCGGGCCGAGGTCGAGGATCCAGTCGGCGCACTTGATGACGTCCAGGTGGTGCTCGACGACGAGGACCGTGTTCCCCGCGTCGACGAGCCGCTGGAGCACCCCGAGGAGCCGCCGGACGTCGTCGAGGTGGAGGCCGGTGGTCGGCTCGTCCAGGATGTAGAGGACGTCGCGGCCGAGGCGCGCGCCCAGCTCGGCGGCGATCTTCAGCCGCTGCGCCTCGCCGCCCGAGAGCGTGGTCGCCGGCTGGCCGAGCCGGAGGTAGCCGAGGCCCACGTCGTGGAGCACCTGGAGGCGCCGGACCAGGGTCGGGACGCCGGCGAAGAGCTCGAGGGCCTCGTCCACGGTGAGCTGGAGCACCTGGCTCACGTCCTTCCCCCGGTAAGAGACCTCGCGGACCTCGGGCCGGTAGCGGCGGCCCTCGCAGGCCTGGCAGGTGACGTAGACGTCCTCGAAGAAGTACATCTCGAGCTTCTCGAAGCCGTCGCCCTCGCAGGTCTCGCAGCGGCCGCCCGGCACGTTGAAGGAGAAGTGCCCCGGCGTGAGGCCGAGCGTCTTGGCCCGCGGGAGACTCGCGTAGAGCTTCCGGATCTCGTCGAAGGCCTTGATGTAGGTGACGGGGTTCGAGCGCGGCGTCCGACCGATCGGCTCCTGGTCGATGAGGCGGACCCCGGCGAGGTGCTCGAGGCCGAGGAGCGCGTCGTAGCCGCCGGGCGGCTCGAACTCGCTCTTGAACGCGCGCGCGACCGCGCGATAGAGGGTGTCGTGGACGAGCGTGGACTTCCCCGAGCCCGACACGCCCGTCACGCACGCGAGCGTGTGGAGCGGGATGCGCGCGGTGATGGCCTTGAGGTTGTGCTCGCGGGCACCCACCAGCGTGAGCCACCGGCCGCTGCCTTCCCGGCGCCCCAGCGGCAGCGGGATGGTCTCCCGTCCCGAGAGGTAGCGGGCGGTGAGCGAGCGACTGTCGCGGACGAACGCCTCGCGGGGCCCGGCGAAGATCACCTCGCCGCCGCGCTCGCCGGACCCCGGTCCCAGCTCGACGCAGTAGTCCGCCGCCTCGATGAAGCTCCGGTCGTGCTCGACGATCACCACGGTGTTGCCGGCGTGGGCGAGCTCCCCGCAGAGCTCGGCGAGCCGCGCCACGTCGCGCGCGTGGAGGCCGATGGACGGCTCGTCGAGGACGTAGAGCGTGCCCACGAGCTGCGCGCCGAGCTGGGTCGCCAGCGCGATCCGCTGCGCCTCGCCCCCCGAGAGCGTCCGCGTCTGCCGATCGAGCGTCAGGTAGCCCAGGCCGACGCGCCGGAGGAAGGAGACCTTGGCCTGGAGCCGGGCCCGCACGTCACGGGCGACCTCCGCCTCCCAGGCGGTGAGGGTCAGGCCGTCGAGCCAGCGCGCGAGGTCGTCCACCGTCAGCCGCGCCAGCTCGGCGATGGTGAGGCCGCCGACCGTGACCGCGAGCGCCTCGGGCTTGAGTCGCGCCCCGTCGCAGGCCGGGCAGCGCGTCTGGCTCCGGTAGCGCGAGAGGAAGACACGGACGTGGAGCTTGTAGCGGTAGCCCTCCACTTCCTCGAAGAAGCCGCGGATGCCGCAGAACTCGTCGTCGCCGTCCTGGACCCAGCGGCGCACGGTCTCGGGCAGCTCGGCGTAGGGCGTGTGGACGTCCACCTTCCGGCGCTTCGCGACGCGGAGCAGCTCCCGCTGGTACCACTGGCCCGACGGGTGGCGCCACGGCTGGACGGCGCCGTCGGCGAGGGAGCGCGTCGGGTCCGGCACGACGCGCGCCTCGTCGTAGCGGAGGAGGTTCCCGAACCCCTTGCACTCCGGGCAGGCGCCGAGCGGGTGGTTGAAGGAGAAGAGGAGGGGCTGCGGGCGCTCCAGCACGACGCCGCAGGCATGACAGCCGAAGCGCTCGCCGTACCGGCGCACATCATGCGCGGTCTCGCCCTCGCGCCAGACCTCCACCACGGCCCGCCCCCCGCTCTCCCGGAGGGCCTGCTCCACGGAGTCGGCCAGCCGGCTCTGCCGGTCGGGCTGGAGCGTCAGCCGGTCCACCACGACCAGGATCTCGCTCCGCCCTCCGAGGTCGGGGACGGGCGGGTGCGTCAACGCGAGCACGTCCTCCCCCACCTTCACGCGGACGAAGCCGCGCGCGGCGAGTCGGCCGAGGAACTCGGCCGGCGCCTCCTTCGCCGGGACGGGGAGCGGGAACATGACGAGCGCCCGGGCGCCGGGCGCGGCGCGGGCCAGCTCGTCGGCGACGCGCTCGGGCGCGTCGGCCCGCGCCTCCCGGCCGCAGCGCGGGCAGTGGACGCGGCCGATCCGGGCGTAGAGCAGGCGGAGGTAGTCGGCCAGCTCGGTCGCCGTCCCCACCGTGGACCGTGCGGTCCGCACCGGGTTTTTCTGCTCGAGGGCGATGGCCGGGCGGATGTGCTCGATCTGGTCCACGTCGGGCCGGTCGATCCGCTCGAGGAACATCCGGGCGTAGCTGGAGAGGGATTCGATGAACCGCCACTGCCCCTCGGCGAAGAGGGTGTCGAAGGCGAGCGACGACTTCCCCGACCCGGAGACCCCGGTCACGACCGTCACGCGGTCGTGCGGCAGGGCGAGCGAGACGTTTTTCAGGTTGTTCTGCCTGGCTCCGTGGACGCGGAGCCAGTGAGCGTGCTCCATCGGGCCGAACCCCCTGAGGCGGAATTGTACCGCGCCGGGCGGGCCCGGACCAGCCGGGCGCGGTCAGGAGGTCACTCGCCGAGGAGCTTCCGGCCTGGCGCGTCACGATCCCAGGGCCCGGGTCAGCCCCTCGACGGGGTCGCCCTTGCCGTCGTCGTCGCCGTGGGTTCCACCTCGGCGCGAGCAGGATGGGCGCGGCCCGGACGTCGCGAACGGCGTGGGGCTTGACAGCGCCGCCGGCGGCGCCTAACGTTAGGAACGATTCTCATTCCTAACTCGATGCGGGGACACGGCGCGATGATCGGCGGCGGGTGGAGCGGCGAGCCGGGATCGGCTCGGGCAGGCGGGCGCGGAGCGGCCGCCTCGCCGGCCGGCGCCGATCGCCGCCTGCGGGCCGACCTGGCGCGGCGCGGGCTTCGACTCACCGACCAGCGACGTTTCATCCTCGCCGCCGTCCGGAACACGGACGCCCACCCCACCGCCGAGTCGGTTCACGAGGTGGTACGCCGGCGCCTGCCGCGCGTGAGCCTCGGCACGGTCTACCGCAACCTGAGAGTGCTGGCGCGACGCGGGCTCCTCGCGGAGATCCAGTCCGGGCCGAGCGTCCGCTTCGACGCGCGGGTGCACCGCCATCATCACTTCACCTGCTCGGCATGCGGGCGGATCTTCGACCTCGACGAGCCGGTGGACGCGCGGCTCGACGCCCGCGTCGCGGCGCGTACGGGGTTCCGGGTGGCGTATCATCGCATCGACTTCTACGGGTTGTGCGGCGGCTGCACGCGCCGCCGCGCTCGCCGGCCCGCCGGCCGAGGCCGCCGGGCCGCCTCTCGATAACGACCTCGACGACCAGGACAACCCAGGAGGGACCATGGCCAAGTCGCTCAAGGGCACGAAGAGCCACGCGAATCTCAAGGAGGCCTTCGCCGGCGAGTCTCAGGCGAACCGCCGCTATCTCTACTTCGCGCGCGCCGCCGACATCGAGGGCTATCCGGACATCGGCGGTCTCTTCCGCGACACCGCGGAGGCGGAGACCGGCCATGCCTTCGGGCACCTCGACTTCCTCAAGGAAGTCGGCGACCCGGTGACCGACCAGCCCATCGGCCGGACGGAGAAGAACCTGCGCTCCGCGGTCGAGGGCGAGACGTACGAGTACACGCAGATGTACCCCGGCATGGCCAAGACTGCGCGCGAAGAGGGGTTCTCGGAGCTCGCCGAGTGGTTCGAGACGCTGGCGAAGGCCGAGAAGTCGCACGCGGGCCGGTTCACCAAGGGCCACCAGGCGATCGCGGGCAAGGAGCCCGCGGAAGCGATCTAGCCTCGCACGCCGGCCGGCAGGGCCTGTCGCCGGCTTGCCCGCGTCCCGGGCTCCGTCACCCGTTCCCGCCCTCCCGCAGGCCGGCGCCTGCGGGAGAAGCGTGAAGGGGTCCCACTTCGCCCCGGCCGCGCGGCGGCGCCGGCGCCACCCGCCGGCCGGCATTCGTGCGGCTCAGCGATGAGCTTCGACATCCGCGCGCCCGAGTTCTGGAGCCGCGAGGCGGTGGACCGCGAGCTCCGGCGGGTGTTCGACGTCTGCAACGGCTGCCGGCGGTGCCTGCCGCTCTGCCCCTCGTTCAAGGACCTGATCGGGTCACTCGACCGCGCCGAGGTGGACGGCGACGCCGAGCGGCTGGCGGGGACGGACATCGGGCGAGTCGTGGACCTCTGCTACCAGTGCAAGCTCTGCTACAACCACTGCCCCTACACCCCGCCGCACCGCTGGATGGTCGATTTCCCGCGCCTGATGCTGCGGACCCGTGCGGTCGCGACCCGGGAGCGCGGCGGCATGAGCCTCCAGGACCGCATCCTGGGCCACGCCGATCTCGTGGGGCGGCTGGGGAGCGCCACGGCGGCGGTCTCGAACTGGCTCAACGCGCGCCGGATCCTCCGGCTGGTCATGCACGCCGCCCTGGGGATCCACCAGGACCGGAACCTGCCGCGCTTCCAGAGGGAGACGTTCAGCCGGTGGTTCGCCAGAGAGCCCGCCGCCGGCGCCGCGGCGTCCGGCGGCCGCGTCGCGCTCTTCGCGACCTGTCCGGTCGAGTACTACAGTCCCGCCGTGGGGCGGGCCACGGTGCGGGTCCTCCGGCACAACGGGATCGACGTCGCGCTTCCGCCGCAGCGCTGCTGCGGCATGCCCTTCCTGGACGGCGGGGGCGTGAGCGAGGCGCGGCGGCTCGTCGACGAAAACGTGCGGAGCCTGGGCGCGGCGGTCCGCGAGGGCCGTGAGCTCGTCGTCCCGGGCCCGACGTGCTCCTACATGATGAAGCAGGAGTGGCCCTGGCTCGCCGAGGACCGGGAGACGGCGGCGCTGGTCGCGGGGCGGACGCGCGATCTCTTCGAGTACCTGGCACGCCTCCACGCGGCGCGGCGGCTCGACGTCCGGTTCAAGGCCAACCCCGGCCGGATCGCCTACCACCTTCCTTGCCACCTGAAGGCGCAGAACCTGGGCACGAAGTCGGCCGACGTGTTGCGCCTCACCGGCGCGGAGGTCGAGGTGGTCGAGCGCTGCTCGGGGGTCGACGGGACCTGGGGCTTCAAGCGCGAATACTACCGGCTCTCGATGCGGGTGGCGGAACCGCTCTTTCGCGACATGACGGCGGCCGGCCCGGCGCGGATGGCGACGGATTGCCCGCTGGCGGGTCTCCAGATCACGCGGGGCGTGGGCCAGCGGCCACGTCACCCCATCGAGGTATTGGCCGAGGCCTACGGCCTCCCGACGGATTGAGCGCCGTGCCGACGAGCGTCGCCCGGCGAGAATTGACGGACTGACGAGGATGGAGAAGATCCGGTTCGACGACGTCAAGAACCTCTACGAGTACGAGAAGGTCCGCGAGGCCTTCCGCCGGGAGATCATCGCGCTGAAGGCGCGCCGCCGCGTGGCGGTCGGCGACCGGCTGAGCGTCCTCTTCGAGAACCGGCGGACGGTCCTCTTTCAGATCCAGGAGATGATCCGGACCGAGCGGATCGTCGCGGACGACCGGGTGCAGGACGAGATCGACGTGTACAACGAGCTCATCCCCGCTCCCGGCGAGCTCTCCGCGACCTTGATGATCGAGATCGAGGACCGGGAGCGGATCAAGGCCGAGCTCGACCGCTTCATGGGTATCGACGCGGGGGAGCACGTGTGGCTCGAGATCGGGGAGGGGGAGCGCGTCTGGCGCGTCCCCGGACGGTTCGAGGCAGGCCACTCCCGGGATGACAAGATCGCCGCCGTGCACTTCGTACGTTTTGCCGTGCCCGAGCCGGCACGCCGGGCCTTCGCCCGGGAGCCGGTGACGCTCGTCGTCGGGCACCCGAACTATCGGGCCCGCGCCCGCCTCGCTCCCGAGACGCGCGCGGCGCTCCTCGAGGACCTGCGGGACGGATGAGGCGCGGACGAGGCTGGGCGGCGGTCCTCTGCGCCCTGGCGCTGGCGGCCTGCGGGGACGGGGAAGGCCGGAAGGCAGGGCAACCGACGGCAGGCGCGGGAGACCCGGGCCGCGGCCGGCAGGCCTACCTCGCGTACTGCATCAGCTGCCACGCCGACGATCCGACGAGGAACGGCCCGCTCGGCCCGCCCATCAAGGGCGCCAGCCGTGAGCTCCTCGAGGCCCGCATCCTGCGCGGCGCGTACCCGCCGGGTTACACGCCCAAGCGCGACAGCGCGGTCATGCAGCCCATGCCGCAGGTCGCGTCCCAGATCCCGGACCTCGCGGCCTACCTCCGCTGAGCCCTCCGGGGGCCCCGGAAGACCCCCCCGGTGCCTCCCTACCGCATGACTTCGAAGAGGACGTAGTAGATCAGCGCCAGGACGAACCCCGCCCAGAGCGTGCCCGACACCGTCGCGAGCGGCTTGGTCGTCGCCGTGCCCGGCTTCCCGGCCAGGGCGTTGAGCTCGACCACGGCGAGGATGACGAGCGCCACGATCCAGAACGCGGCACCGGAGCGGGGGATCGGCAGGCCCGTCAGGTGGCTGGCCGCGCCCATGTAGAAGAGCATCGGCACCGAGAGCAGCGTGTTGGTCCGCGAGGCGAGGCCGGCCCGCGCGCCGGCCGGGGTGGCCGCCTGGTTCGCCGGTCGACCCGCCGCGGTGTCGATGGCGTTCTGGATCACGATCTTCTGGTTGGGCCAGATCACGAACCAGACGTTCGCCCACATCACCGACCCGAGCAGGCCTCCCAGCAGGATGGCCCAGCCGTAGGAGCCGGCGAAGAACCCGCCCTGTCCCATCCGGTGCATGACGATCAACCAGCCGGTGAGGAAGGTCACCATGGCGGCCCAGCGGAACCACCAGAGAGCGCGCGGCACCAGTTTCTGGACCGCGCCGCTGCGCACCGGGGGCTCCGTCTCCGCGAAGAACGGCGTCTGCACGAAGTTGAAGTAGTAGAGCAGGCCGATCCAGGTGATGCCGGACAGGAAGTGGAACCACCGGAGCAGGAACAGCCATCCCTCGAACGTCAGCAGCGCCATGGACTCCTCCCTTGTGGCCTGCACGCGTGTGGGCTGCGGAGCGCCGGCGGGCTTCCGCGGGGCGCCGGGAACCGGGCGGTGTGGGACCGGGCGCGCGCGCCAGCCGCAAGGACGGCGCCGGCGGCGCGGGTGGACCGCGCAGGGTGCGCGGCTCGGGGCCGCGCCGTCCGCGTTTCACAGGGCGCCCGCATGGCTCCCTCGCGAATGCCGAGCAGGGGTGGAACAGCGATCCCGCGTGGTCCCGAAGTCGGGCAAATTACATCGCTTCCCGACCCGGGTGTCAAGGCCGCCCCGCGCCGGCGCATTTCCCCGCCCGGTCGTCGCGGGAAGCGACACTCTGTCTCGCGCCTGCCACGCGGGCCGTGGGCGTCGCGGCCGGTCCGGCGCCCCCGTCCGGCGAGCCCGGTGACTGGCCCTCCTCGCGCCGGACGGCCCGGACCGCATTCAGCAGGCATCGGGCTTGCACTGGCGTTGACCGGTGTAGTTTCGTGCCGGGCGGGACGTCCCGGGCGCCGGCACCGATTGCGACATCCGTTGAGTGCAACCGGGACGGATGGGGATCACAAGGAGGTCAGGGCATGTCGTACGCACTTCGCTCCATCTCTCTGGTGGCGTTGCTGGCGTTCCTGTTCGTCGGCTGCGCGGCGACGACGGGGAAGACGGCCGGCGAGACCATCGACGACGCTTCGATCACCGCCGCGGTGAAGACGAAGCTCGCCGGGGAGAAGATCTCGACGCTGACGAAGATCGACGTCGACACGAACCGCGGGACGGTCTACCTGAACGGGAACGTGGACACTGCGGCGATGAAGACGCGAGCGGCCGAGCTGGCGCGGCAGGTCAAGGGTGTCAAGGACGTCGTCAACAACCTCAAGGTCCAGGGCAGTTAGGCCGAGCGGCAGAGCTCGGAGCTCGAGGCTTCACCGTATGCTGTGGACGATCTTCCTGATCCTGGTCGTTGCGTGGGCGCTCGGTCTCGTGAGTGGGTACACGGTCGGGAACTTCATTCACGTGCTGCTCGTCGTCGCGCTGATCGTGCTGGTCGTCCAGCTCCTCAGCGGCCGCCGCGCACTTCCCTGACGCCCGAGTCGCCGGACGGTGGCGCGCAGGCGCCGCCGTCCGGCGGCTTTCCCGCCTGACATGCCTCACCCGGGTGCCGGCGTTCGCCGGCCGCCGCGGCCCGAGCAGGATATCCCTCGCGCCCTCCCCGGCGGGCCTGGAGCCTGCCGCATGCTGCGCGGGCCCGATGCCTTCGGCGCGAGCGGCCAGGCCGGCGCGACGCGGCCCGTGCAATCCGATCGACGCGAAGAGGAGACGACGATGCGACGAATGCTGACATCGCTGCTGCTGGCGGCGTTCGCGAGCACCTGGCTCGCGGCGTGCGCCTCGCTGCCCCGTGAAACCGTGACCACCCCGCGCACGTACGAGGGCGCGGGCATCGGCGGGGCGGTCGGCGCCGGCGCCGGAGCGCTGATCGACAAGAACAACCGCTGGCGCGGCGCCCTCATCGGCGGCGCGCTCGGCGCCGTCCTCGGCGGTACCCTCACGGAGATCCGCTCGCGGGCCGCGCGCGAGGCCGCGGCCGAGAACCGGCCGGTGGCCTACCAGAGCGAGGACGGCTTCCAGCGCGTGGAGGCCGCCCCGTACGGCGCGCCGAGCTCGCGAGGGTGCCGGCAGGTGCAGGAGCGCGTCTACCAGAACGGCCAGCTCGTCCAGGACACGCTCCGGGAAGTGTGCGCGTGAGGGAGCAGAGGACCGTCAACCTCCCACCCGCCCGGGCGGGAACGAGGAGAATCGACGTGAGACGAATGGGCGCCATCGTCGCGCTGGTCTCCGTCCTCGGCTTGCCGCTCGCCCCGGAGGCGCTCGCGCAGGCCGGACGGGCGAGCCAGCCCGCGCAGCCCAGGCAACCCGGGTACGAAGGGTCCGCGGCGAGCCGCCCGGCCGCATCGCAGAAGATCCAGCCGGTCGAGGACCCGAAACGGCTCGGCCTCTGGCGCGGCAGCGCGGTCATCGGGCAGAACGACATCGACGCCGTCGTCCTCGACGTGAGCAAGGAGATGCTCGAGCGGGCCGAGCTTCACGCGTGACCCCTGGCCCGAGAGCCCGGACAGCGCCTGGGGCGAGAAGGTGCGCAAGCACTGGGGCGACGCCTCGATCACCACGGCCGTGAAGGCGCGGCTCGCCCGGGAGAAGGCCTCGACGCTGACGAAGGTGGACGTCGACACGCGTCAGGGCGTCGTCCGGCTCAGCGGCACCGTGGACAACGACCGCATGCGGCAGCGCGCGAGCGAGCTCACCCGTCAGGTGGCCGGGGTGCGTGCCGTCCGGAACGATCTCAAGGTGCAGCCCGGCGGCTGATCGGCCGGAGCGGCCGTCGCCGACCGCCTCCGGATCGTCGGGTCCGGGGGCGGTCGAATCCTGGCCGGGCGCGGCCGGCGTGGGGCGGGCTCTCCGGGGCGCTGGCGTCTTGACCTCCTCCGGCCGCGGCGCTAGCGTTGGGCCCGGTCATGGATGGCGCGGAAGGGTCGGCACGCCGGAAGCCCGGCCTCCTGCTCGCGATCCTCCTGACAAGCGTCGCGCTGCGGGTGTGGGGGCTCGGCTGGGGCCTTCCCGAGCGCCTGGACTTCAATCCCGACGAGCGGCTCGTCCTGCGGACCGCCGCGCGCCTGACCTGGCAGGACTGGGACCCGCATTTCTACAGCTACTCCGGTCTGACGTTCGAGCTCTTCGCGCTCCTGCGCGGCCTGGCGCGACTCGTCCACCCGGGGATCAGCGAGGCGAGCCTCGTCCTCCTCTGCCGCGGGCTCGACGCCCTGCTCGGCGCCGGGACCGTCGCGCTTCTCTTCGTGCTGCTGCGGCGGCTGGCGCCCGAGGGGCCGGCCGCGCCGATCGGCGCGGCGTTCCTGGCGCTGATGCCCCTCCACGTGTGGGACAGCCACATGGCGACGACGGACGTGGGGCTCGCCTTCTGGGCCCTCGCCGCGGTCACGGCCGCCGTCCGGGCCTACGAGACCCCCACGCCTCGCGCGTTCGCCGTCGCGTCGGCGCTGGTCGGCGTAGCGGTGGGCGTGAAGTTCAACGGGGCGCTGGCGGCGACCGCGGTCGCCACGGCCGGGCTGCTGGCCGTCCGGGAAGGCCGCCTGAGCGCGAGCGGCCTGGTCGGGCGCGGCGCGCTGGGCGTCGGGGCGGCGCTCGGCGCCGTGCTCGTGACGTCGCCGTACAGCGTGCTGCGGTGGCGGAGGGCGCTGGCCGCGTTCGAGCAGGAATACGCGCACGTCCACTCCCTGGACTACGGGTTCAACCTCGGGGCCCCGGGATGGCAGTACCACCCCTACGTCTACGAGCTGGCCGCGGCGTTCCCCTTCAGCTTCGGCGCCTTGCTGTACGCCGCCGTCCTCGCCGGGGTCGTCTACGTCGCGGTCCGGCCACGTCGCGTCTACCTCGTCCCGCTGAGCTACGCGGCCGTCTACTTCGTCGTCGCGGGGAGCTGGACGTTCGTGCCGCTCCGATACTATCTGCCCATCGAGCCGATACTGCTGGTTCCCCCGGCCCTCATGTGTGCCGCCGGGATGCGCGCCGGGCCGCGACTCCGCTGGACCAGCCGGGCCGCCCTCGCGCTGGTCGTCGCCTACACCGCGGCCTTCACCGTCTCCACGACCGCCCGCTTCGCGCACGACACGCGCACGCGGGCGGCGCCCTGGCTCCAGCGCCGGGTCGCGGAAGGGCGGAGCGTCCTTCTCGTCGGCGTCGAGTGGTACCTGCCGCACGTGGTCCCGGGGCCGGGCGGCGTCATCTATCTCCCGGGATACGGCCAGATGCTCGACGTCGTGGCGAAGCGACGCCCCGATTACGTCGTGCTCACGAGCCTCCTCTACGCCCGGGCCTACCGCCAGCATGACGAGAACGTGGCCCTGTGGGACACCGTCCGGCAGGGGCGCTTGCCCTACGAGCTCGTGCGCCGGTTCGCGTCGCCCTATCTCAACTCGCCCGTTTACTCGCGGCTCGACCCGATGTACGAGGGCTATTTCGTGTCGCCGACGATCGAGGTGTACGCGCGTCGCGACGGGCGGTGAGCGCCCTCGGTGGCGCGAGGGCCGGGTCGCGGCCGGCGTCGCCGCCCGCGGCGGCTCGGCGGACCCGAGCGCGACGCGGGAGGCGGAAGGGGAGTGGTGGCGGTGGGAGGACTCGAACCTCCGACAAAGGGCTTATGAGACCCCTGCTCTGCCTCTGAGCTACACCGCCATCCGCCTTATATTACGCTATGTTGCGGCTTGCGCGCTACGCGGATTCGCAATCGCCGCTGAAACTGCGCTGAGCCCGGCCGTCTCTGTGCCGAACACCCTATCCAGCCGCCCGACCGCCTCGCGGAGCCGCCCGGGGGCGAGGTGCGCGTAGCGGAGGGTCATGGCGAGCGTCTTGTGGCCTAGCAACTCCTTCACCTCCATCAGCGACGCCCCGTCCATCACGAGCCACGACGCGCACGTGTGGCGCAGGTCGTGGAACCGGAAGCGGGTGATCTCGGCCCTTTTGAGCGCCACGCTGAA
>JBIOTN010000063.1:0-8658 GCA_044866005.1 Candidatus Rokuibacteriota bacterium | reverse complement strand
CCGTAGTAGGCGTGGACCGCGTCGAGCGTCAGCATCAGGTCTTGAGGTAGACCTCCTGGACCCGCGGGTTCGCCTGGATCTCGGCCGGCGTCCCCTCGGCGACGACCTCGCCGTAGTGGAGCACGGTGATCGTGCGGGCCAGGCCCATCACCACCTCCATGTCGTGCTCGACGATCAGGATGGTGAGGTCGGCCGCGATCCGCCGCACCAGCTCCACCGTCGCCCGGGTCTCCGCGACCGACATGCCCGCCGTCGGCTCGTCGAGGCAGAGGAGGCGGGGCTCGGTCCCGAGCGCGATGCCGATCTCGAGGTGGCGCTGCTCGCCGTGGGAGAGGTTGGCGGCCAGCTCCTCCGCCTGGTCGGCGAGGCCGACCGATGCGAGCACGGCGTGGGCGCGGTCGAGGACGTCCGCGTAGGCCAGGTGGTGGCGGAGGAGGCTGAAGGCGTGGCGCCGCGACTGGACGGCGATCCGCACGTTCTCCAGCACGGTCGCCCCGGGCAGGATGTTCGTGATCTGGTAGGAGCGCGCGATGGCCTTCCGGGAGACCGCGTGGGGCGGCAGGCCGGTGATCTCCTCGCCCGCGAAGAGGATGCGGCCGCTCGTCGGGCGGAGGACGCCCGTCACGCAGTTGAAGAAGGTGGACTTGCCGGCGCCGTTCGGGCCGATGAGGGCGCGGATCTCGCCGGGCGCCACGGCGAGCGAGACGTCGCGGAGCGCCGTCAGCCCGCCGAACCGGACCGTCAGCCGCTCCGTCCGGAGGAGCGCCCCGTCGGCCCCAGCCGCGCCGCTCGCGGCTACCACGCCGCCGCCCGCCGTCACGTCAGCCGCCGAACCGGGTCAGCCACGCCTCCGACGCTCCCAGGGCCGCCAACGTCACAGGGTCCCGCTCCGAGCGCCGGCTTTTGCCGGCGCAACCGGCGGGGGGGGGCATCGGGGGGTGTTCCGACACCCCCCCAGACTAAGAAAACTTGCACGCCGGCGGGAAGATCGTCTTCTCCTTCGGCACGACCTCCACGATGCGGTGCTTGCCGCCCTTGATGTCGAAGATGAACTCGCGGAGGAACGCCTGGTGGTCGTCCCGGCGGAGGGTCTTGTCCCCCTGCGGGAAGTCGTCCCCTTCCTTCATCTCCAGGCCTTCCAGCGCCTCGACGAGCTTCATCGTGTCCTCGCGCCCGCGGAAGCCCGACTTCTGGATCCCGTGCTTCAAGGCGTTCATGGCCTCGAAGTTCGCCTGGACGTAGCGGTCGGGGAGCGGCCCCGAGGGGTCGATCTGCTTGAGGCGCGCCACCGCGTCGTCGAAGAAGCGCTTGTGGGCGGACGTGTTGAGCGGGGCGTCGAGGACCGGGACGTAGCGGTTGATCCCCACGAACCCCTCGATCTTCTGGCCGAGGGCGGGGAGGTTCGTGGACTCGGCGATGGCGCCGTCGCCCGCCCACCGGTACTTCTTCGTCAGCCCGAGGTCGAAGGCCTGGTTGCCGACGGTCACGCCGTCCTTGCCGAAGAAGATCCCGAGGAGCCCGTCGAAGCTCCCGCTGATCTTGGAGAGGAACGGCGTCATGTCGGCCGTGCCGAGCGGGATCCCGGTCGTCCCCACCACCTCGCCCCCGACCTTCCGGATCTGCTCGGCGTAGGCGTCGCGCGTGGACTGGCCCCAGGCGTAGTCCGCGAAGGCGATGTGCCAGCGCTTGCCGAGCTTCCCGACCAGGTAGGGCGCGAAGGCGACGGCCTGGGCCGGCGCGTAGTCGAACGAGCGGAAGGTGTACTTGCTGCACTTGCTCGTGGTGATCGTCGTGTCCAGGCACACGCCGATCATGTTGACGACCTTGTGCTCCTCGAAGACCGGCAGGCAGGCCAGGCAGACGTTGGAGAGGAAGCCGCCCTCGTGGGCGTCGATCCGGTCCTCGACCAGGAGCTTCTCCGCCTTGCGGCGGCCGACGTCGGGCTTGGACTCGTAGTCCACGACGATCAGCTCGATCGGCCGGCCGTTGATCCCGCCCGCCTGGTTCACGCGGTCCACCGCCATCTGGGTCCCGACGAGCGCCGTCTTGCCGCCCGCCGCCGCCGCGCCCGAGAGCGGCTGCATGGTGCCGATCTTGTACGGCCTGGCCTGGCCGAAGGCGGCCCGCCAGGGCGGCGGCACGAGCATCGTCGCGCCCAGGGCGCCCGCGGCCGCGGCCGAGAGGCCGAGGAAGCGCCGCCGCGTCGTCTTGCCGCGCCACCAGAGGTCTTGGGCCCAGGTCTCGTCGTGCCAGCGCTCGGCCATGGTCGTCTCCTCCTTGCCGGTCGGGCAGGGGCGGGAGCGGGGGCGCCCCGCAGCGGGGTTGACTGGAGATACCCCTATCTACACCAAGGGGTCGGCGAGGGACAAGGGGGACCGCCGGGGGGGTATGTCCTAATTTCGGGGCTTCAGTTAGCGTACCCTCCGAAAGAGAGCCCAACTCTCGCCCTCGGCCCGGAACCTCGCGACTGACGTGCCTCTAAAGGCAACTTGTTTGGTCCCGCTGACGGTGGCGTACCGTTTGCCAATTCTCATGCGTGCTCCACGCCTGACTCTTCTCGGAAACTTGACCGATTTTCGCATTCGACCCTCCCTTCAGGCCAGCAACTCCTCCAACTCCCACACGCGAGCCGGGACGCGGGCTGCCATCGCTGGCGTGGCCCGAAGGCTCCGGCGGATACGGACGCGGTTATACCACGCGAAGTGCAACACCAAAGCCGCCTTCAGGCTGAAGCAAAGGTCAGCCTGGCAAATCGCTTACACGCCATCCGCACGGTGAGGTTTTGCCGCCCGCCAGATTAGGAACTACCCCCAAGGGCCGCCAGGGAAGGGAGGGGTAGCCGGCGGGCCCGCCCAGGGGCGCCGGCGTCAGCCCCGCAGCCCCTGACGCAGGAGGGCCCGAGTCTTCTCTTCTTCCTGGTACACCAGCGCCGCCACCGCCCGGGTCATCTGGGTGATCTGCCGCAGGATCACGAGCATGACCACGAAGCAGACCGCGACGATGACACCGCCCGCGGTGATCGCGATCAGGAGCGTCGTGCTGGACGGTCCCATGCGCTGTCTGCCTCAGCCGGCCGGTACCAGGACCTGCACCTCGCGGCGAAGCCGGTCGCCGAGCCGGCCCTTCTCGATCTCGAGATCGTAACGGGCCTGGAGGTTCAACCAGAAGCGGTCCGACGTCCCGAAGTAGCGCGCCAGCCGCAGCGCCGTATCCGCCGTCACCGCGCGCTTGGCGTGGACGATCTCGTTGATCCGCCGGGGCGGGACCGTCAGCGCCTTCGCCAGCCGGTACTGGCTGATGCCGAGGGGCCGCAGGAACTCCTCCTGCAAGATCTCGCCCGGCGAGACCGGTCGCAGCTTGCGGCCTCGTCTCCGCACCGGCCTAATGGTAGTCGACGATCTCGACATCCTCGGCGTCACCATCCTTCCAGCGGAAGCAGACCCGCCACCGCTCGTTGATCCGGATGCTGTACTGTCCCGCCCGATCGCCGGTCAGCTTCTCGAGGCGATTCCCGGGCGGTACCCGGAGATCCTCGATCGATTCCGCGGCGTCGAGGAGCACCAGCTTTCGCAGCGCGACTCGCCGCACGTCCGGAGCGAGCTTCCGGACCGGTTCGCGTCGGAAGAGCCGCTCCGTCTCGCGATCCCGGAAGCTCCGGATCATCCATCCGCAAGCCTAGCGCGTTCCGACCATAACGCCAAGCGTCATGCCGACGATGCCCCACACGCTGGCAGCCATTTGGTGACGGCCGGGCACCGGGAGCCCGAGATCGTAGCGGGCCCGGAGGTTCAGCCAGAAGCGGCCCGACGTCCCGAAGTGGCGCGCCAGCCGCAGCGCCGTATCCGCCGTCACCGCGCGCCTGGCGTGGACGATCTCGCCGCCCTACCGGAAGGCGCCCAGGGTGAGGCCGCGGACGATGTAGCGCTGGAGGCCGAGCGCGGCCAGCGCGATCGGGAGCACGATGACGACCCCCGAGGCGAAGACCGGCCCCCAGTTGATGGCGTAGCCCGTGATGAAGTCGTTGGCCGCCGCGGGCAGCGTCTTCGAGGCCGTGGCCGAGGCGAAGACGATGGCGAAGAGATACTCGTTCCAGGCGAAGATGAGCGAGAGGATCACGGTCGCCGTCACGCCCGGCGCGGCGAGCGGGAGGACCACGTGGGCGAGCCCCTGCAGCCGCGTGGCCCCGTCCACGAGCGCCGCCTCCTCCAGCTCGACCGGCACCTCGTCGAAGAACCCGCGGAGGAGCCAGGTGCAGAAGGCGAGGAGGAACGAGGCGTCCGCCAGGACCAGGCCGGTCAGCGTGTTGACGAGCCCGAGCGTCCGGAAGAGGAGGAAGAGCGGGACCAGCAGCGTGGCGGGCGGGAGCATCCGGCTCACCATCAGCCAGAACTCGAAGGCCCGCCCGCCGGCCCGGTAGCGCGAGAGCGCGTAGGCGGCGAGCGCCGAGGCCCCGACCGTGATCACGGTCGTGGAGACCGCCACCACCAGGCTGTTCCGCGTGTAGGTCCAGAAGGCGTGGCGCGAGAAGATCGCCTCGTAGTGCTCCCAGGTCGGGCGGAACCACACGACCAGCTCCGTCGCGATGATCGCCTCGCGCGGCTTGACCGACCCCAGGACCATCCAGACGAACGGCCCCACCCACACGGCGACCGCGAGCCCGAGCCCGAGGGCGAAGCCCGCCCGCCGGAGGCCGGCTCGCCGCGGCCGGGGCCGTCGCACGTCCGGGCGCATCTCAGGCCAGCGGGAAGGCCGCGCGGCCGAACCCGCGCTGGAACGCCCAGTAGACCCCGACGCTCAGGAGTCCCAGCAGGAGCGAGAGCACCGCCCCCTGGCCGTAGTCCTGGGTCTGGATGCCGACCGTGTAGATGTGGATCGGCATGACGCGCGTCGTGGTGGCGTTGCCGAAGAGCGCCCAGATGAGCCCGAAGGTCTTCAGGATGTCGATGGCCCGGACCAGGAGGACCACGCCGATCACGCCCTTGAGGAGGGGGAGCGTCACGTAGCGGAAGGTCTGCCAGGCGGAGGCGCCGTCGATCCGCGCCGCCTCGAAGGGCTCGGGCGGGAGCGAGCGGAGGCCGGCCCGGAGGAGCAGGAACATGAAGGGCGTCCACTGCCAGGTGTTGGTCAGGAGGATGCTCAGGAACCCCCAGGTCGCGTTCCCGTGCTCGACGAGCCAGGGCCCGAGGCCGGGAAGCGCGGCCACGGCCCCGAGCGGCTCGCCGGTCAGCCAGGGGCGCGGCTCGAGGCCGGCGAGCGCGAGGAGGAGGTTCAGGAGGCCGTTGTAGTAGTTGAGGATCTGCTTCCAGAGCATCCCCACGACGATGCTGTTGGTCATCATGGGGAGGAGGATCAGGGTCGCCAGGAGCGACTCGAAGCGGAGCCGGCGGTTGAGCCAGAGGGCGAGCGCCAGGCCGAGCGCGAACTGGAGGGCGAGCCCGAGGACCAGGAGCTCGAGCGTCCGCCCGAGGGTCGGCCAGAAGAGCGGGTCGTCGCGGAGCGCGGCGACGAAGTTCTCCAGGCCCGCGAACGGCCAGGCGCCGCGGAAGTTCAGCACGGTGACCCGGAAGAAGGCGAGCGCGGCGAGGAAGGCGATCGGGACGCCGGTCACCGCGACCAGGAGGACGGCCGCGGGGAGGAGGAGCGTGTAGCGGAGCCAGGCGTCGCCGAGGCGCCAGAGGAGCCCGGCGTACGCGGCCACGAAGACGGCGCCGCAGCCGAGCACGGCCGGCGGCCCCGGCGGCAGGAAGCGCCAGGCGAGGGCCCAGCCGGCCGCCACGCCCGCGCCCCAGACGGCGAGGGCGACGCCGAGCCGCGGCGGCCGCGCCTTGAGCGGCGGACCGGGCAGCAGACCGGGTCGCGCGCCGGACCGCGGGCCGGGCGCGCGGGCAGCCACGCTGGCGGGCGGGCGCGCGGGCGCGGCTACTTCCCCTGCTGGAGCCGCCGGATCGTCTCGGCCGCCTGGCCGAGCGCCGTCCGCACGTCGGCCTTGCCGCCCATGATGTTCGAGAGCGCCGTGTTCATCGCCTCGTGCTGCTTGAGGTAGAAGGGCGGCGCGGGGTCGCCCTTCGCGATCCGGAGCGAGGCGACCATCAGCTCGTGGTACTCCCGCGGCTCGAGCGTCGGGTCCTGGAGGAGCGAGTAGCGGGAGGGCGTCCCGCCCGCCCGGGTCATGATCCGCATGCCGTCCTTCGAGGTGAGGTAGCGGTAGAACGCCCAGGCCTCGTCCTTGCGCTTCGAGGCGGCGTTGAGGACCAGGATCTTCCCCTGCTGGAACGGGGTCCGGTAGACCGAGCCGTCGGCCCGGCGGACGCCCGGGACCAGCGTGATCGCGATCTGGTCGCGGTGCGGGCTCTTGCCCGAGCGGATCATGGGGTAGGCGGCGTTCCAGTAGGGCGCGGCCATGGCCACCGTGCCGGTCTCCAGCGCGTCCTTGACGTTGGAGAAGCCCCAGGAGGCGATGTCGGGCGGGATCAGCTTCGCGTCGCGGAGGCGGACGTAGAGCTCGCCCGCGGCGACGGCGCCCGGGCTGTCCACGCCGACCCGCCCCTGCTCGTCGAGGATGAAGCCGCCCAGGCTCCACATGACCGTGTAGAAGACCTTCGGCTGCTCGGAGCCGGCGAGCGCGGTGAGGCTCGCCCCGAACAGGGTGGGGGCGCGGTCGTTGTAGCGGCGGGTCCAGCGCCGCGCCTCCTCCACGTACTCGTCCCACGTGGCGGGCGGCGTCCGGACGAGGTCCTTCCGGTAGTAGAGGAAGTGCGTGCTCACGTCGAAGGGGACGGCGTAGACCTGCCCCTTGTAGCCGTAGCTGAAGGCGATGTCCTTCGGGTCGTAGCTCTTCGGGTCGGTCTGCCGCGGGTCGTCGAGATAGCGCCCGATCGGCGCGATGGCCCGCGCCTCGGCCAGGACCCCGACGTCGGCGTCGTTGGCCTGGGCCAGGTCGAAGGCGTCGCTCCCGCCGACGAGCTGGGTGTGGAGCGTCGCGTAGTAGCCGGAGCGGCCGACCTCCATCAGCTCCACCGGCCGGCCGGTTGCCTTCGTGTAGGCGTCGGCCACCGCCCGGATGGCGTCGGCCTCCACGCCCGTCCGGACCATGACCACGACCTTGTCAGCCGCGAGGGCGCCGGTCGCGCCGGCCGGGAGTGTCGCCACGGCCAGGACGAGCGCCACGATCGCGCGCCTGAGGGCGGGGGCCGGGGTGGGGGTGCTCCGCATCTCGGGGTCCTCCCTTCGCGGGCCGGCGTCTGCCGCCTGCCGTCGGCCCGGCTCGTGTATGGGGCCGGCGGCCCGTCGCTGTCAAGCCCGGCGGCTGGCGGGCTCGGCCGTCGCGCCCCAGGGTGGGGGGCCCCGGCCGGCGCGGCCCCGGCGCGCCTTGACGGCGCGGGGAGGGCGGAGGCACACTCGCCGCGATGTTCGACCTGGTCCTCGCCGGCGGCCGCGTGGTGGACGGGACGGGCACGCCCTGGTTCGTCGCCGACGTCGGCGTGCGCGGCGACCGGATCGCCGCGGTCGGCGCGCTCGGGCAGGCCGAGGCGCGGGAGCGCCTCGACGTCTCGGGCCTGGTCGTCGCCCCCGGGCTCGTGGACATGCACGTCCACGGCGACCTCGCGCTCCTCGCCGACCCCCTCCACGAGCCCGCGGTCCGCCAGGGCGTGACGACGTATTTGCTGGGCCAGGACGGGGTCGCCATGGCGCCCGCCTCGCCCGCGACGCTCGCCTACATGCGCCGCTACACGGCCGGCTTCAGCGGCCGTTTCGCGGTCGAGGCGCGCTGGTCCGCCATGGCCGAGTACCTCGCCTGCTTCGACCGGCGCGTCGCCGTCAACGTGGCGTGCCTCGTGCCGAACGGGAACGTCCGGATGGAGGTGCTCGGCCTCGACCCGCGCGCGCCGACGGCGGACGAGCTGAGGCGCATGCGCGCGATCGTCCGGCAGGCGATGGAGGAGGGGGCGGTCGGGCTCTCCAGCGGGCTCGACTACATCCCGAGCCGCTACGCGACGACCGACGAGCTGGTCGAGCTGTGCCGGGAGCTCCGCCCCTTCGGCGGGGTCTACGTCACCCACATGCGCGGCTACGCGCCCGACACGGTGATGGCCGCGATGGACGAGGTCTTCCGGATCGCGCGCGAGGCGGGGATCGCCGTCCACATCTCCCACTTCAACAGCCGGGCCGAGCTGGTCCTGCCGCGGCTCGACGCCGCGCGGGCGGAGGGGCTCGACGTCACGTTCGATCTGTATTGCTACCTCGCCGGCTCGACGATCCTCGGCATGATCGCGCTCCCGCCGTGGGTCCAGGAGGGCGGGCCCGAGCCGACGCTCGAGCGGCTCGCCGACCGGGCCGTGCGCGAGCGGCTCGCGAGGGAGGAGCGCGACGGGCCGCGCGGGCCGATCGCGGATGTGCGGCTCAGCTACGTCGAGGCGCCCGCCTGGCGCTGGGCGGAGGGCCTGACGCTCGCCGCCGCCGCCGAGAAGGCGGTGGGCCGCCGGGACCACGCGGCGATGATGGAGCTCGTCTGCGACGTGCTCGTCGCGTCCGACCTGGCCGTCGGCTGCATCGTCCCCCACCGCCAGCGCGGCGAGGCCGACGTCCAGGCCTTGATGCGCCACCCCGCCATGATGGGCGGGAGCGACGGCATCTTCACCGGCGGCCGCCCCCACCCCC
>JBIOTN010000062.1:0-8065 GCA_044866005.1 Candidatus Rokuibacteriota bacterium | reverse complement strand
GCTGGATCCTCACCGGCCTGAGCTGCCTCTCCAGCCTGGGCACGAGCACCGCCATGACGACCTCGCCGCCCGTCCCCGGCCCGGGCACCGCCACGGCCTCCATCACCCTCGCCGCCGGCGACACCGTGACCTGCACCTTCACCGACACCAAGGTCATCCCCCTCAAGCACCCCACCACCACGAGAGTTCAGTGTGACGTGATCATCTTCCCCTTTGGGGTCTTGAACCGGTCGAAGGCGATGCTGGCCCACCCGTTCCCGCTCTGTACGGCCACGGTGAGCGACGTCGTGATCGGCGCTGCACCGACGACCCCGACCGGCACGGTGAGCTTCTTCGTCGACACCTCGACGACCCCGTTCGATAGCTGCACGCTGGTGCCCACGGCCACCACCGGCGTGGCGAGCTGCTCGGTCACCTCGAGCGTCTCGACCGGCATGCACGTCATCACCGCGACCTACGGCGGCGACCCCACCCACGAGAGCTCCGCCGGCGCGACCACTTTCGTGGTGACTCTCGCCCCCGGGGCACCGGGGACAAGGGTGACCGGCGGTGGCCGGATTGATGTCGTCGGATCGAACGGTATCGTCGACGTCGGTTTTGTCGTGGGGGGCAAGGACTTGGGGGCGGTCACTTAGCCCGGTAGCGACCCCTCTCCCGCGATGCGCCCATCACCATCGGCGTCCAGGGCGCGAGCCCGTCACCCGGTGAGCCGGTAACGGACCAGGGTCCAGAGCGCGACGAGGCCGTCGCGGAACTTGATCTTCTTCCCCTCGGACGCCGATCGCGGGACGTAGCGCACGGGAACCTCGACGATGCGGTGCCCCCGGCGGAGGAGCTTCGCCGTCAGCTCGGGCTCGAACTCGAAGCGCCGGCAGTCGAGCCGGATGCCGTCGAGCGCGGATCGGCGGAAGGCCTTGTACGCCGTCTCCATGTCGGTCAGCCGGGCGCCATAGAGGAGGTTGGTCACCCGCGTGAGGAGCCAGTTCGCCGCGCGCGTCTTGAGGGCAATGGCCGGGTTGTCGGCGAGGAAGCGCGATCCGTACACGACCTGGGCGTCGCCCGCGAGGATCGGCGCCAGGATCTGCCGGAAGTCGCGCGGATCCAGCTCGAGGTCGGCGTCCTGGATGATCACGACGTCGCCCGAGGCGTAGGTCAGACCGATCCGGATGGCGTGCCCCTTCCCGGAGTTGATGCGGGAGAAGTGCAGGACGGCGAGGTTGCCGGCGTCCCCCTTCAGGATCTCCGGCGTGCGGTCGGTGGAGCCGTCGTCCACCACGATGAGCTCCATCGGGGCGCCGAGGTCGACGGCACGCACGCGCTCGATCACGTGGTGGATCGTGGACTCCTCGTTGTACACGGGGATGATGACGGTGAGCTTCACGGCGCGCTCAGCCCCGGCGCGCCACGTACACGCGGTTCAGCCCGAGCTCGAAGCGGCGGACCGTCACGAGCGCGTATCCCGCCGCCGCGAGAAGGGCGCGCACCTCCCGGTGGGCCAGGCCCGGCGTCTCCCCCTCGGCTCCCTCGTCGCGGTGGTCCAGGTCGTGGCGGAAGACGAGATGGGCCAGGCGGCCGGTGAGCGGCCCGATCATGGTGAGGACGAGCCGGCCGCCCGGCCGGAGGACGGCGTGGATCTGGCGGAGGGCCCCCGCGCGGTCCGGGAAGTGGTTCAGGGCGGCCAGCACGCTCACCGTGTCGAAGGACCGCGGCTTGAAGGGCAGCGCCGCGGCGTCGGCCAGGACGCCGACGCCGGGCCAGGCGTGGATGTCCACGCCGACCGCGCCGGGCCAGTCACGCGCGAGGTTGTTGTAGCCGCAGCCCACGTCCAGCAGGCGTCCCACGAGGAAAGGCCGGACCCGGGCCAGGCGGAGCCCCTCGAGCGCGTCCATCCGCGCGCGCGGGCGCCGCGCCCGGAACCTCGGCCAGGGCCTCACTCGAACCCGCCGAATCCCACGGGGCGCGGCCCGTTCCGTACCAGCCGGAGGAGCTGCGTGTCCTTCCAGTCCCACACCCGGCTCACCACCGAGACGTCGCGCGGCGTGGTGTCCCAGTCGACGTCGCGCGGCGAGGGGTAGTAGAAGACGCCCACGATCTGGACGGAGACGGACACGGCGAAGAGGACCGCCGCCGCCACCCGGAGCGGCGCGGCGCGCTCGATCCGCTCCCAGGCCGGCAGCAGGAAGAGCGCCAGCACCGGCAGGAAGTCCGTCAACAGGCGCGGGCCGAAGCAGGCGCCCCCGAACCACCAGGAGAACTTGGCCAGGAGGAGCAGGCTCGCCCCGACGCCGCCGGCCAGATACGCGAACAACCGCCGGTGGGGCCCGCGGAGGCCGAGCGCCGCGCCGGCGAACGCGAACACGAGGATCGGCGAGTAGACGAGCAGGCCGCGGTTCGGGCTCACCAGCAGTCCGAGCAGGCCTTCCGCGAGCGGGGTCGCCCAGGCGCCGTCGAAGCCCTCGATCGCGGCGTAGTCGGTGATGATCTTGGCGTACCCGCCCTGGATCGACCCGAACGTCCAGAGGTTGTAGGCGACGAACGGCAGGAGCGCGCCCCCGCAGGCGAGCGCGCCGCGGACGCCGCGCCGCCGGTCGCGGTGGGCCACGTAGGCCAGGAGGGCGAGCGCCACGAGCAGCGTGGTCGAGCGCGCGGCGACCATCAGGCCGGCCGCGACGCCCACGCCGTCGTAGAAGGCCGGGCGGGCCTCGCCTCGCAGGACGCAGAAGAGCGCGGCCGCCAGGAAGAGCTCGGCCGGGCCGTGCCCCCAGAGCCCCTGGCTCGAGATCGACCAGGTCGACGTGCCGATGGCGTAGACGAGGCCGATCGCCAGCGCGACCGGCGCCGGCGCGAGCTGGCGGAGCGCCAGGTACACGAGGGCGACCGACAGCGCGGCGATCAGCGTCGCGGCGAGCTTCGCCAGGAAGCTCACGAGCGCCCACGAGTCGCCGCCGAAGAGCTGCAGGGGCACGACGTAGACCGGCACGGCGAGCAGGGCCGGCAGGATGGGCACCGCGGAGACGTAGTGGCCACGGGCCTGCTGGACCCAGTACGGGAGCGGCCGGCCCGCGGGGTGGTCGCGGAAGAACACGTCGAGGTTGAGGGTGCGCTCCTGGACGAGGGCGATCGGGATGATGCGGTTCGGCATCGTGTCCTGCGAGCTGTTCTCCCGGAGGTTCACGTTGTAGAGGAGCAGGGTCCCCAGGAGCAGCCAGAGCGCCGGACGGGCGAGCGATGCCTGGCGGGATGCCGTCGTGGTCGTCGGTTGGCGCATCCGATCCTCAGCCTATCCGGCCCCGTCCTGAAACCGGATCAGGGTACCAGCGGGCGGCGGATTCTCCACGCTTTATCGGCGGCGCCGGCAGCGCGGCCCCGCCCGGCGCTCAGAAGACGGGCGTCTCCACGTACGACCCGAAGACGTCGCGGAGCCGCCTGACGATCTCTCCCATCGTCGCGCGCGCCTTCACGAGCTCGATCGTCACGGGCATGAGGTTCGCGGCCGGGTCGCGCGCCTCGTGTTCCAGCCGGTCGAGGAGCGTCGCCACGCGCGCCCCGTCGCGCCGCTGGCGGACCGCCCGCAGTCGGGCGAGCTGGCGGGCCTCCACGTCCGGATCGACCCGGTGGATCGGAAGCCGCGTCGCCTCCGCCTCGGGCTCCACGTAGCGGTTGACGCCGATGACCGCCTGCGCCCCCGACGCCTTCCGGCGGGCGAACTCGTAGGCCGACTCGGCAATCTCGCGCTGGAAGTAGCCCTCCTCGATCGCGCGGATCGTCCCGCCCATCGCGTCCACCTTCCGGAGGATGGCGAAGACCTCGGCCTCCATGCGGTTCGTGAGCGCCTCGACGTAATAGGAGCCGCCGAGGGGGTCGACCACGTTCGGCACGCGGGTCTCCTCGGCGATGATCTGCTGGGTGCGCAGGGCCACCTTCATCGCCTCCTCCGAGGGGATGGCGTAGGCCTCGTCCAGGCCGTTCGTGTGGAGCGACTGGGCGCCGCCGAGGACGGCCGCGAGCGCCTGGAGCGCGGTGCGGACGATGTTGTTGAGCGGCTGCGCCTTGGTGAGGGTCGCCGCCGCGGTCTGGCAGTGGAAGCGCAGGCGCATCGACTCGGGCCGCCCGGCTCCGAACCGCTCGCGCATGAGCTTCGCCCAGATGCGCCGCGCGGCGCGGAACTTGGCCACCTCTTCGAAGAAGTCGGCCTGGGCGATGAAGTAGAAGGCGAGCCGCGGGGCGAAGACATCGACGGCGAGCCCGGTGCCCCGGACCTCCTCCACGTAGGCGATCGCGTTCGCCATGGTGAAGGCCAGCTCCTGCACCGCCGTCGCGCCCGCCTCGGAGATGTGGTAGCCGCTGATGTTGATCGGGTTGTAGCGCGCCATCCGCCCGGCACAGAAGACGATCAGGTCGCGCACGAGCCGCATCGAGGCGCGGATCGGGAAGATCCACTCCTTCTGCGCGACGTACTCCTTGAGGATGTCGGCCTGAACGGTCCCGGAGAGGCGGTCCAGGTCGAGGCCGCGCGCCTCGGCGAGCGCGACGTACATGGCGAGGAGGATCCAGGCCGTGGGATTGATCGTCATCGACACCGAGATGCGCTCGAGATCGATCCCCTGGAAGAGCTCGTCCAGGTCGTCGAGCGTGTCCACGGCCACCCCCTCGCGGCCGACCTCGCCGAGCGCGCGCGGGTCGTCGGAGTCGTAGCCCATGAGGGTCGGCATGTCGAAGTCCACGGAGAGGCCGGTCTGCCCGTGCTCGATCAGGTACCGGAAGCGCCGGTTCGTGTCCGCCCCCGTGCCATAGCCGGCGATCTGGCGCATGGTCCAGAGCCGGCCCCGGTACATCGTCGGATACGGCCCCCGGGTGAAGGGGTAGCGGCCCGGCAGGCCGATCTCGTCGACGGGCGTGTCGGCGACGTCCTCCGGCGTGTAGACCCGCTGCACCGGAAGCCCCGACGCGGTCGTGTGGCGCGCCGGCGATTCCGGCTGGCGTGCCAGGAAGTCGCGCAGCGTCGTGGCCTCCCACTCCTGGCGCAGCGCCGTCACGCGCGCGATCGTCTCACGGTCGAACATGGCAGCTCCTTCCCGGTGTCACCGCGGGGTCTGGCCCAGCGCCTGCCGGTAGAGGTCGCGGTCGTCGACGACGCGGCGGGCCTTGAACTCCGAGCGGGCGAGCGAGCCCGGGGGCACGAGCTCGATCACGGGATGAACGCCGAGGCGCGCCCGTAACCGCTCGCGCATCCGCCCCCGGAGCGGCTCCAGCGCCGCGGCGTGGGCGTGCGTCGCGGCGTACTCCGCCTGGATCAGGAGCTCGTCCATGGCCTCGCGGCGGGAGACGATGACGCGGAACTCGCCCCCGAACCCCTCGATCGCCCGGAGCGCGTCCTCGATGGCGCTCGGGTAGACGTTCTCCCCGCGGACGATGATCATGTCGTCGAACCGGCCGTAGATCCCGTGCGGCAGCCGGGGATAGGTCCGCCCGCACGGGCACGGCTCGTCGATCCACCGCGCCCGGTCGCCCGAGACGAGGCGGATCATGGGCTGCGAGGTGCGCTCGAGGTGCGTGTAGACGGGCGTGCCCTCCGCGCCGAACGGCACGCGGGCGAACGTCTCCGGGTCGCACACCTCCGTGTAGACCAGGTCCTGCCAGAGGTGCATCCCCGTGCGGTGCCGGCACTCGGCGTTCGTCATCCAGGGGGTCATCTCGGCCATGCTCCCCATGTCGACGCACACGCCGCCGAACGTCTCCTCGATGAGCCGCTTGGTCGCCGGGATGCCGGCGCCCGGCTCGCCGGAGAAGAAGAGCGTCCGCAAGCCGAGCGAGCGCGGGTCCACGCCCTCGCGCCGCGCCGTCTCGGCGAAGTGGAGCGCGTAGGAGGGCGTGCCGTAGAAGGCGGTCGGCCGGATCTCCCGCACCCACTCGAGCGCCATCAGCGTCTGGCCCGCCACGCCCGCCCCGAACGGGAACATGGTGGCCCCGAGCCGCTCGCCGCCCGCCAGGGTGCCCCAGGAGCCCATGTAGAGGCTGAAGAACGAGCAGATCAGGATGCGGTCGTCGGGCCTGAGCCCGGCGCCCCACATGATCCGGGCGTGCGCCTCGCCGGTCCGCGCCCAATCCTCGCGCCCGATGCCGAAGACCGTGGGGCGGCCGGTCGTCCCGCTCGTCCCGTGGATGCGGGCCACCTCGCCGGGCTCGACGCAGAGGTAGTCGCCGAACGGCGGATGGCTCGACTGCGCGGCGCGCAGCTCCGCCTTCTGGACGACGGGAAAGCGCGCCAGGTCGGCCAGGCTCCGCAGCGTGTCGGGGCACACGCCCGCCGCCTCCCACCGCCGCCGGTAGAACGGGCTTCGTTCCCAGGCGTGGCGGATCTGGCGCTGCAGCTTGGCGAGGACGAGGGCGTCGCGCGCCGGCGGTGCCGCGCACTCCACCTCGGGCAGCCAGTGCTCGGCGCCGGCCTCCGGCCGGTAGCGCGGGTCGTATCGGGGCGGCCAGACGCCGAGGTCCACGCCGCGCGCGGCCCGGAGCCGGTCGAGGTCGAGGCGCGCCGCCACGCTCACCCCGCCGGCCGCCCGGCGACCGCCTCGCGGATGCACGTCACGATCCTCTCGGGCGGCGTGTCCTGGAGCACCACGTCGCGCACGCCCATCGCGCGCAGCGCCGGCACGTCCTCGTCGGGGATGACGCCCCCCGCGAGCAGGACGATGTCGTCGGCCTGCGCGGC
Organism: Candidatus Rokuibacteriota bacterium; assembly: GCA_044866005.1. Lineage (GTDB taxonomy): Bacteria > Methylomirabilota > Methylomirabilia > Rokubacteriales > DASRDR01 > JBIOTN01. The sequence goes on along the minus strand of JBIOTN010000062.1, from coordinate 1,353 downwards.
GCGGAGCAGCTCGACGAGCCGCGGGAAGATCGTCATGTGGGCGCCCGAAAGGATGCTGACCCCGAGCACGTCCACGTCTTCCTGGACGGCCTCGGCGACGACCTGCTCGGGCGTGCGGTGGAGGCCCGTGTAGATGACCTCCATGCCGGCGTCCCGGAGACACCGCGCCACGATCTTGACGCCCCGGTCGTGCCCGTCCAGCCCGACCTTGGCGACGAGCACCCGGATCGGTTTTTCGTGGGAGGGGGGCTGTGCCCCCCTTCCGAGCCTCCCCCCCGGATCGGTTGCGCCCGCACAGCCGGCGCTCGAAGCGCTTCGCGCTGGGTCGGAGTTTTTCATTCCGTTTGGCGCCGTCTCAACCGGCGGTGGCACGGGCGCGCAGGGCGCGCCACACGCGCTCGGGCGTCATCGGCAGCTCCGTCATCCGGACGTCGACGGCGTCCTTGACCGCGTTCGCGACCGCGGCGGAGATCGGGATCGTCCCCGCCTCGCCGAGACCCTTCGCCCCGAAGGGGCCGGCCTCGTCCACCGTCTCGATCAGCGTGATCAGGATCTCCGGCATGTCCGGCGCCGTGAGGAGCTTGTAGTCGAGGAAGCCGGGGTTCAGCACGCGGCCGCGCTCGAGCTTGAGCTCCTCGGTCAGGCAGTAGCCGAGCCCCATGTGGATGCCGCCCTCGATCTGCCCCTCGCAGCCGACCGGGTTCAGGGCGCGCCCGACGTCGTGGGCCGAGGCGACGCGCAGCACCTCGATCTTCCCGGTCGCCGCCTCGACCTCGACCAGCGCCGCCTGGGCGGCGAACCCGTAGGTGACCGAGACGTTCCCCCGGAACTCCTTGTCGAGCATCTGGGTCGGCGGGTCGTAGAAGGCCTGCCCCATGAGAATCCGGCCGCCCTCGCGGAAGTGCCCGGCCCGCGCGACCTTCTCGTAGGGAAGCCGCCGCTGCGGGCTCTGGCGGACGAAGACGAATCCCTCCGCGCAGTCGAGCGCCTCGACGGGCTCCTCGAGCTCGACCGCGGCGAGGGCGAGGAGCTGGCGCCGGACGTCCCGGGCGGCCAGGAGGGCCGCGTTCCCCGCGATGAAGGTCGTGCGGCTCGCGTGGACGCCGACGTCCCAGGGCTTCACCGCCGTGTCGTCGTTCACGACCGCAACGCGGCCGAGCGGGATGCCCAGCTCCTCGGCGACGATCATCGCGAGCACCGTCTCCGACCCCTGGCCGATCTCGCTCGCGCCCGTGATGAGCGAGACCTTCCCGAAGTCGTCGAGCTTGACGATCGCCCCGCAGCCATCCGAGCGGTAGACGCGCGCCCCGCCGCCGACGTGGAACATGCCGGCGTACCCGACGCCCCGCCGCC
>JBIOTN010000061.1:0-37519 GCA_044866005.1 Candidatus Rokuibacteriota bacterium | reverse complement strand
CGTTCCGCGGGTTCACGTCGACCCACGGCTCGACCTCGCTGTCGGGGAACACCCGGCCGATCTGTCCCGCCACGTTGTCGGCGGTGCAGGAGCCGAAGGGGCTCGCGCCCGAGACCTGGACCAGCCGCCCCGTCCGGAAGGTCGGCGGATCGGCCCACACCACGGTGAGCGCGACGCCCACCAGCCCGAGGAGCGCGGCCACGATCGCCAGCCGTCGCATGGTCCCTCTCCTTTCTCTCGGTTCGGTGCCCGGAGTGCCCGGGCCGCCGTCGCGGGCCCATGACCGCGAAGCGGGCCAAGGGGGGCTCGGAGCCGCGAGCGCGGGGAAAACCCTACGCTCTCGGCTGTAGAGCCTATCCGACGCTAAGCCCGGCTTGACGGGGCTGTCAAGAGAGGTCCGCGCGTGCGTGGCGTGCGCGCGGACCGGAGCGGTGAGGAGAGGCGACGCGCCGAGGCGCTAGCGCACGGTCCCGCGCGCCGCGACGCGCCAGACCGCCTCCACCCGATCGCGCCGGACGCCGTAGACCTCGTCCACCATGTTCGAGACGACGCAGCAATGGTTCGGGACGACGTGCACGACCTCCCCGACCTGGGGCCGCTCGCGGCAGGCGGACAGGTCCACGGTCCCGTGCTCCTCGGACAGGCCCGCGATCACGGCCTCCGGGTACTCCAGCACGTGCCCGTAGCCCTTCATGCCGTACTGATCGGAGGTCAGGACCTTGGTCCCGGCGTCGAGGATCGCGCGCGCGCCGGTGGGCCGGCTGACCACCGTCGTCCGGACGCGCAGCGCACAGTCGTCCCAGGTGGCGGTGCCGAAGGCGACGACCATCGCGTCGTTGTAGACGCAGGTCCCGGCCCGGTGCTCGGTCAGCATGGGAAAGCTCGGGATCGTGGAGAGGGCCGGCGTGCCGCCGCCGGAGACGACGGGCACCGGGATGCCGGCCTGCTTGAAGAGCTCGAGCGCGCGCTCGAAGAAGAGCCGGCTGTCCGGGTCGCGGTTGGGGAACGTCATGAGCCCCTGGAAGTCCATGCGGGGGAGCCGCATGGCGGCACGCGCCAGGTCGAGCGCCGCCTCCGGCGTCTGGACCCCGTTCCGGCCGAAGCCGGTGTCGCACTCGACGAGGAAGCGGACGTCGGTGCCGTGGCGGGCGCCGGCCTCCGAGAGGCCTCGCGCGACCGGCTCGTTGTCCAGGACGACCGTGAGCCGGCCCACGCGCCTGGCCAGGGCCATGAGCCGATCCGTCTTCTGGGGCCCCACGATGTTGTAGGTCAGGAGCACGTCCGGCGCGACTCCGGCGTCCGCGAAGACCTCGACCTCGCCGAGCTTCTGGCACGTGATCCCGATCGCGCCCCCGGCGAGCTGCCGGCGGCCGATCTCGGGGATCTTGTGCGTCTTGATGTGCGGGCGGTTGGCGATGCCGTAGCGGTCGAGGTGCGCCTGCACCCGACGGATGTTCTCCTCCATGATGTCGAGCGCTACCGTCACGGCCGGCGTGTCGAGCTGATGAACGTCACTCACGCGCGCCCCCTCTCCCCGGCAGGACCATACCGCACCGGCGTCCGGGGGCCCCGGTGTCGCACCGCCGCGCGCGCTCGACACGGCGGCGCGACCCACGGCGAGACCACGGAGCCCGCCGCGCCGGCCGCGACTACGGCCCGTGCCCCTCGTATCCGATGATGAGCCAGTCCCTGTACTGGAATCCATTCACGGTGATGGTCACCGGAATGCGTATCGAGGCCTTCACCCGATGGCTTTGACCGCGGAACGTCCAGTACGTCGGCAGGCCGTCCCACTCGACCTCGTTCTTCCAGTTGGCCGGCATCGTCATCGGCCCGTACGGGGTGCGGTCGCAGATCATCTCTCCGAGATCGGATTCGTCCTGGGTCGCCGCCATCGCCAGTCCCTCCTCTGGTCCTACGGGTTTGCGGCCGAGCCACGCGTGTTCGCGCCATGGACATCCCGCGGCCAACCGCTGAACGGCGCCGGCGGCGTGCCCGCCGGGTCAGCCTGCGGGCTGGTCGAGCGCTACGATAGCAGACCTGACCCGGGCCGGCTCGTCTGCCGTCTGCAGGGCGTCGAAGAGCGCGAGCGCCCGCTCCAGAAGCTGCCGGGCCCCCGCACGGTCGCCGGTGGCGCGCCGGACGTCGGCCTGCGCCGCCAGGGTCTTGGCCAGGTCGTTGCGGGCTCCCAGCTCCTCGAGGATGCGCGCCGCGCTGGCCAGGTGGTCGGCGGCGGCCGGAGACTCGGGCGCCAGACACTCGCCGAGGAGCCGATGGGCGACCCCTTCGACGTACCGGTAGCCGTGCTCGAGGCTATCGCGGAGGACGCGCTCGAGGAGCGCGCGCGCGACGTCGAGGCGCCGCTGCCGCAGGTAACCCTCGGCCTGCCAGAGGGCCATGCGCGCGCGGATGTACGTGAGGCCGGATCGGTCGAACCAGGCGACCGCCTCCTCGATCAGCCCCGCGCCGGCTTCCGCGTCCCCCGCCCGCACGAGCGCATACCCTTTCATCGCCCGGGCCATGGCCGCGTCGAACGGGATGCGGGAGAGGGCCAGGGCCTCGTCACAGCATCGGAGCGCAGCGGTCAGGTCGCCGCGATGGAGATGCGCCGAGCCGGTCCGCCACCACCCTCCCGCCTCGAGCCGGAGGTCGCTCACCGCGCGCCCGTGCTCGAGCGCCCGACGGCAGTACTCGAGGCTTTTCTCCCATTCGCCGAGGACGTTCGCCGCGCTGCTCGCGATCCCGAGCGTGCGACACACCCACCACACGTTGCCCCGGGCCTCGAAGCTCACGAGCGCCCGCTCGGCGGCCGCAACCGCGCCGCGGAAGTCCCCCGCGACCGTGTAGACCTGCGCGAGGCAGGACTCGGCGAATGCCCGGATCTCCTCGAAGCCTTCCGCCGCGGCGATGGCCACGGCCTCGCGGCAGTATTCGATGGCCACTTCCGGCCGCGCCCCGGTCAGGCTCTGCAGGAAGCCCGTCCAGTAGTACCAGGCGGCGCGGCGGCGCGGGTCGGCCGTGGTCTCCACCAGCTCGCGCACGCGCTCGAGCGCCTCGACGTGCTCGGCGTGCTGGCCGAGCGCGAACTTCACCTCCGCCTGCTTGATCACGGCGTCGATCCGGCGGAGCCGGTTGGCCTCGGTGTCCGGCATCGCCTGGAGGCGCCGGAGCGCCGCGTCGAAGTGCGCCAGCGCCTCGGTGTTGGCCCAGCGCCGCTGCGTCTTCTCCGCGGCGAGGATCGCGCAGTCCACGGCCTTCTCGTCCGCCCCGCTCAGCCCGAAGTGATGGGCGAGCAGCTCGACCACCTCGTGGGTGCGGCCCGCGTAGACCGCCTCCAGCGCCGCGCCGGCCGCGCCGTGGTACTGGCGGCGCCGCGGCTCGAGGAGGCTCATGTAGGCGACCTCCTGGATGAGGGCGTGCTTGAAGACGTAGACGGGCTCCTCCGCCCCGGTCTGCTCGTAGAGGAACTCGAGTCGCGTGAGCTCCCGGAGATGGGGGTCGAGCGCTTCGGGGCCGTCGGCCATGGCGGCGAGCGCCCGCCGCGAGGCTTCGCGGCCGAGCACCGAGGCGCTCTGCAGGAGCTGCCGGGCCCCGTCGCTCAGCCGGTCGATCCGGGCCATGAGGACGCCCTGGATCGTGTCCGGCACCGTGACCGTCGGCCGCAGGTCCTCCTGCTCGATGACGGCCCGGGTGAGCTCCTCCAGGAAGAAGGGATTGCCCTCGGCCTTGCTGAGGATGACCTGCGCGAGCGGCTCGGGCAGCGGCGCGTCGTGCAGGACCGACTGGACCACGGTCAGGCTCTCGCCCGGCGAGAGCGGCCGGAGCGCGACCTGGGTCGAATAGGACTTGTCGATCCACGGCGGCCGGTACCCGGGCCGGTACGTGGTCAGGAGGAGGACGGCGGCGCCCGCGAGGCCGTCCACGAGCGAGGCGAGGAAGTCCTCGGAGCTGCCGTCGATCCAGTGGAGGTCCTCGATGGCGAGGATGAGCGGCCGGGACCGGCTGACCCGGAACCAGAGCTGCCGGAGCAGCTCGAAGGTGCGCGCCTTGATCGCCTCGGGGCTCAAGAGCTCGAGCCGCTCCGTCCCTTCCTTCACCCCGAACATGTGCAGGAGGTAGGGCGCGCCCTCGTCGGGGTCCATGCCGACCGCCTGGAGTCCCCCGCGGACCTTCTGGCGCATCAGCTCGGGGCTGTCGGCGTCGCTCATCCGGCAGTGCTCGCGCACGAGGTCGAGCAGCGGGAGGTAGGGGATGGCGCTGCCGTACGACACGCAGTGGCCCTCCAGGTAGCGCGCGTGCGCGCCGGGCAGGGCCTGGCGGAACTCGAAGAGGAGGCGGGACTTGCCGATGCCCGACTCGCCCACGATCCCCACGACCTGACCCTGGCCGGCCGCGGCGGCCGCGAGGCGGCTCTGGAGCAGCTCGAGGTCCTGTCGCCGGCCGACGAACCGGGCCATGCGGCCGCCCACCTCCAGACCCGAGGGCTCGCGCCCGGCCAGGCGGTACACGCGCCCGGCCCCCCCCGCCGGGGCGGCCGCGGGGGCGAGCTCGAACCGGCGCTGGAGGAGCGACGCCGCCACGTCGCTGACGAGCGTCGTGCCGGGCTCCGCGGTCTCGAGCATGGCCTCCAGGACGCCCGCGGCGTCGCGCTTGGCGTCGCTCTCGATCGTGACCACGCCGCCCGCCTGGCCGACGAGGAAGTGACCGACGTGGATGGCGATCCGGACGGCGAACCCCTCGCCGGGCACCCGGCGCGCGCGCTCCGCCGCCTTCTGGATCGCGATCGCCGCGAGCGCGGCCCGGCTCGCCGCGTCCTCGACCGGATCGAGGCCGAAGGCGGCCAGGATCCCGGTCGGGCTCAGGTCGTCCGCCCGCCCGCCGAAGCTCTGGACCTTGTCGACGAGGGTCTCGAACCCGCGCCCGCCGTCGCCCGGCGCCTCGGCGGCCCCGGGCTCCGGCTGGAGGGCCGCGCGCAAGAGGGCCACGCGCCGCCGTTCCCAGCGGACGCCCGGCGCCGGCGCGCTCGGCGCGGCGCCCGGCGCCTCCACGAGGCCGTCGCGCGCCGGCGCGCGACCCGCGCGCCGGTGCGGCGCGTCCGGGACGGCGCCGGGCCTCAGGCCGTACTTCTCCATCCGGTACCGGAGCGTGTTCCGGGGCACGCCGAGCCGGGCCGCCGCGCGCGAGATGTTCCAGCCCGTCCGCTCGAGCGCCTCGACGAGGTGCGCCCGCTCGACCTCCTGGACCGCGTCGTCGAGCGGCACCGCGCCGCCCTCACGCGCCGCGGCGGCGGGGCGCTCCGCCAGCGTCTCCGGCAAGCCGAGCGCCTCGGCGGTCACGGCGGACGACTCGGACAGGAGCGCCACCCGTTCCATCACGTTCGCCAGTTCGCGCACGTTCCCGGGCCAGCGGTACCCGAGGAGGGCCGCGCGCGCCTCCGGCGTCAGCGTCTTCGGCGGCAGGTCGTAGTCGGCGCACGCGGCGGCGAGGAAGCGCTCGGCCAGCAGGGTCACGTCGCGCCCACGCTCCCGCACGGGTGGCAGCCAGATGGTGAGCACGGCCAGGCGATGGTAGAGGTCCTCCCGGAAGCGTCGCGTCCGCGTGGCCGCGAGCAGGTCCTCGCTGGTCGCGGTGAGCACCCACACGTCCACCGGCTCGCTCCGGGTGCTCCCCAGGCGCCGGACGGCCTGCTCCTCGATCACCTTGAGGAGCTTGCTCTGGAGCTCTTCGGGCAGGAGGCCGACCTCGTCGAGGAAGATCGTCCCGCGGTGGGCCGCCTGGAAGAGCCCGCGCTTGGCCTGCCGCGCGTCGGTGAAGGCGCCCCGCTCGAAGCCGAACATCTCGGCCTCGAGCAGTGTCGCCGGGATCGCCGCGCAGTTGACGTCCACGAACGGCCCGGCGGCCCGCGGCCCGGCCCGATGGATCGCCCGCGCGACCAGGCCCTTGCCGGTGCCGGTCTCGCCCTGCATCAGGATCGGCGGCAGGCGGCGCGCGTCCGAGTGGCGCTTGAGGAGTCGCGCGATGGTTTCCCGGACCGCCACGATCCCGGAACTTTCCCCGACCAGGTCCGCCAGCGGCTCCATGGCGCGCGTCAATCTTACTCCTCTCGTTCTGCCAATTGTTCGCCCATCCTCCGGGCTGCTCGCGCCCGCTCGGCATACTTTGCGACGGCCCGCCACGCTGTCGAATCTGCCGAATCTTCGACAGCTTGGGCGGTTTCCGCCGGGTTGGCGCCTACTAAGTCCTCGTTTTCATGGACTTCCAGAATGGCATTGCCGTTGCGTCATATCCGGCGGCCACCGGGAGGCGGACCGGGGCGACAGAGGCGGGCTCAGACCAGGGCCGCGCAAAAGGAGGGCAGCATGGGGAAGCGAGAGACGAGGCGCGGGGCGCTCCCCCTCGTGCTCGGCGGCGCGCTCGTGCTCGCCGTGTCGACGGCGGGTCCGGGGCACGCCCAGGGGGCCGACGGCGTCCGGGAGTATGCGTGGACCACTCATCTGCGGGCCGTGGACGACGCCCTCGCCCGGCGGGACCTCGCCGGCGCCACGCGGGCCTGGAACCAGGCCTATCAGGCCGCCGTCGCGAGCTGGCGATGGGACGGCATGCTGGAAGTCGGTTCGGCCTCGCTCCGCATCGCGGAGCTCTCGGGGGCGCATCAGGTCGCCGCGGCGACCGCGCGCAACAGCTACCTCGCGGCCCTCTTCCGGGCGCGCCAGCAGGACTCGGTGGACGGCGTGCTGCGCGCCGCGGAAGCGTTCGCCGCCCTGGGTGACCGCGACGTCGTCGAGCAGTCGCTCCAGCTCGCCCGCGCCCTCGCCGCGGAGACGCGGGATCCCCAGGCCGCCGCGCGCGTCCGGGCATTCGCCGCGCGGCTCGCCACGCACTCCGTGCAGGTCGGGACGCTCGGGCCATGACGCGCACGGGCGCGGGCCTCATCGGTGGCCGCGCGATCAAGGCCGTCGCGACCCAGCTCCTCGGCGCCGCGCCGAGCGCGCTCGGCAGCTCGCTGCCCACGCTCGGGCTCGCCTGGCTGGCCGGCACGATCACCGACCCGGGCCTCCACGGCGCGGGCCTGCCCTGGCTCCTCGGGCTCGGGCTCGTCGTCGCCGGCGCCGTGGCGCGGCTCGGCGCGACCCTCCCCCTCGGGCGCGGGCCCCACGACGCCGCGGCCAGCGAGCGCGTGCTGACGACGGTGCTCTTCACCGACATCGTCGGCGCGACGGAGCGCGTCGCCGAGCTCGGCGATCGCCGGTGGCAGGCGCTCCTCGAGCAGCACCACCGGGTGGTCCGCCGGGAGCTCCGGCGGTTCGGCGGGCGCGAGATCGACACGGCGGGCGACGGGTTCCTCGTCGCGTTCGACAGCCCCGCGCGCGCGATCCGCTGCGCCGGCGCCATCAGCGCCGCCCTCACGCCGCTCGGCATCCGGATCCGCGCCGGCGTGCACACGGGCGAATGCGAGCGGCTGGACGGGCAGCTCCGCGGGATTGCCCTCCACATCGGCGCGCGCGTGGTCGCGACGGCCGCGCCGGGCGAGGTCCTCGTCTCGAGCACCGTCAAGGACCTGGTCGTCGGCTCGGGGATCCGCTTCGACGACCGGGACGCCCGCGTCCTGCGCGGGATCCCCGGCGAGTGGCGCCTCTTCGCGGTCCGCCCCGGGAGCCTCGCGGCATGACCGGCTCTGGTGCGTCCCCGTCGTCGCAGCCCGCGGGCGCCCCCGCCGCCCGAGTGCCGAAGGCTCCCGGCCCGGCCGCGACCGAGTGCGGCGAGCCGTACGCCGAGCTTCTCGTCGCGTGGGCCGCGCGTCTGCCGGGGGGCGAGGCTAGCCAGCCGGGAGGACCCGCTGCGGCGCATCGGCCGGCGCCACCGTGACGCGGTGGCGGCGGCCCGCCCCCTCGATCTCGCCCCGGAGTCGGACGAGGGAGGGCTCGCCCGACAGGCCGACGCACTCGCTGTGCGTGGCCGCCGGGGCGAGGTCGAGCGGCAGCCAGCGGACCACCGTCGCGGCCAGCCGGCCGTCGGCCTCGACGGTCAGCGTGAGCCGGCGGAGGGGGTAGAGCGGCACGAAGTCGGCCGCCGGGTTCCGGAGCCGCAGACACACGTCGCGCCGCGGGCCCGCGGACCCCGCACGCCAGGTCGCGGTCGCTTCGAGCCGCTCGAGGCCGGCCCCGGCCGACGGCCCGAGCCGGTAGACCAGGCGGTCCCCCACCGCGCGCTCGAGCGCGAGCGCGGCCGGCCGCGCCGCGACGGCCGCCGCCCGCGCGGCGTCGAGCCACCGGCGCTCCACCACCACGACGTCGGGGCGCGCCGCGTGGATGAGCGCCAGGCTCCGCGGATCGGGGAAGCTCGCCATCGCGGCCGCCAGTGCGAGGTAGTGGGGCGGCAGGTAGCTCGACCAGCCGTTCACCGTGGGGCGCAGGTGGAAGGCCGCCGCCCCGACTTTCTCCCAGTCCTCGTCCATGGGCAGCTCGAGGACGACCGTCCGGGCGTCCTGAGTGGCCAGCCAGCCGTAGACCGGCGGCAACGCGGCGGCGTCGAGCCGCCGGACGGCGCCAGGAAAGGGCACGCCGACCGACTCGAGCAGGATGACGGCGGCCAGCCCCGCCAGCGCGGCGGGCCGCCAGCGGGCCCGGAGCCGCGCGGCGAGCCAGGCCGCCCCGGCGGCGGCGAGCAGCGCGATGCCGAGCGCCACGAAGCCGGCGAACCGGCGCGGCGTGCGGATGGCGGTGAACCCGGGCACCGCCGCGTGGAGGATCCGGTACGGCAAGGGGATCGTCCCCCACGGCGTCGCGACCGCCGGCCCGAAGCCGAGCACCGCCGCCGCGCCGGCCAGGGCGAGATAGGGGGCCAGGCGCCGCCGGAGGCCTGCCGGATCGCGGGCGGCCGCGGCGAGGCCGACCGCCGCGAGGGCCGCGACCGTCAGGCCGGGGAAGAGCGCCTCGCGGTCGAGGTCCACCACCCGCCCGATGCCGACCAGCCGATGGAGGAGGTGCTCCGGCGGCACCCCCAGGTAGTCGCCCAGGGACGCCGAGTAGCGGCGGACCTCGGGAAGGTCCCGCTCGAGCCCCCACTGGGCGGCGAGCGTCCGGTAGGGCGCGATGTGGATGGCGAGCAACGCCGCCGCCGGCCCCCCGACCCCCGCGAGCCGCAGGAGGTGCGGCGGGGCGAGGCGCCGCTCGTCCCAGAGGGCGCCGCTCGCCAGGAAGACCACGCCCGCGACGCCGGCGAACGCGAACACCGTCAGGCTCGTGAGGGCCAGGCCCAGGGCTGCGGCCGCGCAGAGGCTCGCCGCCCGCCAGGTCGGCCGCGCCAGGAAGCGCTCGAGCGCGAGAAAGGCCCAGGGGAGCCAGCAGGCCGCGGCGAGCGTCTGGAGGTTGTGGGCCTGATGGAGGAGCCGGGGCGCGTACGCGAAGACCAGGCCGGCGAGGAGCGCCGCCGGCGTGGGCCCGAGCAGGCGCGCGGCGAGCGCGGCCGCGCCGAGCGCGGCCAGCGTGTAGGCGAGGACCACGCCGGCGTTGTGGGCGACCACCGGGTTCCCCGTCAGCCGGAGGGCGGGAAACGTGGCCACGCCGACGAGCGGCATGGCCTCGCCGAGGGCGAGCGTCCGCGGGTAGGGCGCGAAGATCCCGGCGTCGAGCAGGCGGACCCCGGGCGTCGCGAGCGCGTGGCCCACCCAGCGGAGGAGGTACACGGAGACGAGCGGATCCTGGGAGGCCCCCAGACAGACGGCGAAGCAGCGCCCGAGCGGCCACGTCACGATCAGCGTGAGCGCGAGGGCGCTCGCGGCGAGGGCGAGCCGGCCGCCCGCCCGGCTCACGCGACGTGCGCCGGCCCGCGGCTAGGAGCCCTCGGGGCGCAGGACCAGGAGCAGGTCCCCGGCATTGACCGGCTGCCCGGCGCTGACGGCGACTTCGGCGACGGTGCCGGGCGTCATGGCGTGGAACTCGTTCTCCATCTTCATCGCCTCGAGCACGAGGAGGGGCGTGCCGATGTCCACGCGGTCGCCCGACCGGACGTGGACCGCGACGACGCGGCCCGGCATGGGGGCGACGAGCCGCTCGCCCCCGGCCGAGGCCCGGCCCGCCAGGCGGCGGCCGAACCGGCGTCCGGCCTCCTCCACGCGCAGGCGGTGGCGCTCGCCCCCCACGGTCACGACCAGCTCCGCGCTCTCCTCGCTCACATCGGCGACGTACGAGGCGCCACCCATCAGGAGCGACCAGGCGCCGCCGGGCAGGAGGCGCGCGTCCACCTCGACCCACTCCTGGTCCACGCGGACGCGATAGCGCCCGCCTTCCTCCACGACCTCGACGGGCAGGGTCTCCTCGCCGCGGGTCACCACGAAGCGCATCCTCGCTACCGCGGGAAGCGCCGGCGGCCCGGCCGCGCCGACAGGGCCCAGGGCGACGGGCCGGCCGGGGCGCCGAGCTGGAGGCGTTCCGCCTGGCGTGAGGCGTGGAGGACCGCGGCCACGACCGCGGCCCGCGACGCGGCCGTGGCCGGGCCGGCGGCGGGCGCGGGCGCGACGCGCTCCACGAACGCCGTGGAGAGGCGGCCCGCGATGAAGTCGGGGTGGGCCATGACCCGCGTGTGGAACGGGATCGTCGTCGCGATGCCGGCGACCGCGAACTCGCCGAGCGCGCTGGCCATCCGCCGGATCGCCTCGCCGCGGTCGCGGCCCCACACGATCAGCTTCGCCACGAGCGGGTCGTAGTAGATGGGGACCTCGGCGCCCTCGTCCACACCGGCGTCCACGCGCACCCAGGCCCCGCCGGGCGGCCGCCAGACCGTGATCCGGCCGGGGGTCGGACGGAAGCCGCGCCCCGGGTCCTCGGCGGTGATGCGGCACTCGATCGCCCACCCTCGCGCCGCGACGCCGGCCTGGTCGTAGCCGAGCGGCTCCCCCGCGGCCAGCCGGAGCTGCTCCCGCACGAGGTCGATCCCCGTGACGAGCTCGGTCACGGGGTGCTCGACCTGGAGCCGGGCGTTGACCTCGAGGAAGTAGAATCGCCGCTCGGCGTCGACGAGGAACTCGACCGTGCCGGCGTTCCGGTAGCCGGCCGCCGCGACCAGCCGGCAGGCGGCCGCGCCCATCGCGTCGCGCAGCGCGGCGTCGACGAACGGCGAGGGCGCCTCCTCGACGAGCTTCTGGTGCCGCCGCTGGATCGAGCACTCGCGCTCCCCGAGGTGCACCACGTGGCCGTGCGCGTCGGCCAGGATCTGCACCTCGATGTGCCGCGGCTCGACGAGCGCCTTCTCCAGGTAGACCGCGTCGTCCCCGAACGCCGAGGCCGCCTCGGAGCGGGCCAGGCGGAGGGCCGAGGCGAGCTCGGTCGGCCCCGCCACGCGGCGCATCCCCCGCCCGCCTCCGCCGAGGGCCGCCTTGATCATCACCGGGTAGCCCAGCTCGCGCGCCACCCGCGCCGCCTCCGCGTCCGACCCGACCGGCTCCCGGGTCCCCGGCACGAGCGGCACCCCGCAGGCCGCGGCGGTCCGCCGGGCGGCCGTCTTGTCGCCCATGGCGGCGATCGCCGGGGGCGGCGGGCCGATGAAGGTCAGGCCGCTCGCCCGGCACGCCTCGGCGAAGCGCGCGCTCTCGGCCAGGAAGCCGTAGCCGGGATGGACCGCGTCGGCGCCGCTCGTGCGGGCCGCCTCGACCAGGCGCTCCACGGCGAGATAGCTCTGCGTCGCCGGCGCCGGGCCGATCGGATAGGCCTCGTCCGCGAGGCGCACGTGGAGCGCCGTACGGTCGGCCTCCGAGAAGACCGCGACCGTGGCGATCCCGGCCTCGCGGCAGGCCCGGATGACCCGAACGGCGATCTCGCCCCGATTGGCGATCAGGACCTTCTGGAAGGCTGGCACGGGGCGCGAGGAGAGCCCGAGCCTACGGGCCCTGGAGCTCGAGGCCGGGGAAGAAGTACGGGATCTCGAAGGCCGCCGAGGCGGGCGAGTCGGAGCCGTGGACCGCGTTGGCCTCGATCGACTCGGCGAAGTCCCGGCGGATGGTGCCCGGGGCGGCCTGGGCCGGGTTCGTGGCGCCCATCAGCTCGCGCACGCGCGCGATCGCCCCGTCCCCCTCGACGACCATCGGGATGCAGGGCCCCTGGTTCATGAACCGGGCGAGGCTCGCGAAGAACGGCCGCTCGCGATGGACCGCGTAGAAGCCTTCGGCCTGCGGGATCGTGAGGTGAACCATGCGGATCGCGAGGATGCGCAGGCCCGCCGCCTCCAGGCGCGCCATGATCTGACCCGCCATGCGCTTGCGCACGGCGTCCGGCTTCACGATGACGAGCGTCCGCTCGACCGCCATGAGCTCATCGGCGGGGGCCTCGACGGCCCCCTCCGACACCTCCCCCCGGGAGAGTTGCGGCGGCAAAGCCGCCGCTCGGGCGCTGCTCCAGGCACAGCAAGGCGTCCACCACGAGATGCCTAGGCGCCGCGGAGGACGCGGGCCACGGTCTCGCCGATCTCGGCGGGGCTCCGGACGACGTGGGCGCCGGCGCCCTCCAGGGCCGCCATCTTTTCGGCCGCGGTCCCCCTCCCGCCCGCGATGATCGCCCCGGCGTGTCCCATCCGCCGGCCGGGCGGGGCCGTTTGCCCGCAGACGAACGCGACGACGGGCTTGCCGAAGTCCCGAGCGATCGCGCCCGCCGCCGCCTCCTCCCCCGTCCCGCCGATCTCGCCGATCAGCACGACGCAGCCCGTGTCGGGATCGTCCCGGAAGAGCCGGAGCACGTCCACGAAGGGCGTGCCGATGATCGGGTCGCCCCCGATGCCGACGCACGTGGACTGCCCGACGCCGCGCGCGGTGAGCTGATGGACCGCCTCGTAGGTGAGCGTCCCGCTGCGCGAGACGACCCCCACCGGGCCGGGTTGGTGGATGTGCCCGGGCATGATCCCGACCTTCGCCTGGCCCGGCGTGATGAGGCCCGGACAGTTCGGCCCGATGAGGCGCGCGCGACGGTCCGCGAGGAAGGCCTTGGCCCGGACCATGTCCAGCGTGGGGATCCCCTCGGTGATGCAGACGATCAGCTCGACGCCCGCCTCGGCCGCCTCCATGATGGCGTCGGCCGCAGCCATCGGCGGCACGAAGAGGAGCGAGGTGTTGGCGCCTTCCTGGCGGACCGCGCCCTCCACGGTGTCGAAGACCGGGACCCCCTCGTGCACGCTGCCGCCCTTGCCGGGGGTGACCCCGGCGACGAGCCGCGTCCCGTACTCGCGGCAGCGCTGCGCGTGGAACGACCCCTCGCGGCCGGTGATCCCCTGCACGCAGAGCCGGGTCTGGCGGCCGACCAGGATGCTCACGCGCGCTTGCCCGCCGGCCGCGCGGCCAGCGCCACGACCTTCGTCGCCGCGTCGCGCATGTCGTCGGCCGTGGTGAAGTCGAGCCCCGACTGGCGCAGCATCCGCCGGCCTTCCTCCACGTTGGTCCCTTCCATCCGGATCACGACCGGCACGGCGACGCCGAGGGTCCGGGCCGCGCGGATGATGCCGTCGGCCAGGACGTCGCACCGCAGGATGCCGCCGAAGATGTTGACGAGAACGGCGCGCACGTTCGGGTCGGAGAGGAGGATCCGGAAGGCGTTCTCGATCTGGGTCGCGTTCGCGCCGCCGCCGACGTCGAGGAAGTTCGCCGGCGCCCCGCCCGCGTGCTTGATGATGTCCATCGTCGCCATGGCGAGCCCCGCGCCGTTCACCATGCAGCCGACGTTCCCGTCGAGCTTGATGTAGTTGAGACCGAACTTCGAGGCCTCGACGTCGAGCGGTGTCTCCTCGTTCGTGTCGCGGAGGGCCTGCACCTCGGCGTGGCGGAAGAGGGCGTTGTCGTCGAAGCTGAGCTTGGCGTCGAGGGCCAGGAGCCGCCCGTCGGCCGTGACGACCAGCGGGTTGATCTCGGCGAGGGAGCAGTCCCGGGCGACGAAGGTCATGTAGAGTCCGCCGACCGCGGCGCCGGCGGCTCGGCCGAGATCGCCGTCCAGGCCGAGGCCGAAGACGAGCCGCCGGACCTGGAACGGCAAGAGCCCGAGCGCGGGATCCGCGGCCGCGCGGCGGATCTTCTCGGGCGACCGCGCGGCGACCTCCTCGATCTCCATGCCGCCCGCCTGGGAGGCCATCACGACGGGCGTGCCGGCCTCGCGGTCGATCGTGACCGCGAGGTAGAGCTCCCTGGCGACGGAGAAGGCCTCCTCGACGAGGACCTTCTGGACGACGATGCCCTCGGGCGGGGTCTGCGGGGTCGTGAGCCGCATGCCGAGGATGCGGCGCGCGGCCTGCTCGGCCTCGGCCGGCGAGGCGACGACCTGGATGCCGCCCGCCTTTCCGCGCCCCCCGGCGTGGACCTGCGCCTTGACGACGACCTTGCCGCCGAGCCGCTCGGCCACCGCGCGGGCCGCCGCCGCGCTGTCGGCAACCTCCCCGCGCGGCACGGGGACGCCGAACTGCTTGAGGATCGCCTTGGCCTGGTATTCGTGGATCTTCATGCGATGTCGCGAGTCAGCGCGCGGCCTGTCCGGCGGCCGCACGGCGGTCGTGGGCCGCTACCGGCGGCGGAGCTTGCGGATCAGCCACACCACGGGATCGTAGCGCTCGTCGACGACGCGCTCCTTCAGGGGGATGATCGCGTTGTCCGTGATGCGGATGTGCTCGGGGCAGACCTCCGTGCAGCACTTGGTGATGTTGCAGAGCCCGATGCCGGCCTGCGTCCGGATCAGCGCCCGCCGGTCCAGCGTGTCGAGCGGGTGCATCTCGAGCTCGGCGAGCCGGATGAAGAAGCGCGGTCCCGCGAACTGCCGCTTCTTGTCGTCGTGGTCGCGGATCACGTGGCAGACGTCCTGGCAGAGGAAGCACTCGATGCACTTCCGGAACTCCTGCCCGCGGTCGATGTCCTCCTGCATCATCCGGTAGGTGCCGTCGGGCTCCGGCGGCCGGGGCTGGAACGCCGGCATCCGCTTCGCCACCTCGTAGTTGAAGGACACGTCCGTGACCAGGTCCTTGACGATCGGGAAGGTCCGGAGCGGCGCGACCGTGATCGGCTCACCCGGGGGGAAGAGGTTCATCCGGGTCATGCACGTCAGGCGTGGCTTGCCGTTGACCTCGGCGCTGCAGGAGCCGCACTTGCCCGCCTTGCAGTTCCAGCGGATCGCCAGGTCGTTGGCCTGGGTGGCCTGGATCCGGTGGAGCGCGTCCAGGACGACCATGCCGTCGTCGATGGCGACGCGATACTCCCGGAACTCGCCGCCTGCGGCGTCGCCGCGGAAGACGTGGAGCGCCGCCTCTTTTGCCTGGCCGGATTCCACTCACTTGTCCTCTACGAGCTTCTTCAGTTCGGGGGGCATCGCAGGGAGCGGCTCCTGCGTCACCGTCAGCCGGCCGTTCGACTGGCGGACCACGACGTTCACCGTCGCGAAGTGGGCGTCCGGCTTGGGGTAGTCCTGGCGCGTGTGGGCACCGCGGCTCTCCTTCCGCTCCAGCGCGGCGAGCGTGACGGCCTCGGACACGGTCAGGAGCGACTGGAGGTCGAGGGCCAGGTGCCAGCCGGGATTGTACTGTCGATTCCCTTCCACGCGCACCCGGCGCGCGCGCTCTTTCAACGCCTCGAGCCGCTGGACCGCCTCCTTCAGCTCCTCCTCGCTCCGGATGATCCCCACCAGGCTCTGCATCATCTCCTGCAGGTCCCGCTGGATCGCGTACGGGTTCTCGGTGCCCGCGCGCTCGAAGGGGGCCAGGAGCGCGGCCGTGATCGCGGTGACCTCGGCGGGGTCGACGCGCGGGGCCCCGGTGAGGCCCTGGGCGTACAGCGCCGCGTGGAGGCCGGCGCGGCGGCCGAAGACGACCAGGTCGGAGAGCGAGTTGCCGCCGAGCCGGTTCGACCCGTGCATCCCGCCCGCCGCCTCGCCGGCCGCGAAGAGGCCGGGGACACGCGAAGCCGTCGAGTCCGCCTCCACGCGGACCCCGCCCATCATGTAGTGGGAGGTCGGCCCGACCTCCATCGGCTCCTTGGTGATGTCGACGTCCGCCAGCTCCTTGAACTGGTGGTACATCGACGGGAGCCGCCGCTTGATGTCCTCGGCCGACCGCCGCGAGGCGATGTCGAGGAAGACGCCGCCGTGCGGGCTCCCCCGCCCGGCCTTCACCTCGGCGTTGATCGCGCGCGCCACCTCGTCGCGCGGGAGCAGGTCCGGCGTCCGGCGGGCGTTCTTCCGGTCGCTGTACCAGCGGTCCGCCTCTTCCTCGGTCTCGGCCGTCTCGGCCCGGAACATCTCGGGGATGTACCGGAACATGAAGCGCTCGCCCTTGGCGTTCTTGAGCGTGCCGCCGTCGCCCCGGACGCCCTCGGTCACCAGGATGCCCCGCACGCTGGGCGGCCAGACCATCCCGGTGGGGTGGAACTGGACGAACTCCATGTCGATCAGGTCGGCCCCGGCCCACAGGGCGAGCGAGTGGCCGTCCCCCGTGTACTCCCAGGAGTTGGAGGTGATCGCGTAGGCCTTGCCGATCCCGCCGGTGGCGAGGACCACGGCCTTCGCCTGGAAGACGACGAACCGGCCGCTCTCGCGCCAGTAGGCGAGCGCGCCCGCGATCCGCTCGCCGTCCTTGAGGAGCCGGGCCACCGTGCACTCCATGAAGACGTCGATCCCGCGGTGGACGGCGTGCTGCTGGAGGGTCCGGATCATCTCGAGCCCGGTCCGGTCGCCGACGTGCGCCAGGCGGGCGTAGCGGTGGCCGCCGAAGTCCCGCTGGAGGATCCGGCCGTCCTTCGTCCGGTCGAAGAGGGCGCCCCACCGCTCCAGCTCGAGCACGCGCTCCGGCGCTTCCTGGGCGTGGAGCTGCGCCATCCGCCAGTTGTTCAGCATCTTGCCGCCGCGCATGGTGTCCCGGAAGTGGACCTGCCAGTTGTCCTCCGGGTAGACGTTGCCGAGCGCCGCGGCGATCCCGCCCTCCGCCATGACCGTGTGGGCCTTGCCGAGGAGCGACTTGCAGACGATGGCCGTCCGCACGCCGCGCGCGGAGGCCTCCACGGCCGCCCGGAGCCCGGCCCCGCCGGCGCCCACCACGACGACGTCGTACTCGTGACGCTCGAGCTCGTGAAGATCCGGCATCAGAGGAGCCTCAGGTCGCGGATGACGCCCATGGAGAGGAGGCGGACGTAGAGGTCGGTCAACGCCACGCTGAAGAGCGACAGCCACGCGTAGAGCGGGTGCCGTTCGTTGAGCCGCGTCAGGAGGCGCCAGAGCCGGTAGCGCCCCGGCGCTCCGGAGAAGACGTCCACGTGGCCCCCGCAGACGTGGCGGCAGGAGTGGCAGGAGAACGTGTACGCGGCCAGGAGGACCACGTTGGCCCACATGACCAGCGTGCCGACGCCGATCCCGAACCCGTCCGGGAACCGGAAGGCCAGCAGCGCGTCCCAGGTCAGGACCACGATGAAGCCGACGGCGAGGTAGAAGAGGTAGCGGTGCCACTTCTGGAGCGTCAGCGGGAACTCGGTCTCGCCCGTGTAGCCCGGGCGCACGTCCGGCACGGCGCAGGCCGGAGGCGCGCCCCAGAACGAGCGGTAATACGCCTTCCGGTAGTAGTAGCACGTCAGGCGGAAGAGGCCGGGGCCCCAGAGGACCAGGAAGGCCGGCGAGAGCACGCCGAGGATCGGGAGCGGGGGGAGCTTCCCGAAGAGCGGCACCGTCACGTGCAGGCACTCGGTGGTGAGGCACGGGGAGTAGAACGGCGAGAGGTACGGGCGGGCGTAGTAGTGCGCGTTCTGGAGCGCGGCCCAGAACGAGTAGACCATGAACGCCCCCAGGACGGTCACCACGAGCGTCGGCTCGATCCACCACGTGTCCCAGCGGACCGGCCCGGCGACGTGGGGCCGCCCGGTGGCGCCGCTCGTCCTGGTGGCGCTGATCCCGTCGCTCACGCGCCCATCCCGGCCGGTCGCGCGTACCGCTTCATGCCGTCCTCGTAGAGGTCGTTCCCGTGCGTGTCGTTGACCACGATGACCGGGAAGTCCTCGACCGCGAGCCGCCGGATCGCCTCGGTCCCGAGGTCCTCGTAGGCGACGATCTCGGCCGCCTTGATGTACCGGGACAGGAGCGCGCCCGCCCCGCCGACGGCCCCGAAGTAGACGCACTTCCACCGCTTCATCGCGTCCCGGACCTCCGTGGCGCGGCCGCCCTTGCCGATCATCCCCTTGAGCCCGAGCGCCATGAGGGCCGGCGCGTACCGGTCCATGCGGCCGCCGGTCGTCGGCCCGGCCGAGCCGATCACCTTCCCGGGAGGGGGCGGCGTCGGGCCGACGTAGTAGATCACCTGGCCCCGCACGTCGATGGGCAGGGGTCGGCCGGCGTCGATCAGCTCGATCAGGCGCTTGTGCGCGGCGTCGCGCGCCGTGAAGAGCGGGCCGAAGAGCCGCACGCGGTCACCGGCCTTGAGCCGGACGACGTCCTCGTCCGAGAGCGGCGTCGTCAGCCGGATCGTCTCTCCGTCGCGCGCGGCGAAGCCCCCCTCCGGGCGAATCATAGCGTGGCTTCCTTGTGCCGATGCGCGTGACATTCGATGGTCACGGCGACGGGAAGCGAGGTGATGTGGCACGGGAACGTCTCGAGGTGGATGGCGAACGCCGTCGTGTCGCCCCCGTAGCCCTGCGGGCCGATCCCGAGCCGGTTCGCCTCGTCCAGGAGCTCGGCCTCGAGCGCCGCGAGCTCGGGGTTCCCGTTCGGCTTGCCGATCTCGCGGAAGAGCGCCTTCTTGGAGAGGAGCGCCGCCTTCTCGAAGGTGCCCCCGATGCCGACGCCCGCGATGAGGGGCGGGCAGGCATCCGGCCCCGCCGTCTTGATGCACTCGAGGACCCACGCCTTCGCCCCGGCCAGGCCCTCGGCAGGGGTGAGCATCCGGTACTTCGAGCGGTTCTCGCAGCCGCCGCCCTTGGCCATGACCTTGAGCGTCAGGTGCTCGCCGGGGACCAGCTCCACGTGCACGACGGCGGGCGTGTTGTCCCCGGTGTTCTTCCGGTCGAACGGGTCGCGCACGATGGAGGCGCGGAGGTAGCCCTCCCGGTAGCCCTGACGGACGCCCTCGTCGATCGCGGCGGTGAGGAGGCCGCCCGTCACGTGGACGTCCTGGCCCAGCTCCACGAAGCAGATCACGAAGCCGGTGTCCTGGCAGTACGGCAGCCGCTCGGCCCGCGCGATCCGCGCGTTCTCGCGGATCATCTCCAGGACCTGCCGGCCCGCCGGCGAGCGCTCGGTCGTCAAGGCCCGGTCGAAGGCGCGGAGCATGTCCTCGCCGAGGACCAGGTTGGCCTCCTGGCAGAGCCGCTTGACCGTGTCCGTGACGTGGCGGGCGTGGACCTCTCGCATTCCCCGGCGTCCTACCGCTGGAGCCTCGCGTCGCGGCGATCGGGTGGCATGGTCGGTCCCACGCGCTACAGCCTGAGCTTCTGGACCAGCTCCCGGACCGCCTCGGCGGAGCGCTCGAGCGCCGCCGCCTCGTCCGGGGTGAGCGAGATCTGGATGATCTGCTCGATGCCCTGCCGACCCAGCTTGACCGGCACGCCGACGAAGAGCCCGCGGATCCCGTACTCGCCGTCGAGATACGCGGCGCAGGGCACGATCTTCTTCTTGTCGCGCAGGATGGCCTCGACCATCTCGGTGACCGAGGCGCCCGGGGCGTAAAACGCGCTGCCGGCCTTGAGCAGGTTCACGACCTCGGCGCCCCCGTTCGCGGTGCGCTGCACCAGCGCCTCGACCCGGTCCTTGGAGAGGAGCTCGGTGATCGGGATCCCCGCCACGGTCGAGTACCGGGGCAGCGGCACCATGGTGTCGCCGTGGCCGCCGAGGACGAAGGCGGTCACGTTCTCCACCGACACGTCGAGCTCCCGCGCGATGAAGGCGCGGAAGCGCGCCGAGTCCAGCACCCCGGCCATCCCCAGCACCCGCTGCTTCGGGAAGCCGGAGGTCTTCCAGGCCAGCTGCGCCATCGCGTCGAGCGGGTTGGTGACCACGATCAGGATCGCCCCGGGCGAGCGGCGCGCCAGCTCCTGCACGACCCCGCGGACGATCTCCGCGTTCTTGAAGAGCAGGTCGTCGCGGCTCATCCCCGGCTTCCGGGCCAGGCCGGCCGTGATCACGACGATGTCGGAGCCGGCCGTGTCCTCGTAGTCGTTGGCGCCGACGAGCCGGCAGTCGTACCCGTGGATGGGGCCGGCCTGGAGGAGGTCGAGCGCCTTGCCCTGCGGGAGGCCCTCGATGACGTCCGTCAGGACGACGTCGGCCAGCTCCCGCTCGACGATGTACTGGGCGGTCGTGGCCCCGACGTTCCCGGCGCCCACGACGGTGACCTTCGGCCGCGCCATCGCCGGGTCCTTCAGGGGTGTCGCGCCTTCTTGATGACCGGCTTCCCGTCCCGGAACACGGGCCCCTCGATCCCCCAGCTCCAGTGCGTCGCGGCCGCGATCTCGAGGTACTCGCCGGCCCCGAGCCGGCCCTGGTGGTTCACGATCCGGGCGCTGCCGTGGATCTTGATTCCCCGGGGGGTCCAGGGATCGGCCGAGGCGAGGTCGTCGATCACGAGGGCGACCCGGGGGTTGGCGCGCACGTTCTTGTACTTCGCGGTCCTGGCGAGGTTCACGCCGCCGACGTAGAAGCGCTTCCCGTCGAACTCGAACCCCACGGGCGCGACGTCGGGCTGAGAGTCCGCGGACACCGTGGCGATCCGGGCGAGCCGCTGCGATCCGAGGTAGGCGAGCTCCTGGTCCGAGAACATCGTCGCGCGACCCCCGGCTCTCTACAGCGCTCGCATGTTCTCGATGACGGCCGTGGCGAACTCCGAGCACTTCACCTCGCGCGCCCCCTGCATGAGGCGGGCGAAGTCGTAGGTGACGACCTTCTGCGCGATCGTCGCCTCGAGGCCCCGGATGATCCGGTCCGCCGCGTCGCTCCAGCCCATGTAGCGGAGCATCATCTCGCCGGAGAGGATCAGCGACCCCGGGTTGACCTTGTCCTGGCCCGCGTACTTCGGCGCCGTCCCGTGGGTCGCCTCGAAGAGCGCGTGCCCCGACTCGTAGTTGATGTTCCCGCCCGGGGCGATGCCGATGCCGCCGACCTGCGCGGCGAGCGCGTCGGAGAGGAGGTCGCCGGTCAGGTTCGGGGCGGCGATGACGTCGAACTCGTCGGGGCGCGTCAGGATCTGCTGGAGGAAGGCGTCGGTGATCGCGTCCTTCACCAGGATCTTCCCGGCGGGGGCCTTGCCGCCGCACTCCTCCCAGGACACGGTCCGGTCCGGGAACTCGCGCCTGGCGAGCCCGTAGCCCCACTTCATGAACATGCCTTCCGTGTACTTCTGGATGTTTCCCTTGTGGACGAGCGTCACGCTCCGTCGCTCGTGCTCGATCGCGTAGCGGATCGCGGCGCGGATCAGCCGCTCCGAGCCCTGGCGGGAGATCGGCTTGACGCCGATCGACGACGACTCGGGGAAGCGGATCTTCCGGACGCCCAGCTCGCGCGTGAGGAACTCGATGACCCGGCTGGCTTCCGGGGTTCCCGTCTCCCATTCGATGCCGGCGTAGATGTCCTCCGTGTTCTCGCGGAAGATCACCATGTCCACGGCCTCGGGCCGTCTGACCGGCGACGGGACGCCCCTGAAGTAGCGGACGGGCCGGAGGCAGACGTAGAGGTCGAGCTCCTGCCGGAGCGTGACGTTCAGGCTGCGGAAGCCCTCGCCCACGGGCGTCGTGAGCGGGCCCTTGATCGCGACCAGGTACTCCCGGATCACGTCGAGCGTCTCGCGCGGCAGGAGGTTCGGCGGACACTCGGCGCCGTAGACGGCCTTGGCCTTCTCGCCCGCGTACACCTCGGCCCAGGCGATCCGCCGTCGGCCCCGCGAGGCCAGCTCCACGGCCGCGTCGAGCACGCGGACCGACGCCTGCCAGATGTCGGGCCCGGTCCCGTCCCCCTCGATGAAGGGGACGACGGGCGTGTCGGGGACCTGGAGCTTCCCGTGGGCCAGCGTGATGCGCTCGCCGGCGGGAATCTTCACGTGACCGGGCATCGTGCCTCCGCGGCTACGTCAGGGCGTTGAGGGCCGACCCCGCGCGAAACCAGCCGATCTGTTCCGTCGTCAGGCTGTGGCGCGTCTGGATGGTGAGCGCCTGCCCCCCCGGCTTGTGGATCCGCACCTCGACGGGCCGGCCGGGCGCGAGCTCGCGGAGCCCCACGATCGAGAGGCGGTCGTTCTGCTCGACGCGGGCCCAGTCGCCGGGGTCCGCGAAGGTCAGCGCCAGGATCCCCTGCTTCTTGAGGTTCGTCTCGTGGATCCGCGCGAAGCTCTTCGCGATGACCGCCCTGGCGCCGAGGTAGCGCGGCGACATGGCGGCGTGTTCGCGGCTCGAGCCCTCCCCGTAGTTCTCGTCGCCGACGACGACCCAGCCGACCCCGCGCGCCTTCCAGTCGCGGGCGATCTTCGCCAGCGGCCCGCCGGCTTCGCCGCTCAGCACGTTGACGCCGGTGCCGGTCTCGCCGGTGAAGGCGTTGAGCGCGCCGAGGAACATGTTGTCGCTGATCCGGTCGAGGTGCCCCCGGTAGCGGAGCCAGGCCCCCGCCGGGGAGATGTGGTCGGTGGTGGTCTTCCCCTGCGTCTTGACCAGGACCGGAAGGCGCTCGAAGTCGCGCCCGTCCCACCGCGGGAACGGCTGGAGGAGCTGGAGGCGCTCGCTGTTCGGCGGGATCTCGACCGTGACGCGCGTGCCGTCTTCGGCCGGCGGGTCGTACCCTTCCTCGCCCCGGGCGAACCCGTCGCGCGGCAGCTCCTCGCCCTCGGGCGGCGTGAACCGGAAGGGACGCCCGTCGGGACCGGGCAGCGTCCCGTGCACCGGGTCGAAGTCGAGCGTGCCCGCGAAGGCGAGCCCCGTGACGATCTCGGGACTCGTCAGGAAGGAGAGGGTCGCCTGGCTCCCGTCGTTGCGGCCGGGGAAGTTGCGGTTGAACGACGACACGATCGTGTTCGTCGTCTCCCGGCCCACGTCCGAGCGCTTCCACTGGCCGATGCACGGCCCGCAGGCGTTCGCCAGGACGGTGCCCCCCATCTGCTCGAACGTCGCGACGATCCCGTCCCGCTTGATCGTCTGGTAGACCCGCTCGGAGCCGGGCGTGATGAGGAAGCGCGTCTTGGCGCGGAGCCCGGCCTTGATCCCCTGCATGGCGATGTGGGCGGCGCGCCGCATGTCCTCGTACGACGAGTTGGTGCAGGAGCCGATCAGGGCCGCCTTGATCTCGCCGGGCCAGCCGTTCTTCTTCACGTCGGCGGCGAGCTTCGAGACCGGCCGCGCCCGGTCGGGGGAGTGTGGGCCCACGATGTGGGGCTCGAGCCCCGAGAGGTCGATCTCGACGACCTCGTCGTAGAAGCGCGCCGGCGCCTGCGCCACCTCGGGATCGGGCACGAGGTGCTCGCGGTACTCCTCGGCCAGCGCCGCGACGTCGCTCCGGTCGGTGGCGCGGAGGTAGGTCGCCATCCGGTCGTCGAACGGGAACACCGAGGTCGTCGCCCCGAGCTCCGCCCCCATGTTGCAGATCGTGCCCTTGCCGGTCGCGCTGATCGAGGCGGCGCCCGGCCCGAAGTACTCGATGATCTTGTTCGTGCCGCCGCGCACGGTCAGCAGGCCGCAGAGGAACGTGATGACGTCCTTCGGCGCCGTCCAGCCCGCGAGCTTCCCGGTGAGGTGGACGCCGACCAGCTTCGGGTGCAGCACCTCCCAGGCCAGGCCGGCCATCACCTCGCCGCAGTCCACGCCGCCCACGCCGATCGCGAGCATCCCGAGCCCGCCGGCGTTCGGCGTGTGCGAGTCGGCGCCGATCATGAGCCCGCCGGGGAAGGCGTAGTTCTCCAGCACCACCTGGTGGATGATGCCGGCGCCCGGCCGCCAGAAGCCGATCCCGTACTTCCGCGAGGCCGAGCGGAGGAAGGCGAAGACCTCGTTGTTCTCCGTCAGCGCCCGGACCAGGTCCGCCGACGCGCCCGTCTCCGCGCGGATCAGGTGGTCGCAGTGGACGGTCGACGGCACGGCGACGCGGGGCTTGGCCGCCTGCATGAACTGGAGAAGGGCCATCTGCCCGGTCGCGTCCTGCATGGCCACCCGATCCACCCGGAGCCGGAGGTGCGCCTGGCCGCGTGCCCACTCCTGGCTCCCCCAGTCGTGGACGTGGCTGACGAGGATCTTCTCGGTGAGGGTGAGGGGGCGCTTCCACTCGCGCCGGGCACGGGCCAGGCGCTCGGGCATCGCGGCGTAGAGCGCTCGGATCTCAGCCACCATGACAGGCCCCCCAAAGATATCGCCTCCAACCCGGGCCGGGCAGGAGGCGACGCGTTTCCGCGCCTTCGATGCTACGCGCCGCGCCCGGGCCTGTCAAGCCGCCGAGCGTCGCTAAGTCCGCAGAAACAGTGATCGCATGGCGCCGCGGCGAAGCTTCCCGATGGAGTCCGCCGGGGCCAGGCCCATGGGGCAGACCGCCGTGCACTGGGCCTGGCCGTGGCAGCGGAAGACGGCGTCTTCCGACAAGAGGGCGGGCGCGCGCGCCGCCGCGCCTCCCTCGCGGCTGTCGGCCAGGAGCGTGAAGGCGCGGTTGAGCGCCGCCGGGCCGGGGAAGCGTGGGTCCCACCGCACCATCGTGCATGCCGACAGGCACGCGCCGCAGCCGATGCACTCGATGGCCGCGTCGATCGCCTCCCGCTCGGGACTGCCGCCGGCGATCCGGGCGGGCACGGCCGCGGGGGGCGCGTCGGCGCGAGCCACGAACGCCGCGCCCACCGCGGTCATCCGGGCGACGAACGGCGCCATGTCCACGACGAGGTCGCGGATCAGCGGGAAGTGGTAGAGCGGGCGGATCGTCACCGGCGCGCCGCGCCGCGCCAGGGTCGCCAGGCGCGTCCGGCAGCCCCAGCGTTCGCGGCCGTCCACGACCACGGCGCACGAGCCGCACATCCCGACACGGCAGGCATAGCGGAAGGCGAGGTCGGGCGCCTCGGTCTCCTGCAGGCGGACGAGGGCGTCGAGCACCGTGGTCCGTGCGTCGGCCTGGATCCGGAAGTCGTCGAAGCGGGCGCCCGCCTCGGGGCTCCACCGGAAGATCCGCAAGATCACGGGCTCAGTACCGCCGGTAGCTCCACACGACCACGAACAGCAGGAAGCCGAGCACCAGGGCAGCCACGAAGAGCGCCTGGTGGAGGCGCCAGGGCAGGCCGAAGTCGAGCAGGATCGCGCGGAGGCCCAGCAGGCCATGGAGCAGCACCAGGCCCAGGAGCGTCGCCTGCACCGGCCGGGCGAAGGGGTCCCGGATGTGGAGCGCGACGACCACGACCAG
Source organism: Candidatus Rokuibacteriota bacterium (assembly GCA_044866005.1). GTDB lineage: Bacteria > Methylomirabilota > Methylomirabilia > Rokubacteriales > DASRDR01 > JBIOTN01. The sequence continues at coordinate 12,185 of JBIOTN010000061.1, read as the reverse complement.
CGCCACGGCCGCCGCACGCTGCAGGAGCCACGCCCAGAGGCCGAGCCGCGTGCCCCGCCAGGCGTCGCGGCTCGCCCAGGCGCGGTGGAGCGCGGGCGGGGGCTCAGCCACCGGCCTTGGCCCCGCGCACGGCCCACGCGCGCGCGACGAGGTGGATGGCGCCGTCCGGCCCCGCCGGCAGGCTGCTGCGCAGCCGCTCGCGCAACGCGGCCCGCGCCTCCTCGCCGAGCGACATCGTGTAGCCCGGCGCGGGCCCCTGCCCGCCGAGGAACGGAGACCAGTAGTCGTCGAAGTCGCGGAAGACGGTCGGCACCTCGACCGCGCGCGTCTCGACACCGGCCAGGCCGGCGTCGCGGAAGAGCGCCGCGAGCGGCTCCGGACGGCAGAGCGGGAAGCGCCGGCCCTCGTCTAGCTCGCGGGCCGCCGGGTCGAGCGCGACGGCGGCGTCCCAGAAGCGGCGGACCAGCTCCATCCCCCCCGCGTAATCCCAGACGTACGCGGCGACCGCGGCCCCCGGCCGCGCCACGCGCGTCATCTCCGCCGCGGCCCCACTCGGCTGGGGCACGAAGTTCAGGACGAGGCCCGACACGACCGCGTCGTAGGAGTCGGCCGGCGCCGGCAAGGCCTGAGCCTCCGCGACCTCGAAGCGGACGCGCGGATCGCGCACTTGCTCGCGCGCATACGTCAGGTAGGCCTCGGATGCGTCCATGGCGTCGAGGTGGGCCGGCGACGTCATCGCCAGGATCATCCCGCTGAGCGCCCCCGTGCCACAGCCCACGTCGAGCCAGCGCTTGCCCGGCGCCACCGCGAGCCAGCTCAGGAACTCCTTGGCCACGAGTCGGCTCCAGCGCCCGACGTAAGGCTCGTAGGTGGCGGCCTGCTGCCAGACATCGTACCGGCCGGGCCCGGCCATCTCCCGCTCAGTGGCTCGCCGACATGCCCCAGCGGAGGACGGTCTTCCGCTCGAGCCACTTGAAGAAGAGGTTCTCGACCAGGAGCCCGATCAGGATGACGGTGAGGAGGCCGGCGAACACGAGGTCCGTGTTCATCTCGAAGCGACCGAGCCGCGATCGCGTCATCTCTGCCTCCGTGAAAGGGCCTCAGTCTCCGATTTCGACCATGGCGGCCGGCGCCGGCGCCTCCGGCCGCGCGCGCGTCAGGCGCACGGGCTCCGTCCACAGGGTCGGCGCCCCGCGCCGCTCGGCCACGAACACGTTGACGAGCCACCGGGCGTCGTCGCGCGCCGGGTGGTCCGCGCGGTAGTGGGCGCCGCGGCTCTCCCGGCGCTGCCGGGCGCAGAGCGCGACGAGACGCGCCGCGAGGAGCTGGTTCCGCAGATCGAGCCAGGCCTGCCACGCGAGGTTGTAGGCCGGCCCGCCGGCGACCGCGGTGGGCTCGAGCCGCGCGGCGACGTCCTCCAGCGCGGCGAGCGCCTGCTCGAGCCCGGAGCCCGTCCGGATGAGGCCGGCGTGCTCCCACATCGCCTCCCGCACGACCCGGCGAAGGGCGGGGACCTCGCCGCCGCCGCCGTCGCGAGCGAGCGGGGCCCGCGCGGCCGCCGCGCGGCGTTCCGCGTCGGGCGCCGAGACCGCGGGCCGCGGTCGGCCCACGACCCAGTCCGCCATCACGTCGCCCGCGATCCCGCCGAAGACGGTGGAGTCGGCCACGCCGTTGCCGCCGAGCCGGTTTGCCCCGTGCACCCCGCCGGCGTCCTCGCCGGCGGCGAACAGCCCGTCCAGCGGGGTGCGGCAGTCGGGGTCGATGACCACCCCCCCCATGAGGAAGTGGGCGGTCGGCATCACCGGCACCGGGGCGCGCGCCAGGTCGAGGCCGAAGTCGCGGCAGCGGCGGAGCATGCCGCGAAAGTGCCGCTCGACGAACTCGGCGCCCAGGTGGGAGACGTCCAGCCAGACCCCCCCGTCCGGCGTCCCGCGCCCCTCCGCGATCTCCAGGTAGCTCGCGCGCGCGACCACGTCGCGCGTCGCGCGCTCGAGCCGGACGGGGTCGTGGCGCGCCATGAAGCGCTCCCCCGCGGCGTTGTAGAGCCGCCCGCCCGCGCCCCGCAACCCCTCCTCGAGGAGCGCGCCCGTCATGAGGGAGCCGGGCACGACGAGTCCCGTCGGGTGGAACTGGACCATCTCCATGTCTCGCAGCGGCGCGCCCGCGCGATAGGCGAGGGCGATCCCGTCCGCCGCCTTGTCCGCCGAGCAGGCGATCACCCGGTACATCGTCGGCCCCCCGCCGCAGGCGAGCAAGGTGGCCCGGGCGCGCACGGTCACGAACCCGCCGCTCCGGATGTCGAGGACCAGGGCGCCGCCCACGCGCCCGGCCGGGTCCTGCAGGAGGTCCACCGCGCGGTGCTCCTCCAGGACGCGGATCGCGGGGCGCGCCCACGCCTGCTCGGCGAGGCGATTCATGATCTCGATGCCGGTGAGGTCGCGCTTGTGGATCGTGCGGTCGTGCGACTGGCCGGCGAACGGCTTCTGGTGGATCCGCCCGTCGGCCGTCCGGTCGAAGAAGCAGCCGTAGCGGCTCTCCAGCTCGACGACGCGCGCCGGCGCCGTCTCGACGAGACGCCAGGCGAGCTCCTGGTCGTTGAGGAAGGCGCCGCCCTGGAGCGTGTCGAGGAAGTGGGCCTGGAGCGAATCCGGGGATTCCAGGACCGCGTTGTAGCCGCCCTGGACCATGCGCGTGCAGCCGGCGCGACCGAGCAGGCCCTTGACCACGAGCGTGATCGCGAGGCCCGGGGCCCGGTCGGCGGCGTGGAGCGCCGCGCACAGGCCCGCTCCGCCCGCGCCCAGGATCAAGAGATCGGTCTCGATGCGCTCCACTGGCGTACCGTACGGGCGGCCGGGCCCCCCGTCAAGAAGCCCACCCCACGGGGGAGAGGACCGGACCGCCCGCACGGCCCGGCCCCTTGACATACCTAAGTGGATCACCTTAAAGTCACGCCGGCCTGCCTACCAGTGACCGGTAGGGGTCTGACTCGCCGCTACGTGCGAACCCTCAGCCTGCGCGTTCCGGGGCCCGTCCCCGGCCCGGCGCCGGAGCGCGCGCCAACCGGAAGGAGGTGACATCGTCGGCACCCTCGAGGTGTGAACCCGGGACTTGACACGACCAATTCCAAACAAGGAGAAGCTCGATGAAGCATCTGACAACTCGTTTCGCCCTTCTCAGGATCTCGCTGACCGTCCTCATCGTGCTGGTGAGCGGCGCGGTGGCCCTCGCGTTCATCGACGCCATCACCGTCGACCGAAACGTCCAGCTCTCGCTCAACCGGACCGTCGCCCAGGTGTCCGGCCTCATCCAGTGCACCGCCGGAGATACCGCGTTCGTCGACGTGACCATTTTCCAGTCCAAGGGGAAAGGGCTCCAGGCGGGGTCGGGCAACACGACCGTCACCTGCGACGGCACGGTCCAGGCGTGGTCGGTCCTGGCGCCCATCCTTTTCGGCACGTCGTACTCGCCCGGGCCGGCGACCCTCGTCGTCAGCGCCTTCGACGCGACCGATGGTGACTCCCAGACGGTGAGCACCACGGGCCACCTGCACAACTAGACCCCGCGCGGACGCGCGCGCTCGACACGAGCGCCGAGGCCCGCCTCGATCGCCGTCCTGTACGGGTGAGGCGGGCCTCGCCGTTTCTCCGCGCGGGCCCCGTACCGATCCTCCGCCCTCAGCGCCGGCAGACGACGTTGAGGAGCGCCTGGCGCCGCTCCTCGCGCACGGCCCGGAGCGCGCGCTGGAGGGCGCCGGGGAGCGCCTCCGGCGCTTCCACCCGCTCGCCGTGGCCGTCGAAGGCGCGCACGATCTCCTCGTAGCGCGGCGCCGGGGCGAGGCTCGAGAGCGGCACGGCGTTGGTCGACGCCGCCCAGCCGTCCGGGTGGACGCCGAGGGCGGCGAACTTCACGGCGTCCCAGGACTCGTTGTTGAAGACCACGGTCAGGATGGGCAGGCCGTGCAGGCGCGCGACGTAGTGACAGGCCGTGGGGGCGCCGAAGATGTACGCGCCGTCGCCGAGGGCCGCGATCACGGTCCGCTCCGGCGCGCCGAGCTTCGCGCCCAGGGCCGCGCCGAATCCCCAGCCGAGCCCGCCCGACGGCGGATGCGCCAGGTAGGAGCCCGGGGCCGGCGGCGGCGCGTGGCGCAGGTCGAGCGGGTACTCGTTGACGACCAGGGTGTCGGAGGTCAGGACCTCGCGCAGGCAGCGCGCGGCCCACTGGAAGCCGATGGGCGTCCGCGTCCGCTCGGCCGCCGCCGCCTCCGCCCAGGCGGCGCGGCTCGCCCGGTGGAGCGAGACGAGGCGCTCCCGCCGGGCCTCCACGTCCTTCGTCGGGACGCGCCGCCGCACCGCCTCGGCCAGGAGCGGCAGCGCGACGGCCGACTCCGCCGCGAGGGGGACGTCGCAGGGATACGAGCGCATGGGGTACCGGCTGTAGAAGGGATCGGTCGCCAGGTGGACGACCTTCGCGTCGTCCCTCGGCTTGGCGCGCGACGGGAACCAGGGCACGTCGCAGTCCACGACCAGGATGGCGTCGGCCTCCGTGATCGCGGGGTGCGGGAGCGTGGCGAAGGCGTAGCCCAGGTGGCAGGGATGGTCCGCCGGGAAGTTCATGCAGGTGGGGTTCGCCTCCACGACCGCGATCGCGCCCGCCTCGGCCAGGCCCACGAGCGCCGGGACGGCGGCGGGAACGCGACCGGCGGCCGAGGTGACGATCAGCGGCGCGCGGGCCTCGGCCAGGATCGCCGCCGCCTCGTCGATCCGCGCCGGGTCGGGGTAGCGCCGGCTCTCCACGTTCCGGCGCGCCGGCGAGGTGATCGTGATCTCCCCGAGCGGCTGGGCCAGCACCTCGCGCGGCAGCATGAGGTAGACCGGTCCGCGCGGCTCGGCCATGGCGACCTCGAGCGCCCGGTCCACGACGCCCTCCAGGTGCACCGCCTGGCGGAGCTCGTAGTCCCACTTCACGAACTCCCGCAGCATCCCCGCCTGGTCGAAGGCCTCCTGCGCCCAGTGGATGTACGTGTCGCGCGCGCCCCGGAGCCCGCCCTCCTCCGTGACCGGCGTCCGGCCCGCGGTGAAGATGACGGGGGTGTGGGTGCGCGCGGCGTTGATGATGGCGCCGATGGCGTTGGCCGTCCCCACGGTCACGTGGACCATGACGACCTGGGGTCGCCCGGTCACCGCGTAGTAGCCGTGCGCCATCGACACCGCGGCGAACTCGTGGGGGACCAGGATGGGCCGCGGCGTCGCCTTGCCCTCGGCGGCGAACTTGGCGAAGCCGTCGATGATGGAGGCGAAGTCGGTGCCGGCGTTCCCGAAGAAGCAGTCGATCCCGCGCTCGCGCAGGATCTCCAGGTAGGCCTGGGCGACGGTCTCCACGCGGATCGTCTTCTGCGGCATCAGTCCTCCAGGCGGCGCAGTTCGCGGCCGCGCCTCACGGCCGGTCCGACGAGGGCCTCAGCCCCTCCGACGTCCAGTCCTCCAGGCGGTAGCTCTCGGGGTCCGGCTTGTAGGCGCGCGGCAGCCAGAGCGGGCGGCGGAGTCCGCCCGGCCCCGGGGCCGGGCGGGTGAGGTCGAGCCAGCGGCGGTAGACCTCGTGCGCCTTCGCCGTGTCCACCATCACGTCGCCGTACCGGTCAGCCACGCCGGCGCGCTCGACCCGCACCTTCTGGTGCCAGCAGTGCTGGCCGCTCACCGGATCGGGCTGGACGGGGAAGGTCAGGTTCTGGTGGACGCCGGCGTCTTCCCAGAAGATCCGGCTCGAGTCCGGGTCCTCGCTCGCGAACGGCCGCACGCCGTGGACGGTCCGCATCTGCCACCGCCCCGGCTCGACCGGCCGGAGGTCCACCAGGGCCGTGGCCCAGCGGCTGCCGCCCGTCTCCTCGGCGAGGCGCCAGCGCCCCAGGTGGTGGGAGCACGCGACGATCCCGGGCCGGATCGCCTCCGTGAGCCAGGCGCGGTCGACGAACGAGCCGATCTCGGTCGTGATCTTCACGAGGTCGTCCGTCCCGACGTCCAGGCGCTCGGCGTCGCGCGGATGGATCCAGACGGGGTTGGAGTGGGAGATCTCGTAGAGCCACTTCGCGTTACCGGAGCGCGTGTGGATGAGGGTGGGCAGCCGGAAGGTCGGCAGCAGCAGGAACTCGTTCCGGGCCCGGTCGAGCTGCGACCAGTGGACGTGGCTCCGGATGTAGCCCGGCAGCGCGTGCTCCGGCCACTTCCACTCCTTGAGCGTCCGCGAGTAGAACTCCAGCCGCCGGGAGGGCGTGGGGAAGCCGATCATGGGCTGCCCATCGATCTCCACGCCGATCTCGGCGCGGCCCTTCCGGATGACCCCGGAGACGGGGTCCACGGTCGCGCCGGCCAGGTCCGCGGACCCCACGCGGGTCTCGTGGGTCCGGTAGACGCCGTCCTCGACGAGGAAGGCGCCGTAGGTGCGCATGTACTCGAGCGGGGAGAGCCCGACCTTGGCCGCCGCCGCGGGCAGGCCCGGGACGGAGTGCTCGAACATCCAGTGGTAGAACTCCTCCACCGTGAGCTTCTCGCCCGGCCGGTAAGGGGACTCGAAGTAGCGGCGGATCCCGAGGGCGCCGTCCGGGTCCACGCGCCACGACAGCTCGATCCAGAACTCGTCCTCCTCCCAGATCTCCCCGAGCCCTGCCGCGGCGTGCGCCTCCCAGGTCGTGGCGAAGCGGCGCCCGGCCCGCTCGAGCGCGACGCGGAGCACGGGCTGCCGGAACCCGATCCACCGCGCCGCGTGGGTCTCCTGGCTCATGAGGTCGTGGCGCTCCGAGCCGTGCCCCATGGGGAGGACGTAGTCGGCGAACCAGGCCGTCTCGCTCCAGATCGGGGTGAGGCAGGCGTGGAGGCCGACCTTGGTCTCGTCGGTCAGCATCTCGATCCAGGACAGGCCGTCCGGATTGGTCCAGACGGGGTTGTAGACGCGGGTGAAGTAGACGTCGAGCTTGCCGCGCCCCTCCTTCAGGAAGTGCGGCAAGAGGAAGCTCATCTCGAAGAAGGCGAGCGGGTACTCGCGCGGATACAGGAGCTCGCTCCACACCTTGGCGGGCGGGGGCATGAGCGGCGGCGCCGGGATCGCCTTGTTCCAGAAGCTCGGGGCCGTGCCGCCCGGGGTCGCGACCGCGCCCACCAGGACGACGAGCCACTCGAGCGCGCGGGCGACCTGCCAGCCGCCGAGGTTGCCGGCGGCGGCGTTGCGCCAGACGTGGGTGGCCAGGGCCGGGCCCGCCCGGGCGACCTCCCGGGCCACCTCGACGATCGTGGCGGCGGGGACGCCGGACTCCCGCTCGGCGAACTCGGGCGTGTACTCGGCGTAGAGCGTGGGGAGGAGCGCCTCGAACGTCTGGAAGGTCGGGGGCCGGTCGGGGTGCTCGTCGCGGAGGTAGTCCGCCCAGTTGACCCAGCGCCGGAGGAACTCCCGATCGTAGCGCCCCTCGCGGATCAACACCTGGCACATCGCGAGGAGGACGGCCGCCTCGGTGCCCGGCCACGGCGAGAGCCACCAGTCGGCCATGGACGCCGTGTTGGAGAGGCGCGTGTCGAGGACGCAGACCTTCGCCCCGCGCGCTTTCCCGTCGATGATCCGCTGAGCGTGCGGGTTGAAGTAGTGCCCGCTCTCGAGGTGGGAGGAGAGCAAGAGGATGAAGCGCGCGTTGGCGTGGTCGGGCGAGGGCCGGTCGAGGCCGTGCCAGAAGGCGTAGCCGGCGCGGGCCGAGGCCGAGCAGACGTTGGTGTGGGAGTTGTGACCGTCGATCCCCCAGGCGTGGAGGATCCGCTGGTGGTAGACCAGCTCGTGTCCGGGCCGGCCCACGTGGTACATGATCTCGTTCCGGCGGCCCTCCACGAGCGCCCGGCGCACGCGGCCGGCGAGGTCGTCGAGCACCTGGTCCCAGCTCACCCGCTCCCAGCGCCCCCCGCCGCGCGGCCCGACCCGCCGGATGGGAAAGCGGAGCCGCTCGGGGTCGTAGACCTGGTTGAGCGTGGCCGGCCCCTTCGCGCAGTTCCGGCCGCGGCTGCCCGGGTGCTCGGGGTTCCCCTCGAACTTCTGGATGCGGAGCGTGTCGCGGTCGACGTAGGCGAGGAGCCCGCAGGCGGCCTCGCAGTTGAAGCAGATCGTCGGGACGAGCCGGAAGCGGCGCGGGACCTTCCGCGGCCACGCGCCGGGATCGTACTCCTCCCAGTCGTCCCAGCGCGCGACCGGCGGGAAGCTCTGGAGGCCGCCCGCCGGCGCGGCGAGGCCCTGCGCGGCGGGGTTCAGCGGCTCGACGGTCATCGCCCCTTCCCCCTCAGCTCAGCGGCACGGCCTGCCCGGCCCCGACCCAGCACTCTTCCCAGAGATAGAGGCCGGCGAGGGCGAACAGGCTCGCGAAGGCCGACGTCAGCGGGAGCGGGGTCACGAGGAGCAGGGCCGGCACCAGCGTCCCGCCCACGACGACGCCGCCCCAGAACACGCCGCGCCACGGGCCATGGGTGATCGCGTGGGCCGCCGCCACGGCGTCCCGGCTGGCGTGGGGGGTGAAGAGCTCGGCCAGGAGGAGCAGCAGGTTCACGCCGAGCCCCACGAGGAGCAGGCCGCGCATCGCCCGTGCCGGGCCGTGGGCCAGCAGGGCGACGGCCGGCCCCGCCACCAGCGTGGTCACCAGGAGGTGCGGGAGCACGAGCGGGCTCTGCCAGAAGTCGCGGCCCTCGGCCTGGGCGAAGAGGAACGCGCTGTAGCCGGCGGCCGCGAGCGCGAGCGCCGCGAGCGGGCCGGCCAGGGCGGGGAGCCAGTCGCCCCGGGCGGCGAGGAGCGCGAGCAGCCAGCCGGCCAGCGCCGCGCCGAAGCCCAGGAGGATCCACGCGCCCCAGACCAGCCAGGAGCGCAGGTTCGGCTTGAGGAGGATGTAGAGGAAGCGCTCGGGCCGTTTGAGGTCGACGACGAGCAGCGCCGTCGTCGCCGCGAGGAAGAGGAGCGCGACGAGCGGCAGGGCGAGGCTTTCCGCGGGCGCCCACGGGGTGAGGGCGCCGAGCGCCGCGACGAGCGCCGCCCCGGCGGCCACCGCCTTCGTGAAGAGGTACTGCGACACCCGCCGGCCCCACGGCCGCGGCTCGTGGGGGACGTCGTAGACCGTGCGCCCCAGGGCGTCGAGCGGCTTCGGCGTCCGCCCGCTGCGACGCTTGCCGGCTCCGCCGTCGCCGCCCGGACTCGCGGGGAGGCCGGGCGCGCCATCCGGGCGCCGGCCCCACAGGGTCGCGCCGCCGCCGGACTGGGGCGGCGGGGTGAGCGCCGCCTCGTCCACCCCCACGTAGAAGAGCTTGGGCTTGGTCCCCTGCTCGGGCTTCCGCACCAGCACCTGGGCGCGTGCGATGGTGCGCGCGACCTCGCTCGCGGGGTCGTCGAGGTCGCCCGCCAGGATCGCGCGCTCGGGGCAGACGATCACGCAGGCCGGTTCCAGTCCCAGCTCGACGCGGTGGGCGCAGAAGTGGCATTTCGCCGCCGTGTGCGTCGCCGGGTCGACGTAGAGGGCGTCGTAGGGGCAGGCCTGCATGCACGCCTTGCAGCCGATGCAGCGGTCACGATCGAGGTCCACGATCCCGTCCGCCCGCCGGTAGAGCGCGACGGTCGGACAGATCGTCACGCACGGCGCGTCGTCGCAGTGGTTACACCGCAGGACCGCGAAGTAGCGCCGGGTATTCGGGAACTCGCCCTTCTCGACGTACTTGACCCAGGTGCGGAAGGCGCCGAGCGGGACCGCGTTCTCTTCCTTGCAGGCGACGGTGCAGGCGTGGCAGCCGATGCACCGGGTGTGGTCGATGACGAACCCGTAGCGCATGGTTAGGCGAGGGGGACGCCGCCCCCCTCCCGGACCCTCCCCCGGCAGGGTGCGCCGGCGCAGCCGGCGCGGGAAGCGCTTCGGATCGCGGCGCGCGGTGTCTCGCGGCGGTGGGCGCCGTCAGAAGCCGTGAGAGTTCGAGCGGTAGGCACCGCGGTTAGAATCGCACAGAACCCCCACGCTGTGAATCCGCCGGAGGGGGCTGCCGCGGCGGGAAGCGCGGAGCCGCGGGCCGGACGACGCGGGGGCGCGCGCCGGCCTCACGCCCTCATCGGCACGCCGACGCGTCGCACGATCGCCGCGTCGAGCCGCCGGTCACGGCGATCGTCCGGGGTCCCGGGGCTGACGCCAGGCCCGCTTGAGCGTGTCGCCGCGGAGCCCGCAGCGCAGCGCCTCGAGGGCCAGGACGTCCTCGGGCGCGACGTTGCCGAGGTTCACGTTCGGCCCGAAGCGGAGGACGAGGTAGCGCTGCTGGGGCCCGAGCGGCGCCTCCCAGAGGATCCGGCTCGCGTCCTTCACCCCCGCGAGGAAGGCGTCGATCTCGGCCTCCTTCGGGAGGCCCGAGGCGTCGTAGATCCCGACCCCCTTCCCCGCCTCGCGGGCTTCCATGATCACCATGAACGCCCCGTGGTCGAGGTCCTCGTTGACGAGCTCCGCGAGCACGGCCATGGGCTGGGCGTCGGTCGGGTCCTTCTTGCCGACCTCCGACAGGACGCGGAAGCCGGCCTTCACCGCCCTGACGATCACCTCGCCCCGGGTCCGGCGATCCATCTCGATGGTGCCGTCCGAGATCTCGATGGCGTCGAAGCCGAGCTCGCGCGCCCGCTCGAGGTAGCGGTCGACGGTGCCCTGCCACACGGCCACCTCCTGGAGCGTGCCGCCGGGCATGCACGCCACCTTGTGGGCCGTGATCGTCCGCACCTTCTCCTTCAGCAGGTCGTAGCCGAAGAAGGCCGAGGTGCCGAAGGTCAGCTTGACGACGTCGATGGCGCCCGCGGCGGCCTGCATCAGGTCGTCGATCGCGTGGAGGCCGAGCCCCTTGTCGATCACCATGGTCCAGCCGCTCTCGCGCGGCTTCCGGGCGCGCTCGCCGACCGGGGGCGCGATCACGCCCTCCCAGGCGGGTTCTTCCCGCATCTTTCGCTCAGGCATCGAGCAAGCCCTCCAGGCAGTTCCGCGCGCCGCAGAGCGTCGTGCGCGCGCTCTTGATCGTAGCGCGGTCGACCAGCGCCTCCATCGCGCGGAGGCGGCGCGCCGCCAGCTCCGGCGTGTCGAGCGACGGGAGGGGGAGGCGGTCGTAGAGGAGCAGTGTGGCGCCCTGCTTTTCCGTGGCGTTGTCGAAGAGCAGCCGGACCAGCTTCTCCCGCCGGTCCAGGCGCGCCACGATCGCGCGGTCGCGACCCGACTCGACCTTCGGGCTCACGATGCGCAGCGACGGGCTCAGCAGCACGTCCGCCGGCGTCGCCGCGTGGCCGAGATCGAGCGTGATCTTGCTTCCCCAGGGGTCCCTCGCGGCGGGCAGCGTCAGCCCGAGGCGGTCGATCACGGCGGGAAAGTCGTAGAGGAGCGTGCCCAGGCGGATGTTGTCGAAGAGCGACCCCTTGTAGACCTCGTACCCGCCGTCGGTGAGCCGGACGTGGGTCATCTCGGTCGAGAAGATGGTCCAGCCCCGGGTGAGCCCCTCCAGCAGGAAGACGGTCTTCCCCGCCCCGGCCGCGCCCGGGATGAGCCAGAGGTCCCCCTTGTCGTCCACCATGGCGCTGGCGTGGAAGGACCACGTGGCGTGGTAGCGCTCGAGCGCGACGATGGCGTAGCGGAAGAGGAGGCCGAGGTTCCCGAAGAGCGTGTAGCGGCGGTCCGAGGCGGCCGCCTCGAGCGCCGTGAAGTCGCCGGCCGCGACGACGCGGTCCGGCGCGAGGGTGACCGTGGGCGCGAGCCCGGGGAGGTCGAGGACGTGGAACTCCGCGTCCACCGCCCCGGGGTCGGGCCCCCACGGGATCTCGTCCACGCGGTGGTAGTCGGTCAGGAGCGACTGCGGCACGCGATCCCGGAAGTACTCGTCCCGCCGGATCAGCTCCGCGTCGGTCGACACGAGGCCGAGGCGGGCGCGAACGATCTGGATCGCGCGGCGATGGAGGTCCACGGTCGGCTCCGGCGACGCTCAGCGTACGCTCCCCGCCCCGCCAGTGTCAAAGCCGGACGCCCTCGCGGCTTCGGCGCCGGCGGGCGGTGAGGCGCGCCCAAGCCCGCGCCCGGGCGACTGTCGGTGAAGGCCGACGGCCGGCCGCCCGCACGACCGCAACCGTCACAGGGTTCCGCTCCGAGCGCTCCCGAGATCCCCGCGGAGGAGGCC